>NZ_BADL01000113.1 GCF_000333615.1 Ideonella sp. B508-1 | reverse complement strand
GGGCAGGAGCGGCCCGCGCTGCAGGATTTCTGCCTGACCCTGCCGCCAGGCCAGACGGTGGCCCTCGTCGGCAGCTCTGGCAGCGGCAAGACCACGGTGGCCCAGCTGCTGGCGCGCTTCTACAGCCCGCAGCAGGGCGCCATCCAGTACGGTCCGCACGACATCGCGGGGCTGGAGCTGCGCAGCTGGCGCGAGCAACTGGCCTGGGTGGGCCAGCAGGTCGTGCTGTTCGACGACACGGTGGCGGCCAACATGGCCTATGGCCGGCCCGACCTGCCGCGCGAGAAGATCCTGGAGGCCGCCCGCGCCGCCCATGCCTGGGAATTCGTGGAGCGTCTGCCCCAGCAGCTGGACGCACCCTGCGGCCACAACGGAATCAACCTCAGCGGCGGCCAGCGCCAGCGCATCGCGATCGCCCGCGCCTTCCTGAAGGATGCGCCGGTGCTGATCCTCGACGAGGCCACCTCGGCCCTGGACAACGAGAGCGAGCGTCAGGTCCAGGAGGCCCTGGGCACGCTGGCCCGCCACCGCACCACCCTGGTCATCGCCCACCGCCTGTCCACCATCGAGTCGGCCGACTGGATCGTCGCGATGGACCAGGGCCGGGTGGTGGAGCAGGGGCGGCATGCCGAGCTGCTGGCCCGCGGCGGGCTGTATGCCCGTCTGCACCAGTCCCAGGCCCAGGGGGGTGATAGTCCGGACTAATTGGTCACATTCGATCAATCAATCCACGAAATGATCACGGCGGCCTAACATTCCTCCTGTACCGTTTTTCACCTCAACAACCCCTGCAGAGGAGCAACGCATGTCCCTGATCAACACCCCGGTCCAGCCGTTCAAGACCACCGCCTTCGTCAACCGTGGCGGCAAGGGCGAATTCATCGACGTTTCCGACGAGTCCCTGAAGGGCAAGTGGTCCGTGCTGATCTTCATGCCGGCCGCCTTCACCTTCAACTGCCCGACCGAGATCGAAGACGCGGCCGACAACTACGCCGAATTCCAGAAGGCCGGTGCCGAGGTCTACATCGTGACCACCGACACCCACTTCTCGCACAAGGTGTGGCACGAGACCTCCGCCGCTGTCGGCAAGGCCAAGTTCCCCCTGGTCGGTGACCCCACCCACCAGCTGACCAACGCCTTCGGCGTGCACATCCCGGAAGAAGGCCTGGCCCTGCGCGGCACCTTCATCATCAACCCGGACGGCATCATCAAGACCATGGAAGTGCACTCCAACGAGATCGCCCGCGATGTCAAGGAAACCGTGCGCAAGCTGAAGGCCGCCCAGTACACCGCCGCCCACCCGGGCGAAGTGTGCCCCGCCAAGTGGAACGAAGGCGCCAAGACCCTGGCTCCCTCGATCGATCTGGTCGGCAAGATCTGATCTCCACCTGATGACCCAGGGCAAGGCAGGCGCCTGGCCTGCCTCCTACCGTCACCACCGCGAGGGCGCACAGCCCTCGCGCGGGCCCCTCAGGCCCTGTTGAAAGCGTCCCCGGCCACGTCCTGCGGGTGCTTTCAACGGGGTCGGAACGACCACGCCTGAACACCGCCAAGAAAGGACACCGCCATGTTGGACGACAGCATCAAGACCCAGCTCCAGGCCTACTTCGAGCGCATCACCCAGCCCATCGAGCTGATCGCCAGCCTCGACGACCGTCCGGCTTCGGCCGAGATGCGCGACCTGCTGAGCGAGATCGCCGCCATCGCGCCGGCCAAGATCACCGCCCGCTTCGACGGCCAGGACGCCCGCCGTCCCTCCTTCCAGATCACCCGCGCCGGAGCGGACATGGGCATGCGCTTCGCCGCCATCCCCATGGGCCACGAGTTCACCTCGCTGCTGCTGGCACTGCTGTGGGCCGGCGGTCACCCGCCCAAGGTCGAGGCCGACGTGATCGAGCAGATCCAGGCCATCGAAGGCGACTTCGTCTTCGAGACCTACATGTCCCTGACCTGCCACAACTGCCCGGACGTGGTGCAGGCCCTCAACCTGATGGCCATGCTCAATCCGCGCATCCGCCATGTGGCGATCGACGGCGGCCTGTTCCAGCAGGAGATCGAGGAGCGCCAGATCATGGGCGTGCCGGCGGTCTACCTCAACGGCCAGATGTTCAGCTCGGGCCGCATGGAGCTGCCCGAGATCCTGGCCAAGATCGACACCGGCGCGGCTGCCCGCGACGCCGCCAAGCTCTCCACCAAGGCCCCGTTCGATGTGCTGGTGGTGGGCGGCGGCCCGGCCGGCGCGGCCGCGGCCATCTATGCCGCTCGCAAGGGTATCCGCACCGGCATCGTGGCCGAGCGCTTCGGCGGCCAGACCCTGGACACCCTGGGCATCGAGAACTTCATCTCCGTGCCTGAGACCGAGGGCCCGAAGTTCGCTGCCGCGCTGGAAGCCCATGTGCGCGTCTATGACGTGGACATCATGGCCAACCAGAAGGTCGACCAGCTGATGCCTGCCGCCCAGGCCGGGGGCTATGCCACCGTCAAGCTGAGCAACGGTGCTGAACTGAAGAGCCGCACCGTGATCGTGGCCACCGGCGCGCGCTGGCGCAATGTCAACGTGCCGGGCGAGCAGGAGTACAAGACCAAGGGCGTGGCCTACTGCCCGCACTGCGACGGCCCGCTGTTCAAGGGCAAGCGCGTGGCGGTGATCGGCGGCGGCAACTCCGGCGTCGAGGCGGCCATCGACCTGGCCGGCGTGGTGGCCCATGTCACGCTGGTGGAGTTCGCGGACCAGCTCAAGGCCGACGCGGTGCTGGTGAACAAGCTCAAGAGCCTGCCCAATGTCGAGATCCACGTGAACGCCCAGACCACCGAGATCACCGGCGACGGCCAGAAGGTCAACGGCCTGAAGTACAAGGACCGCGTCTCCGGCCAGGAGCACACGGTGGCGCTGGAAGGCGTGTTCGTGCAGATCGGCCTGGTGCCCAACAGCGAGTTCCTCAAGGGCACGCTGGAGCTGTCCAAGTTCGGCGAGATCGTGGTGGACGCCAAGTGCCACACCAGCGTGCCGGGCGTGTATGGCGCGGGGGACGTGACGACCGTGCCCTACAAGCAGATCATCATCGCCACCGGCGAGGGGGCCAAGGCGGCGCTGTCGGCCTTCGACCACCTGATCCGCACCCCGGCGCCCCAGGCCTGATGGCGGCCTGAGTTCCGGTCCGATCTGGCTTCAGGCGGCGGGCGGCTCCAGCGGGGCCCCCGCCGCCAGTGCTTTCAGGCAGGCCAGGCACAGGCAGCCGCTGTAGCGCGTGCGCAGCGCGGCCTGCAACTCGGCGCTGAGCGTCAGCGTGCTGCAGGGGCAGGGCGTGCTGTCCTGCACGCCGCAATGGAAGGCGCCGCCGCACCGCGGGCAGCGGTCGTCGGCCGTGGTGTTGCGCAGAAGGCCCATGGCCCAGTGTGGCACAGGCCGGGCGCTGGCCAGGATTGGGGGGCAGTTCCGGTTCAACTGACGGGTTTGGCTGGCCGGATCAGGACCAAGAATCCGCGCAATCACAAACCAAAAGTTGGGTTGCCATGAGCTGTCCTGAAGACCTGGTCGCGCACATGCGCCGGGTGTTGGTTGCCGAGCGGGATCTGCACGACCTCGGCATGACCTGGCGCTGGATCGAGTCCAGCGCCGCCATCAGTTGCCCCCGTGAGGCGGCGCCCATCCTGCCCATCCTGGAGGGCACGCGCACCCGCTTCGAGTCCATGCAGGCCCGGCTGATCGCCCAGATGGCCGATGAGACCCTGGCGCAGCTGAGCGATGACCTGGGCGCCAAGGCACGCTGCGCCATCGACATCCTGGTGCGCAACCTCTACGAGCGCACCGCCGACGTGGGCTTCCTGGCCACCGACGACCGGGTGCGGGCCTTCTGCGCGGCCCCCCTGGCCCAGCGCCAGACCGAACAGGCCGCCATGCAGGCGCGCCTGTGCGAATACCAGCGCAAGTACAGCGTCTACGACGACATCGTGCTGTGCTCGCCCAGCGGCGAGATCCTGCTGCGGCTGTCGGGCGACGCGGCGCCGCACACGCAGGATCCCATCGTGGCCGAGGCCCTGGCCGCCCCGGCCCATGTGGAACGCTTCGGCCCCAGCGATCTGGCGGCCCCGGGCGAAGCGGCGGCCCTGTGCTATGCCCACCGCATCCAATCCCCCCAGGGGGCGGTGCTGGGGGTGCTGGTGCTGCGCTTTCGCTTTGCCGACGAGATGCTGCGCCTGTTCGCCGAGGCGGGCGGGCGCCAGCAGGTCGCGCTGATGCTGCTGGACCCGGCCGGCCGGGTGATCGCCAGCAACGACGAGGCCCATGTGCCGCTGGGCGTGCACCTGGCCTGCGCCGAGGTCGGCGGGGTGCAGCTGATCAACTTCGCCGGGCGCGAATACCTGGGGCTGGCCTGCCGCGGCACGCCCTACCAGGGCTATCCGGGGCCGACCGGTTGGCGGGCGGTGGCCATGGTGTCGCTGCTCACGGCTTTCAGTGCGCGCACCGCCGATGACGGCCAGCAGGATGATGTCGCCCAGGGGGCCATGGCCCATGCCGAGCTGCTGGCCATCCGCGACGACGCCGACGCAATCAACCGCGACCTGCGCCGGGTGGTCTGGAACGGCCGCCTGATGGCGCGCGGCGAACACGACGACCGGCTGCGGCTCAACGCCGTGTTGCGCCAGGTCGCCGAGGCCGGCGTGCGCACCCGCGCCCGGGTGGAGCAGGCCATCCAGGACATCGGCCACACCGCGCTGGCGCGCGGGCGCCAGCGGGCCCAGGAGCTGGGGCGGCTGATGAGCGACATCCTGGACCGCAACCTCTACGAGCGCGCCAACGACTGCCGCTGGTGGGCCCTCTCACCGGTGCTGCGCCAGGCCCTGGCCCAGGACGAGCGCGAGGCCGCGCGCCCGGCCATGACGGCGGTGCTGGAGCACATCAACCGCCTCTACACGGTCTACAGCCGGCTGGTGGTCTTCGATGCCCAGGGCGTGATCCAGGCCCATTCCGGGGAGGCCCCGCCGGGCGCCCTGGTGGGCCAGGCGGTGCCCGAGGCGCTGCGCCGCCAGGTGCAGGCCCTGTCGTCCTCCCAGGCCTACGCGGTCACGGCCTTCGAGGACACGCCCTGGCACGCCCACGGCCCGACCTACACCTACCTGGCCGCGGTGCGCGACCCGGTGGACGAGCGTCGCATCGTCGGCGGCATCGCCATCGTCTTCCATGCCGAACGCGAGCTGCGCGCCATCCTGCAGGACATCCTGGGCGACCGCCCCGGCCTGGCGGCCTTTGTCGATGCCCAGGGCCGGGTGTTGGCCCACGCGGGCACCGCCGAGCCAGCCCCGGTCCTGACAGGCTTCGAGGGCGACCAGGCCATCGTCGCGCATGGCGACACCCAGTTCCTGTGTGCCCGGGTGACGGGGCGCGGCTACCGGGAGTTCCGCCAGACCGATGGCTACGACCATGGCGTGCGGGTGGTGGTCGGGCTGCTGCTCGGGACGGTGGAGCGCCGCCGCCGGGCCTACAGCGATGCCGCCCTCAAGCCCCCGACCCTGCGGGCGGACAGCCGCAGCCGGGAGCTGGCCATCTTCCAGGTGGGGGCCGGCTGCTACGCCCTGCCCAGCCAGGCGCTGGTGGAGGCCCGGACGACGCAGGGGCTGGTGAGCCCGCCACAGGGCCAGGAGGCCCGTGTGGGCCTGCTGGAAGTGGAGGGCGCCGCCGGTGCGCGCCTGGTCCATGTGCTGTGCGCCCGCCGGCTCTTCGGCGTCTCGTATGCCCCGCGGGCGGGCGACGGCACGGTGCTGGTGCTGCGCCACCCCGGGCAGGCGGACCTGCCCGTGCTGGGCCTGAAGGTGGACGATGTGCTGTCGGTGGCGGACATCGATCCGCGGGATCTGGGCCAGGCGCCTGCCGGTTTCCGGCACTTCGCGCCCTGGGTGACCCACCTGCTGCGTTGCGACACCGCCTGGGGCGAGCCGCTGCTGGTGCAACTGCTGTCGCCCGAGGTGCTGCTGGCGCAGGCCGGACTGGATGTCGGGCTGCGGCCGGACCCCGTCGTCCTGGCCGATCCGGTCCCCGTGTCGGCGGGGGCCCTGGCCGGGGCCTGAGCGCCGGCCCCGACCCGGTTCACTCTGCGCTGGCGCTGGCCTGGGTGCTTTCGCTCACCCGCTGGGCCAGGTGGGTCAGGGCCTCCTCGACCTGGTCCACCAGCACCAGGCAGAGGTCGCCCGGCTGCAGACGGCCCAGGGCCGTGTCGATGGCCACGAACTCGCCGTGGATCTCCTCCACATGGCTGGTGCGCGGCGCCCCCTGCAGGCCCTGGCGCAGCAGGGCCAGCACCTCGCCGTCGGCGCGACCGCGCTGGCAGGCATCCTGGTAGAGGATCACATCGTCGAAGGCCTGGCCCAGGATCTGGGTCTGCTCGCGGATGTCCTCGTCGCGGCGGTCGCCCGCGCCGGAGATGACCACTGAGCGCCGCTGGCCGGGCATGGCCTCCACCGCCTGCACCAGGGCGCGCATCGCGTCCGGGTTGTGGCCGTAGTCGGCGATGACGGTGGCGCCACGGTAGTCCATCACATTGAAGCGGCCCGGTGCGTTGTCGGCATCGTTGACGAAGCTGGCCAGGCCGGCGCGGATGGCGTCCCAGCTCAGGCCGGCACCCCAGGCGGCCGCCACGGCGGCCATGGCGTTCTCGACCTGGAAGCCGATGGCGCCGCCGCGGGTCAGCGGGATGTCGGCCAGAGCCACCGTCTCGCGCCAGTTGCCCTCGGCCGCGACGATGCAGCCCTCGTCCACGAAGACGCTGCGCCGGCCCTGGGCGCGGTGGGTGGCCAGCACCGGGTGGTGGCGGTCGGCGGCAAAGTAGATGACGCCGCCCGGGCAGGTGGGGGCCATCACCACGCAGTGCGGGTCGGTGGCGTTGAGCACCGCATAGCCCTGCGGGGCCACGTTCTGCACGATGACCCGCTTGAGCACCGTCAGGTCCTCGACCGTGGTGATGTAGTTCAGGCCCAGGTGGTCACCGGCGCCGATGTTGGTCACCACCGCCACCTGGCAGCGGTCGAAGCCCAGGCCCTCGCGCAGGATGCCGCCGCGGGCGGTCTCCAGCACGGCGGCCTCCACGTCCGGGTGCATCAGCACATTGCGTGCGCTGCGCGGGCCCGAGCAGTCGCCCGAGTCGGTCTGGCGGCCGTCCACGTGCACGCCATCGGTGTTGGTCATGCCCACGGTCAGGCCGCTGGCGGCGAACAGGTGGGCGATCAGGCGGGCGGTGGTGGTCTTGCCGTTGGTGCCGGTGACGGCCACCACCGGGATGCGGCCGTCCTCGCCGGCGGGGAAGAGGTGGTCCACGATGGCCTCGCCCACCAGCCGGCCCTTGCCGAAGGAGGGCGAGAGGTGCATGCGCAGGCCCGGGGCCGCGTTCACCTCGACGATGCCGCCGCTCTGTTCCTCCAGCGGGCGGCCGACGCTTTCGCACACCACGTCCACGCCGCAGATGTCCAGGCCGATCATCTGGGCCGCGGCCACCGCGCGGGCGGCCACATCCGGGTGGACCTCGTCGGTCACATCGGTGGCGGTGCCGCCGGTGGACAGGTTGGCGTTGTTGCGCAGCACCACGCGCCGGCCCTTCTCGGGCACCGATTCGGGGCTCAGGCCCTGCAGCTCCAGCCGGGCCACGGCGATCTCGTCGAAACGGATCTTGGTCAGCGAGGTGGCGTGGCCGGTGCCGCGGCGCGGGTCGGCGTTGACCTCGTCCACCAGTTGGCGCACCGTCTGCACGCCGTCACCGATGACATGCGGCGGGTCGCGCCGGGCGGCGGCCACCAGCTTGTGGCCCACCACCAGCAGGCGGAAGTCGCTGCCGGGCAGGAACTTCTCGACCATCACATGGCCGATCTCCTCGGCCGCGCGGTAGGCGATCTCCAGGTGCGCGCGCGAGGCCACGTTGACCGTCACGCCCTTGCCCTGGTTGCCGTCCTGGGGTTTGAGCACCACCGGCAGGCCGATCTCCTGGGCCACCTCCCAGGCCTCGTCCACGCTGTCCACCGGGCGCCCGGTGGGCACCGGCACGCCAGCGGCGCTCAGCAGGGTCTTGCACAGGTCCTTGTCCTGGGCGATGGATTCGCTCACCGCGCTGGTGGAGTCGACCTCGGCAGCCCAGATGCGACGGGCCTTGGCGCCCCAGCCCAGCTGCACCAGCGAGCCGCTGGTCAGGCGCCGGAACGGGATGCCGCGGGCCACCGCGGCATGCACGATGCAGCCGGTGGAGGGCCCCAGGCGGATGTCCTCGTCGAGCTCGCGCAGTTCGGCGATGGTGGCGGCCACGTCGAAGCTGCCGCCGGCCAGCACGGCCTGGACCAGGCCCTCGGCGGCGGCCAGCGCCTTGCGGCCCACGTCTTCCTCGCTGTACTGCACCACCACCTGGAAGGTGTTGCGTTCCACCGTCTCGGTGGTGCGGGAGAAGGTCACCGGGCAGCCGGCCTGGATTTGCAGGGCCAGGGTGGCCAGCTCCAGCACATGGGCCAGCGAGGCCTGGTCGGGCTGGCGGCGCAGCGGCCCCAGGGCCGGGAAGAGGGCGCGCAGCCGGGGCTCGAAGTCCGGCAGCGTGGTCAGGGCGCGTTCGGCCTCGCTGCAGGTGACGATGGCCTCGATGGCGGTGTGGCGGCTCCACAGATTGGGGCCACGGAGAGCGCGGATGCGGGAGATGTCCATGTTCGGGTCTTGTCCGACGTCGGTGGGCAGGGGACTCAGGCGAGCGGCTGTTCGAAGGTCTCGATGCCGGCGGCGATCAGCTCGGGCGAGATGCCGAAGGCCCAGGCCGTGGCCACGGCCGCCAGCAGGGCCTGCAGACGGCCCGGTCCGGCCGATTGGCCGCGTCGCTGCAGGATCTGGCCGAGTTCGATGGCGCCCTGCTCGCTGGCGCCGTTGCGCAGGCTCACCCGCTGCCCGGCCATCACGGCGGCGCGGCCGCCCTGGCCCAGGTGCTCGGTCACGCAGGCCGGCAGGCCGTCGGCCCCCTCGCAGGCGTAGAACAGCACCTCGCCGTCGCACAGGCCGGCCATGTCGGCGACGCGCTCGTCGTTGCCGTTGAGCACGCCCACGCCGTCGGAGAGCACCACGTCGATCTGGGTGCGCAGCACGCGGTAGAGCTGCTCGGCTTCGGTGATGTCGTGGTGGGCCAGGGCCTCATGGCCGCCCAGGTCGGTCACCAGGCCGACGTGGCAGCGGTCATAGGGCAGGCCGTTGTCCAGGATCAGCGAGGCGGGGTTCTCGAACACGGCGGCCTGGGCCTCGCGGTTCATCAGCAGACGGTGGCAGGCGTCCCAGTACTGCTTGCCGGCCTTCTCGGTGCGGCGGTGGCCCAGGAACAGGCCATCGGCACAGGCCAGCGCGGTGGGGCGTCCGCTCAGGTGCACCAGGCGGGCCACCAGGCGGGCGATGAAGGTGCTGTCGGCGCTGCCGGCCACGCCGACGATGGGGATGCGGCCGGGGCGGGCGTCCTCGTCATCGGAGGGGAACAGGTGCTCGACGATCTGCTGGCCCACCGGGCGGGGCGTGCCTTCGGCGGGCTTGAGGTGCATCAGCAGGCCGGGGCCGGCGTTGACCTCGACGATGGCGCCACCCTGCTCGGCCAGCGGGCGGGCGATGTCTTCGCAGACCAGGTCCACGCCGGCGATGTCCAGGCCCACGGCGCGGGCGGCCAAGCTGACCACGTAGGCCACCTCGGGGTGGACCTCGTCGGTGCAGTCGATGGCCACGTTGCCATTGCGCTGCACCAGCAGCCGGCGGCCGGCCGGCGGCACGTCGCCGGGGGCAAAGCCCTGGCGCTGCAGGTCCAGGCGGATGACTTCGTCCTCTTCCACGCTCAGGCGGTTCAAGGGGTGGTCCTCGGTGGTGCCCCGGCGCGGGTCGGCGTTGATCTGGCTGTCGATCAGCTGCACCACGGTGCTCCGGCCGTCGCCGGTGATCCAGGCGCTCTCGCCGCGGGCCGCGGCCACCACCTGGCCGCCGACCACCAGCAGGCGGTGCTCGTCGCCGGGGATGCAGCGCTCGACGATGACCTCGCTGCCGTGGCTGTCGGCCAGGGCGAAGGCGGCCTCGATGTCGGCCTGCTGGCGCAGGTCCAGGGCAACGCCGCGGCCGTGGTTGCCGTCGCTGGGCTTGACCACCACCGGCAGGCCGATGTCCTGGGCAGCCTCCCAGGCCTCGGCGGCGCTGGCGACGATCTGGCCTTCGGGCACCGGCACGCCGCAGGCCTTGAGCAGCGTCTTGGTGAGGTCCTTGTCGCAGGCGATGTTCTCGGCGATCGCGCTGGTCAGGTCGGTCTCGGCGGTCCAGATGCGGCGCTGGCGGGCGCCATAGCCCAGTTGCACCAGGTTGCCGTCGTTCAGGCGGATGTGCGGGATGCCGCGCTCGGTGGCCGCCGCCACGATGCAGGCGGTGGACGGGCCCAGGTAGCAGTCGTCGATGGCCTCGCGCACGGCGGCCACGGCGGCCTCCACGTCGAAAGGCTCGTCGTTGATGGCCGCCATCAGCAGGGCGTGGCCCTGGGTGAGGGCGGTGCGGCCGACCTGCTCGTCGCGGGCGCGGAAGACCATGCGGTAGACCCCGCGCTGCGAGACCGAGCGCGTCTGGCCGAAACCGGTGGGCATGCCCGCGCGGTTGAGCAGCTCGATCACGCAGTGTTCCAGGATGTGGCCGGCCCAGGTGCCTTCGCGCAGGCGCTGGATGAAGCCGCCGCGCTCGCCCACCCCGCAGTGGTGCTCCTCCAGGGCCGGCAGCAGCTTGAGCAGCCGGTCGGTGAAGCCCGGCAGCAGGTTGGAGGGGCAGTCCTCCAGCTCGCCGAGATCCAGCCAGACCTCCATGGCGGGACGGTACGTCCAGATGTTGGGGCCGCGCAGGTAGGTCGTGCGCAACAGCTCGATGGCCTTTTTCTTGTCGCTCATGGGGTGGGAGGACGGGGGGGGACGGACAGTGGGGGAGATGGGCGGTCTGTGGCCGCCAGATGACAATTGTGCGCCGGGTGAGGCGCTTGCTGCGTGGCGAGGGCAGGGAAGCGGTGTGCTTGGGCTTGGGGGGCGTGGCGGAATCGCCGAAAATCGATCCACACCATGCACCACGCCCATCCAGAACAAGAACAGCCCGCCGGGACCCCGGCGCTGGCCATGCCCATGCTGAGCCCAGGGGAAAACGTCCTGGCCAGTCTCACGGTTGACCTCACCGAGGACCAGCGCTTCGGCAGCGGCGAGCTGCGGCTGACCGAGCGACGGCTGTTGGCGCGGGCCCATGGCACCGCCGAATGGACGTCCCATGCCCTGCAGCCCGGCCTGCAGCTGCGCCACCGCGACCATGCCGGCGTCGGCACGCTGGAGCTGGTCTCGCCCGCCGCCCGGCTGGCGCTGTGGCACTTCACCCTGGCGGTCAATGTGCAGGCCATCCGCTTCGCCCGGCGCTTCGAGCAGGTGATGGAGGCCCTGGTGACCGGCCAGGCCGCCGAGGGCGAGGACCCGACCCGTTGCCCGTCCTGCCACGCGCCCCTGCCGCCCGACAGCGACGAGTGCCCGATCTGCACCCGCGAGCTCAACACCCCGCCCTCGACCTGGGTGCTGCTGCGGCTGTGGCGTTTCGCCCGGCCCTACCAGGGCAAGCTGCTGGCCGGCTTCCTGCTGATGCTGGCCTCCACCGGGGCGACGCTGGTGCCGCCCTACCTCACCATCCCGCTGATGGACGAGGTGCTGATCCCCTTCCAGAACGGGCAGCGGATCGAGCCGCACTATGTGATGCTGCTGCTGTCGGGCCTGCTGGGGGCGGCGCTGCTGGCCTGGGGCCTGGGCTGGGCCAAGACCTACCTGCTGGCCCTGGTGTCCGAGCGCATCGCGGCGGACCTGCGCACCACCGCCTTCGAGCACCTGCTGGGCCTGTCGCTGGATTACTTCGGCGCCAAGCGCACCGGGGACCTGATGGCCCGCATCGGCTCCGAAACCGACCGCATCTCCGTCTTCCTGTCGCTGCACGCGCTGGACTTCATCACCGACGTGCTGATGATCGGCATGACCTCGGTGATCCTGTTCTCGATCAACCCCTGGCTGGCCCTGGTCACCCTGGTGCCGCTGCCCTTCATCGCCTGGATGATCCACACCGTGCGCGACCGCCTGCGCACCGGTTTCGAGAAGATCGACCGCGTCTGGGGTGAGGTCACCAATGTGCTGGCCGAC
>NZ_BADL01000114.1 GCF_000333615.1 Ideonella sp. B508-1 | reverse complement strand
AATCCTGGGTGCGCAAGCAGGCGCAGGCGCTGGTGCGCCATCTGCCTGCCAACGTGGAGCGCGCGGATCTGATCCAGGTCGGTCTGATCGCCGTGGCGCAGGCGGCCGTCACTTCGAATGGGAGGGGGACCGCGAGACCGAAGAGGCCCAGCAGGCGTTTGTGCGCTACGCGCGCATGCGCGTGAAGGGCGCCATGCTCGACGAGCTGCGCCAGATGGATTTCCTCTCCCGCAGCGAGCGGCGCAAGATCAAGGTCATCCAGATCGCGCGCGAGCGCTTTCGCAGCCGCCACGGCAAGGAGCCCACGCTGGCCGAGCTGACCGAGCTGACCGAGCTGGACATGGACGAGGTGCAGGCGCTGCTGCAGGCCGACCAGATGGGACGCAACCAGAGCAGTCTGGATGACGAGCCCGACGACGCCAGCCACCGCCACCACCCGGCCACCCCCCAGGAAGAGGTCGAGGCGCGGGTGGACACCGGCATCGTGCTGCGCCGCCTGGAGCAGTTCTTCGCCGAGCTGCCCGAGCGCGAGCGCATGGTCATCGAGTCCTATCTGGGGGTGGGGCTGACCCCGGTGGAGGTGGCCAAGTCGCTCAAGGTCACGCCGTCCCGGGTCTCGCAGATCTACCACTCGGTGGTGCGCAAGGCTGCGGCCCACTTTGCCGAGCCGCCGCGCCAGCGCGCGCTGGATCGATACCCCGACAAGCAATCCCAGGCCTTCCAGGACCTCATCTCCCAGCGCGAACGCGAACTGGCGCACTCGCCGGCGGGCAGCTGGGGCGAGCTCATGCAGAAGGTGCTGTCGCGCACCTCCGTCGACCCCGTGGCCGGGGCCTGAACTGGCGACGCTGGCGGGCCCCGGGGCGGGCCAGGGCATCGTGGGTCGATAATCCCTTCGACCGACTGACAGCGATGGACCCGCGATGAGTTTTCTGGCGATCGATATCGGCAACACGCGGCTGAAGTGGGCGCTCTACGCCTCTCCCCAGCCTGGCGCGGCCGTGCTGGCCCAGGGGGCGGTGTTTCTCGAGAACATCGATGTGCTGGCCGAGCAGGACTGGCGCTCGCTGCCGGTGCCGGCGTCCATGCTGGGTTGCGTGGTGGCCGGCGAGGCGGTGCGCCGTCGCGTCGAGGAGCAGCTGGAGTTGTGGGACCTGACGCCGCGCTGGGTGGTGCCCTCGGCCCACGAGGCTGGGGTGACCAACGGCTACGACCACCCGATGCGCCTGGGCGCGGACCGCTGGGTGGCGCTGATCGGCGCCCGCGGCCACATGCTCGCGCGCGGGCCGGCGCGGCCGGTGGTGGTGGTGATGGTGGGCACGGCCGTGACGGTCGATGCCCTGGACCGCGACGGCCGCTTCCTGGGCGGCTTGATCCTGCCGGGCCACGGCATCATGCTGCGGGCCCTGGAAAGCGGCACGGCCGGCCTGCGGGTGCCCACCGGCGAGGTGGTGCCCTTCCCGGCCAACACCTCCGACGCGCTGACCAGCGGCGGCACCTACGCCATCACCGGGGCCATCGCCCGCATGCGCCGCCATCTGGCCGAGCACAGCGAGGGTGAGGAGCCGATGCTGCTGATGACCGGCGGCGCCGGCTGGAAGGTGGCGCCCTACCTGGACATGCCCCACGAACTCGTGGAGTCACTCATTTTTGACGGGCTGCTGCAGATCCAGTCCCACCGCCTGGCCCTGTGAGCCTGCGGGTCGGGCCGGAGAGTGGCTTTCGACGTAGTGGCTCACCTCCGCGCGCAGCGCCGCCAGTTCCCGCCGCAGCAGTGCCATCTCGTGGCGCATGTCGTGGATGATCTCCCGCTCGATCAGCCGCTCCTCGGTCTCCACCCACTTGGTGGCGATGGCGGCGGTGACCAGCGTGAGCACGCCGAAGCCCAGCAGCACCACGAAGACGGAGAAGATCTTCGAGGCGGCGGTGGTGGGCACCACGTCGCCATAGCCCACGGTGGCTGCGGTGGTGAAGGCCAGCCACATGCCATCGGCCAGCGTGGGCGTGGTGGGCTCGAGCCACCAGAAGCCCAGGCCGCAGGCCAGCAACACGCCCAGTGACACCGTGAGCAGGTAGGTCACCCCCCCGCGCGTGACCAGGTGCTGCTGGGCCCACACCATGCGAAGCAGGGTGAGGAAAGCCACCAGCAGCCGCAGGCCCAACGCCAGGGTGGAGCTGCGGCTGTCGGGAATGAAGGCTGCCGCCAGCAGGCCGAACACCAGCAGCACATCCGTCGGGTTGGCCAGCAGGTGGGCCAGCGGGCGCCGGGTGTACCAGCTGACATGGGCCAGCGCCGAGCCCACCACCATGGCGGCCACCAAATAGGCCATGTCCGCCAGTTGGGAGGGCCGGTCTTGCAGCAGTTCGGCGTAGAAGGCCGGGATGGTGCAGACCAGCACCGCCATGATGGGCCAGCGCCAGGCCTGCTCGATCCGATGGGCCCGAGGGTTGTCGGCGGCCACCGGGCTCAGGCCCCAGCTGGCGACACGGTCGACAAAGCCCTGGGAATCGGAGGGGGGCGCGGGCGGAGAAGGCGGGCGTGGCATGCGATGAGCCTAGGGCAGGCGGGCGGCCCGCCGGCTTGCGCCCGGTCAAGCCCCCTCAGAGGATGTAACGCGACAGATCCTCATTGTGGGCCAGCTCGCCCAGCTTGGCGCCCACCGCGGCGGCGTCCAGCGTGACCGTCTGGCCGGCATGGCGCGGCGCGTCGAAGCTGATCTCGTCGAGCAGCCGCTCCATCACCGTGGCCAGGCGGCGCGCGCCGATGTTCTCGGTGCGCTCGTTGACCTCGTAGGCGATCTCGGCCAGTCGGCGGATGCCGTCCGGCGCGATTTCCAGCGTGACGCCTTCGGTGGCCAGCAGGGCCTGGTACTGGCGCACCAGGTTGGCATGGGTGCTCGAGAGAATGGCCTGGAAATCGTCCACCGACAGGGCCTGCAGTTCCACCCGGATCGGGAAGCGGCCCTGCAGTTCGGGGATCAGGTCGCTGGGTTTGGCCAGGTGGAAGGCACCCGAGGCGATGAACAGGATGTGGTCGGTCTTGACCATGCCGTGCTTGGTCTGCACTGTCGTGCCTTCGACCAGCGGCAGCAGGTCGCGCTGCACGCCCTGGCGCGAGACATCGCTGCCCTGGGTGTTGCTGCGGGTGGCCACCTTGTCGATCTCGTCGATGAAGACGATGCCGTTCTGCTCGGCGTTGTGCAGGGCGCGGGCCTTGATGTCGTCCTCGTTGACCAGCTTGGCGGCTTCCTCGTCGGTCAGCTGGCGCAGGGCTTCGGCCACCTTGAGCTTGCGCTGGGTCTTCTTGGCCGTGCCCATCTGCGAGAACAGGCCCTTGAGCTGCTCGGCCATCTCCTCCATGCCTGGCGGCGTGACGATGTCCACATTGGCGCGGGTCTCGGCCAGCTCCAGCTCGATCTCCTTGTCGTCCAGCGCGCCCTCGCGCAGGCGCTTGCGCATGACCTGGCGGGCGGTGTTGTCCGGGGCCGGGGCGACGGAGGCGGCAAAACCAAATTCCGCGCCGCCATGGCGCGGCGGCGGCACCAGGATGTCCAGGATGCGTTCCTCGGCCGCTTCCTCGGCGCGCATGCGGTGGCGGCGGATGGCGGCATCGCGCTCCTGCTTGATGGCCACCTCCATCAGGTCGCGGACGATGGTGTCCACGTCCTTGCCCACATAGCCCACCTCGGTGAACTTGGTTGCCTCCACCTTGATGAAGGGGGCGTCGGCCAGCTGGGCCAGGCGGCGGGCGATCTCGGTCTTGCCCACGCCGGTCGGGCCGATCATCAGGATGTTCTTGGGCGTGATCTCGGCGCGCAGCTTGGGCTCCACCTGCTGGCGCCGCCAGCGGTTGCGCAGCGCGATGGCCACCGCGCGCTTGGCGGCGTTCTGGCCGACGATGTGGCGATCGAGCTCGGAGACGATCTCCTGCGGCGTCATCATCGAGGGGGTGTCGGTGCTCGTGTCCGTGCTCATTCCAGCACCTCGATCGTGTGGTTCTGGTTGGTGTAGATGCAGATGTCGCCGGCAATCTCCAGCGACTTCTTGACGATGGTCGGGGCGTCCAACTCGGAGTGCAGCAGCAGCGCCTTGGCCGCGGCCTGGGCATAGGCGCCGCCCGAGCCGATGGCCACCAGGCCCAGCTCCGGCTCCAGCACGTCGCCGTTGCCGGTGATGATCAGCGAGGCCTCGCGGTCGGCCACGGCGAGCATGGCCTCCAGGTTGCGCAGCACCTTGTCGGTGCGCCAGTCGCGGGTGAGCTCGATGGCCGCGCGCACCAGGTGGCCGGAGTGCTTCTCCAGCTTGGCTTCGAAGCGCTCGAACAGGGTGAAGGCGTCGGCCGTGGCGCCGGCAAAGCCGGCCAGCACCTGGTCATGGTGGAGCTTGCGGACCTTGCGCGCGCTGGACTTGACGACGGTGTGGCCCAGGGTGACCTGGCCGTCGCCGCCCAGGGCCACCTGCCAGCGCCCGTCGGGCAACTGGCGGCGCACGCTGAGGATGGTGGTGCCGTGGTAGGTGTTCATCGTCCGACGTAGTTGGGGCCGTCGGAGCGGATCTCAAGCCCCACCGAAGGGGCGGGTGCCTTCAGACCTGGCGCAATTGCACCGGGGCGTGCTCGATGATGCCCATGGCGCGGAACATCAGCGCCACCAGGCGGTGGACTTCGGTGAAGCGGATCTGCCGGCCTTCGGCCCGCTTGGCGATGACCCAGTTGAGCAGATCGCCTGCCGCGATGAAGTCGACCCGGATCAGCAGTGCGCAGGAGATGTGGATCAGTCGGGCCTCGCCTAGGCGGCTGTCCAGCACCTCCAGCAGGGCACCGATGTCACCCGACAGCTGGCCGGACAACTCCAGCGTGGTCAGGCTCAGGCTGCCTTCGCCTTCGCCCAGTTCCTGGAAGGTGGTGATGGCCTCGCCGATCACCGACAGCGGGGCCGCGTGGGTGCTTGCGCCGACGCCGTCCAGCCGCACCGTGCAGCGGGTGTGTTCCCAGCTGGGTGGCGACACCTCGTAGGTGACGCAGTAGTCGATGGCCACCTCGTCGAACTGGTCGGGCCGGTTCACCAGGCGCAGGGCTTCCATGCGCGTCATCCAGTAGGCCGGATCGGCATCGCGCATGCCCACCGGCGCCGCGTCCTGCAGCACCTGGAACAGGCGGTCCGTGCCCAGCCAGCGCATCTGCAGCGACTGCCGGGCCCAGCCCTGCATCAGGCGGTACAGCCGGGCGGCCGCATCGGCATCCAGGTGTTCGAGCCGGCTCCAGTCCAGCGCCCAGGGCTGGGGCAGCTGCAGGGTCTGGGAATCGAGTTGCCCCACTCCGTCCGCGTCCAGGTCGGGCGGGCAGACCCAGGCCACCTGCACGTCGCTGGCCTGACCGCGCATCGGCACGGCCGTGGCTTCGGCCACCAACTGGGGCAGGGAGTACCACTGCGGCGCGGAGCGCTGCAGCTGCATCACGTAGTCGTTGGTCAGGGTGTCGAAGCGGGCTTGTTGGCCGGTGGCGCGGTAGAAGTCGAACAGCACCAGCCAGGTGTCGTTGTGGCCGTGCCGGATGCCATCGGCGCCGGTCAGCTGCCGCAGCGCGCGCTCGCACAAGGTGAAGTCGGCGTTGGCGAAGGCGATCACCGCCTCGTCCAGTTCCTGGTCGTGGGAGATCTCGCTGACCTCGATGTCCGGCACGGCCCCCAGGCCGACCGGGGCCACCGTGGGGGCCGGTGTCGCTGCCGTCGGCGCGGGCATGGGAGCGGGCGACGCCGGGTGGCTGGGCGTCTGTTCCAGCGGCGGCGGCAGGGTGTCGTGCAGCACGGGCACCGTGATGCCCGGGGGCAGGCCGGGCGGCAACTGCTCGCCCGTCTTCGGCAACCCCGTTTCCTGCCAGTCGACCATGGGTCGGGTGGCGTCGTCGTTGTGGGTGGGGATGGGGGCCGGGGTGGCCAGCTGGCGCACCGGCACGCTGGGCGGCGGCACCGGGGTGTTCAGCATGGGGGGCGGGGTCGTCCCCTTGGGCAGACGGGCCCCGGCGCTGCCGGCCACGCCTACCATCTGGCGTTCGATGGCGTCGATCTTGGCCTTGACGCTGCGGTCCGGGCCGCCGGGCAGCAGCGTGGCCTTGACGTCGCTGTCGTCGATGCGGGAGGAGGCGCTCAGGGCCTGGGCCTGCTCGGCGTTGAGGCCTTCGCGGCGGATGCGCCGCAGCATGTCCAGCTCGCGCTTGCGCACGAAATCATTGCGCCGCTTGCGCTCGATCATGGCCTTGAGTTCGGCCTTCTCGACGTCGGCAAACTGGCTGGACGCCGCTTCCGGCGGGCGGCTGATCAGATCGCGCGCCGGCTGGGCGACCAGCTTGACCATGCGGCGAAACACACCGTCTCCGTTACCGCTGGCCATGGGTCCTGCCTTGCTGCTGGAGAAAAGGGGGCATCAGTCCCCGAACATCTTCTGCTTGAGCTCGCGGCGCTGCTGGGCTTCCAGCGACAGCGTGGCGGTCGGACGGGCCAGCAGGCGGCCCAGGCCGATGGGTTCGCCCGTCTCGTCGCAGTAACCATACTCGCCGGATTCGATGCGGGCCAGCGACTGGGAGATCTTCTTGAGCAGCTTGCGCTCGCGGTCTCGGGTGCGCAGCTCCAGGGCGTGCTCTTCCTCGATGGTGGCGCGGTCGGCCGGGTCGGGGACGATGGAGGTGTCTTCGCGCAGGTTCTCGGTGGTCTGGCCGGCGTTGGACAGCAGGTCGTCCTTCAGGGCCTGCAGCTTGGTGCGGAAGAACTCCAGCTGCTTGTCGTTCATGTACTCCGAATCCGGCATGGCCAGAAGTTCGGCTTCGGTGAGCTCTCCGCCTGCCTTGGTCTTCCAGGCGTTGGCGAGTTTCGGGTCGGCCTTCGTGGCGGTCTTCACTGCATTCATGGGTTCGGGTTCAGGTCGGGCCGGGGGAGGCGCTGGGGAAAAACGGTCGTTGAAGCTGGCCGTGGATGCCATGGGCGCGGCGGCGGGACGCGGGGCGGCCGATTTTGCGGCGGCCCCCCGGGCGGAGGGCTTCTTGGCGGTGTCGGCCTCGGAGTCGCTGCTCCGGATCGCCGTTTTGGCCGGGGTCTTGCTCACGGTCGGTCTCCTCACCATTGCGCGAGTGAAAGGGCTTTATACCCTTGCCGAGCAGGCGGGCTGTGGTTCTCCCACCACTGCCAGCGGGTTCGGGCGCGCGGATTGTAGCCAGCCTGACCGTGCGCGGCTTTCACACCGCGCCTTGGTCAGGCGATGCAGCCTTCCAGGCCCTGCAGCAGGATTTCCTTGGGCAGGTCGATGCCGATGAACACCATCTTGCTCTCCTTGGCCTCGCCCGGGGCCCACTTCGGGCCCAGGTCGCTGCCCATGAGCTGGTGCACGCCCTGGAAGATCACCTTGCGCTCGCTGCCTTTCAGGCACAGCACGCCCTTGTAGCGCAGCATCTTGGGGCCGTACACCTGCACGATGGCGCCCAGGAAATCCTCCAGCTTGGCCGGCGACAGCGGCTTGCTGGTGCGGAAGACGAAGGACTTCACATCGTCGTCGTGGTGGTGATGGTGCGGGTGGTCGCAGTGCTCGCCATGTTCATGGTCGTGGTCATGATCATGGTGGTGATGGTCGTGGCCCTCGTCTGCCTTCAGGAAGTCAGGGTCGATGTCCAGCTTGGCGTTGAGGTTGAAGCCCTTGAGGTCGAAGACCTCGGCGATGGGCACCTCGCCGAAATGCACCCGGCGCTGCGGCGCACGCGGGTTCATGTGCTTGAGCCGGTGCGACAGGGCCTCGACGGCCTCGTCCTTCACCAGGTCGGTCTTGCTGATGAAGATCTGGTCGGCAAAGCCCACCTGGCGACGCGCTTCCTGGCGGGTGTCGAGCTGTTCGTTGGCATGCACCGCGTCGACCAGGGTCAGGATGGAGTCGAGCTGGAAGCTCTCGGCCACCTCGTCGTCCATGAAGAAGGTCTGGGCCACCGGGCCCGGGTCGGCCAGACCGGTGGTTTCGATCACGACGCGGTCGAAGTCGAGCTCGCCCTTGCGGCGGCGCTGGGCCAGGTCCGACAGGGTGCTGCGCAGGTCTTCGCGGATGGTGCAGCAGACGCAGCCGTTGCTCAGCTGGATGATCTGTTCCTGGGTGTCGGACACCAGGATGTCGTTGTCGATGTTCTCCGCGCCGAACTCGTTTTCGATCACGGCGATCTTCTGGCCGTGGGCTTCGGACAGCACCCGCTTGAGCAGCGTGGTCTTGCCGGAGCCGAGAAAACCGGTGAGGATGGTGGCGGGAATGAGGGACATGGAAACAGGACTCCGTGAAGGGGCCGCAGGCAGGTGTCTGCCCGAGGCCCACCGTCGATTTTTCGACAATGTTCCGCGGTGATGTACGCCGTGGCGGCACCGCAGAAGGCCGGACACTCTCGGCCATGCCTCAAGACCTGTCAAGTGAATCGAGTATTCTTGGCCTTCCTCCACTGCCGGCACAAGCGACGTGTCCGAACCTCAGCCTAGTCGACCGCCGCGCGGCGGTTCCCACCGGGGTCATCGCCCCGGGATGTCCCATGGCGGCGATCGCCGCACCCTGCTGGATCGGGTGATCGAGTTCATCTCGCCCGGGCCCGATTCCAAGGACGAACTGATCGAGACGCTGGCCGAGGCCGAGCACCGCGAGCTGATCGAACCCCAGTCGCGGGCCATGCTCGAAGGCGTGCTGCACATGGCCGACATGGTCGCCGGCGACGTGATGGTGGCCGAGCCCCGCATGGACATGCTCGACATCGACGCCCCGTACGACGAGATCCTCGCCACGGTGATCGACACCGGCCATTCGCGCTTTCCCGTCACGGAAGGCGGCCGGGCCAACATCATCGGCATCCTGTTGGCCAAGGATCTGCTCAAGCTGCAGCGCGCGCCCGAGCTGAACCTGCGCACCCTGCTGCGGCCGGCCGTCTTCGTGCCCGAATCCAAGGGCCTGAACGAGTTGCTGCGCGACTTCCGCAGCAACCGCAACCACCTGGCCATCGTGATCGACGAGTTCGGCAACACCGCCGGACTGCTCACCATCGAGGACGTGCTCGAGGAGATCGTTGGCGAGATCGAGGACGAGTTCGACGAGGCCGATGCCGAGAGTGGCGTCTACACCCTGGCCGACGGCAGCTACCGGGTGGCCGGCGACGCCGCCATCCCCGAGGTCAACCAGGCCCTGGCCGTGCAACTGCCCGAGGCCGACTTCGAGACCGTGGGCGGGCTGGTGGCCCATGAACTGGGCCGCGTGCCCCGCCGCGGCGAGGCCGTGCAACTCCATGGCCTGGAGTTCAACGTGATGCTGGCCCGCGGCGGCGCCGTGCGCTGGTTCAAGGTCCGCCGCCTTGCACCGGGTGAGACCGCCGCGTGAAGTCCCTGTGGCGTGAAGCCTCCGGGCGCTGGCCGGCCTGGGGCTGGGCCCTGCTGCCGGCCGCCGGGGCCCTGCTGACCGCCTCCACCGCACCGCTGGGGGCCTGGTTCCTGCAGCTTCCCGCCCTGGCGGTCCTGGCCTGGGCCGTGGGCCGGCTGGCGCCGCGGCGTGCGGCCCTGGCCGGTTGGCTGTTCGGCCTGGGCTGGCTGGTGTCCTCGCTCTGGTGGCTGTACATCAGCATGCACGACTTCGGTGGCCTGGCGCCGCCGCTGGCCGGGGCTGCGGTGCTGCTGCTGGCGGCCTTTCTGTCGCTCTACCTGGCCGCAGCCATGGCGGCGGTGGCCCGCTGGCGCACCGGCCGCCCCGCCGTGGACGTGCTGCTCTACACCGGCGCCTGGCTGCTGGCCGAACTGGCCCGGGCCAGCTGGTTCACCGGCTTCCCTTGGGCGGCGCCGGGCTATGCCCACACCGACGGCCTGCTGGCGCCGCTGGCGCCTTGGGTGGGCGTCTATGGGCTGACCGCGGTGGCGGCACTGTGGGGGGGGCTGCTGGGGCAGGGGCGCGCGCTGTGGCGCAGCGCCGGGGGGCGTGGGCTGATGCTGCTGGCCGTGGCCCTGCCGTTGGCGGCCGCGCTGGTGCCGTCGGATTTCACCCGGCCGACCGGGCAGATCTCGGTCAGCCTGCTGCAGCCCGATGTTCCGCAGGACATCAAGTTCGATCCCAACCGCCTGGCGGGCAATATGCTGGCCCTGCGTGAACAGGTGCTGGCCGCGCCGGGCCAGCTGGTGCTCACGCCCGAGTCGGTGCTGGCCGTGCCGCAGGCCGACCTGGCCCCGGCCTATTGGCAGAGCCTGATCCAGCCCTTCACCCGGGGCGACCGGGCGGTGCTGGTGGGCACCTTCCTGGGCGACAACGAGCAGGGCTATGTCAATTCCATGCTGGGCGTGTCCGCCGCCACGCTGCGGGCCGGGCGCGACTACAGCTATGGCAAGCGCCATCTGCTGCCCTTTGGCGAATTCATCCCGCCGGGCTTCCACTGGTTCGTGGAGATGATGCACATCCCGCTGGCCGACCAGGCCCGGGGCCAGAGCGAGGCACCCTTCGAGGTGGCCGGGCAGCGGGTGCGGCCGCTGATCTGCTACGAGGATCTGTTCGGCGAGGACTTCGCCGACAGCCTGGTCGGCCCGCAGTCACCCACCGTGCTGGCCAATGCCAGCAACCTGGCCTGGTTCGGCCGCTGGATGATGCAGGACCAGCATCTGCAGTTTTCCCGCATGCGGGCGATGGAGTTCCAGCGTCCGCTGGTGCGCTCCACCAACACCGGGGCCACCGCGGCCATCGACCTCCACGGCAAGGTTACTGCCCGCCTGCCCGCGTGGACGCCCGGGCGGCTGGATGTGGTGGTCGAAGGGCGGGAGGGCCTCACGCCCTACGCCGCCTGGCTGGCCCGCTGGCACCTGCTGCCGCTGTGGCTGGCAGGAGTGCTCTGCGTCTTGCCCGCCCTGATGTCGCGGCAGCCGCGGTCCAAGCCGCCCACGCAACCCTAAAATGAACGGTTCGCTTCCCTGTCCCGGCTCCGGCCGGGGTGGCCGGAGGCGCCGTTCCAGCCCCTGAATGCCGGCGCAACGACCGGCCTGACGTGATGCTCACCTTCCAGCAACTGATTCTCCGCCTGCAGGACTACTGGGGCAGCCAGGGCTGCGCCCTGCTGCAGCCCTACGACATGGAGGTGGGCGCCGGCACCAGCCACACCGCCACCTTCCTGCGCGCCATCGGGCCGGAGCCCTGGAAGGCCGCCTATGTGCAGCCCAGCCGCCGCCCCAAGGACGGCCGCTACGGCCAGAACCCGAACCGCCTGCAGCACTACTACCAGTTCCAGGTGGTCCTGAAGCCGGCGCCGGCCAACATCCTGGAGCTCTACCTGGGCAGCCTGGAGGCCCTGGGCTTCGATCTGAAGAAGAACGACGTGCGCTTCGTCGAGGACGACTGGGAGAACCCCACGCTGGGCGCCTGGGGCCTGGGCTGGGAGGTCTGGCTCAACGGCATGGAAGTGACCCAGTTCACCTACTTCCAGCAGGTGGGCGGCATCGACTGCAAGCCCATCACCGGCGAGATCACCTACGGCCTGGAGCGCCTGGCCATGTACCTGCAGGGCGTCGAGAACGTCTACGACCTGGTCTACACGGATGGCCTGAAGTACGGCGATGTTTTCCTGCAGAACGAGATCGAGCAGTCGACCTACAACTTCGAGCACAGCAACGTCGAGTTCCTGCTGCAGGCCTTCGGCGCGCACGAGGGCAATGCCCAGCAGCTGATCGCCGCCCAGCTGGCGCTGCCGGCCTATGAGCAGGTGCTCAAGGCGGCCCACACCTTCAACCTGCTGGATGCGCGCGGTGCCATCAGCGTGACCGAGCGGGCCGCCTACATCGGCCGCATCCGCAACCTGGCGCGCGCGGTGGCCCAGAGCTACCTGGACAGCCGGGCCCGGCTGGGCTTCCCGATGGCCCCCAAGGCCTGGGCCGACGAAGTCACCGCCCAGATCGCAGACAAGGCCGAGAAGGCCGCCCAGGCGGCCGCCAAGAAGGGGGCCTGAACACCATGACCGCACAGACCCTCCTCGTTGAACTGTTCGTCGAAGAACTGCCGCCCAAGGCGCTGAAGAAGCTGGGCGAATCCTTTGCCGGCACCCTGGCCGCCAGCCTGCAGGCCCAGGGCCTGGCGCCGGCCGATGCGACCGTCACGCCTTTCGCCTCGCCGCGCCGCCTGGGCGTGGCCGTGAGCGGCGTGCTCTCCAAGGCGGCCGACCGCGCGGTGCAGCAGAAGCTGATGCCGGTGGCCGTGGCCCTGACGGCCGATGGCCAGCCCACGCCCGCGCTGCTCAAGAAGCTGGCGGCCGTGGGCGCGGATGCCTCCGTGCTGCCGCAGCTCAAGCGCCTGCCCGACGGCAAGGCCGAGGCCCTGTTCCTCGACAGCCTGGTGCCCGGTGCGCTGCTGCCCGAGGGCCTGCAGAAGGCCCTGGACGAGGCCATCGCCAAGCTGCCCATCCCCAAGGTCATGACCTACCAGTTGGCCGATGGCTGGAGCGATGTGAAGTTCGTGCGCCCGGCCCACCGCCTGGTCGCGCTGCATGGCGAGCATGTGGTCCATGTGCAGGCCCTGGGCCTGAACGCTGGCCGCGAGACGCAGGGCCACCGCTTCGAGGCCACCACGCCGGTGGTCACGGTGGACCATGCCGAAAGCTACGCCCGCCAGCTGCGCGAGCAGGGCGCGGTCATCGCCAGCTTCGACGAGCGCCGCGCCGAGATCGTGCGACAGCTGCAGGCCGCCGCGGCGAAGGAGGGTCTGCAGCCCATCGAGGACGAGGCCCTGCTCGACGAGGTCACCGCCCTGGTCGAGAAGCCCAATGTGCTGACCTGCCAGTTCGAGCCGGAATTCCTGGCCGTGCCGCAGGAGTGCCTCATCCTGACGATGAAGGCCAACCAGAAGTACTTCCCGCTGCTGGACGGCCACGGCAAGCTGACCCACAAGTTCCTGATCGTCAGCAACATCCACCCGGCCGACCCCAGCGCCGTGATCGGCGGCAACGAGAGGGTGGTGCGCCCCCGCCTGGCCGACGCCAAGTTCTTCTTCGACCAGGACCGCAAGAAGACCTTGGAGAGCCGTGTGCCGGGCCTGGCCAAGGTGGTCTACCACGGCAAGTTGGGCACCCAGGGTGAGCGCGCCCTGCGCGTGCAGGCCATCGCCCATGCCATCGTCAGCCAGCTGCGCCTGGCCACCGTGCCGTTCACGGCCGACGACAAGGACCACTTCGACGTTCTCGACAGCAAGGTGGCTCAGGCCGCACTGCTGGCCAAGACCGATCTGATGACCGACATGGTGGGCGAGTTCCCCGAGCTGCAGGGCATCATGGGCGGCTACTACGCTCGCTCCGAGGGCCTGCGCGACGGCGTGGCCATCGCCATCGAGGACCACTACAAGCCCCGCTTTGCCGGCGACGCGCTGCCGCGCAACCACACCGGCACCGTGCTGGCGCTGGCCGACAAGCTGGAGACCCTGGTGGGCCTGTTCGGCATCGGTCAGCTGCCCACCGGCGACAAGGATCCCTTCGCGCTGCGCCGCCATGCGCTGGGCGTGATCCGCCTGCTGGTCGAGAAGCACCTGCCGCTGGACCTGCCGGCGCTGGTCGCCGCGGCCGTGCCGGTGTTTGGCGAGCTGATCCAGAACCCGACCGAGGCCCTGCTGGGCTTCTTCACCGACCGTCTGGCGGTGTCCCTGCGCGAGCAGGGCTACAGCGCCCAGGAAGTGGATGCCGTGCTGGCCCTGGCCCCGGCCCGCCTGGGCGAGGTGCCCCGCCGCCTGGAGGCGGTGCGCGCCTTCGCCACGCTGCCCGAGGCCGCCTCGCTGGCTGCGGCCAACAAGCGCGTGTCCAACATCCTGAAGAAGGTCGAGGGCGCCCTGCCGACGGCCATCGACAGCGCCCTGCTGCAGGAGCCCGCCGAGCAGGCCCTGGCCGCCGCGCTGGCCGAGGTCGCGCCGCAGGCGGACGCCCGCTTCGAGGCCCACGACTACACCGGCTCGCTGCAAGCCCTGGCGGCCCTGAAGGCACCGGTGGACGCCTTCTTCGAGGACGTGATGGTCAATGCCGAGGACCCGGCCCTGCGCGCCAACCGGCTGGCCCTGCTCAACGGTCTGCACGGGGCGATGAACCGCGTGGCCGACCTGTCCCGTCTGGCGAGCTGAGCCCATGCCGGTCGCCGCGCCCAAGCTCATGATCATCGGCCGTGACGGCATCCTCAACCATTTCCGCGAGGACCACGTCAAGGAACCCGAGGAGCTCGAGCCCATTCCCGGCGCGCTGGAGGCCGTGGCCCAGCTCAACCATGCCGGCTGGCATGTGGTGCTGGCCACCAACCAGGGCGGCATCGGCCGCGGCCTGGTGGACATGGCCTCGGTCAATGCGGTGCATCTGCGGCTGATGAAGATGCTGGCGGCCAAGGGCGGGCGCATCGACGCCGTGTTCTTCTGCCCCCATGCCCCGGAGGAGGCCTGCGACTGCCGCAAGCCCCAGCCGGGCATGATGTTCGACATCGCCCGCCGCTACGGCGTGGACCTGAAGCAGGTGCCCATGGTGGCCGACACCCTGCGCGACCTGCAGGCCGCTCGGGCCGCCGGCTGTCCGCCGCACCTGATCAAGACCGGCCGTGCCGCCGAGGTCACCGAGGGCGAACGCCTGCAATGGGTGCAGTCCGTGCCTGGCACCGTGGTGCACGACGATCTGGGCGCTTTTGCCCGTTACCTGCTTCAGCGCGACGCGGCGGCCAAGCCCGCCCCGAACGACGCGCAAGGCCACTGAGGTTCTCATGCAACGTCTGGGATGGGTCCTGCGTTCGACCCTGTTCTTTCTCTGGATGGCCATCACCGTCATCCCCTGGGGCTCCTTCGTCGTGCTGGTGTCCATCGTGCTGCGTGGCAACACGCTGTACTGGATCTGCGCGGGTTGGCTGCGCGTGGCCCTGTGGGGGGCGCGCCTGATCTGCGGCGTGCGCTGGCGCATCATCGGCATGGAGAACGTGCCTTCCGCCGCCGATGGCCAGGCGGCGGTGCTGCTGGCCTCCAAGCACCAGTCCACCTGGGAGACCTTCGCCTACCCGGCACTGATGCCGCATCCGCTGTGCTACGTCTTCAAGCGCGAGCTGCTGTGGATTCCCTTCTTCGGCTGGTCCATGGCCCGGCTGGACATGATCCACATCGACCGCTCGCGCCGCACCGAGGCCTGGAACAAGGTGGCCGCGCAGGGGCGGCGCATCATGGGCCTGGGCAACTGGGTCATCATGTTCCCCGAAGGCACCCGCATCGCCCGTGGTGAGCGCGGCAGCTACAAGACGGGCGCCTCGCGGCTGGCCATCGCTGCGGGCGTGCCCATCGTGCCCATCGCCGTGAACTCGGCGCGCTGCTGGCCCCGCCGCAGCTTCCTGCTGCGCCCCGGGCTGGTGACGATATCCATCGGCCAGCCCATCGCTTCCGAAGGCCGCGCGCCGGAAGAGCTGATGCGCCAGGTCGAGGACTGGATCGAGACCGAGATGCACCGCCTCGACCCCGAGGCTTATCCGGCCGGCGCCTGACAGCCGGGGACGGGCGCCCTAGAATCGCCGCCCATGGCCGCCCGTCGTGATGCCGCCCAGCCGGAACAGATGTCCTTGTTCGACGTGATCGACGCGGCCTTCCCGTCCCTGGGCCAGGTGCTGCGGCCGGCGCCGGTGACGGGCGCTCCGGTGCCGGCGCGTCCCGCGCCGCCGGTGGCCACGGTGGTCCACGCCCATCCCCAGGCCGACCGCGAGATCCAGTTCGGCGACTGCCGGGTCGCCTACCGGCTGCGCCGCGCTCGCCGCAAGTCCATCGGCTTCGTCGTCAGTCCCGATGGCCTGTCCGTCAGCGCGCCGCGCTGGGTGGGGCAGGGCGACATCGACCAGGCCCTGCGGGCCAAGTCCGGCTGGATCCTGCGCAAGCTGGGCGAACAGCGGGACCGCCGACGCCATCTCGAGGCGTCCCGGATCGAATGGTGCGACGGTGCCAGCCTGCCCTTTCTGGGCGAGCCGCTGGTGCTGCGGCTCGACCCCCGGGTGGTCGGGGCTCAATTGGCCGGGGACGGTCTGCGCGAACTGCGCATCGGCCTGGCGCCCGGCGCCGCGGCCAGCCAGATCCGCGACACCGTGCAGTCCTGGTTGCAGCAGGAGGCCCTGCGCCACTTCGAAGGGCGTTGCGCCCACTTCGCGGCGCGGCTGGGCGTCACGCTGCGCCGCCTGCGCCTGAGCGCCGCCCAGACCCGCTGGGGCAGTGCCTCGGCCGATGGCTCGGTCCGCCTGAACTGGCGGCTCATCCACTTCGGGCCGGCCATCATCGACTATGTGGTGGCACACGAACTGGCCCACCTGCGCGAGATGAACCACAGCCCGGCCTTCTGGGATGTGGTGCGCTCGGTGATTCCTGACCTGGATGCCCGGCGCGCGGCCCTCAAATCGCCGGCCCTGCCCCTTTTTGATTGAGTTTTTCCTGACGGTCTTTCATCAGGATTGATGATTATGGTCACCCCGACAGGGGATAGGCCTGGGGGGGCTGTGAAGGCAAACTGAATGCATCGCTGTCAACACGTGACTGAAGGCATTTCAGGGAAGGTCACACAGCTCAGCCAGCCAGGGCAACTTGGCTGGCTTTTTTTTGCCTGGCCCGCCACCGCAGTCACCGTCCCTGCGTGCCGAGCGCTCCGGGCCCGGGGGCATGCCCCCTCTGTGCAAGGCAGGGAGTCTTCACGTAGACTCCAAATTGACGTTGACGTAAACGTCATTTCTGCCGGTCCTCCGCCATGCCCTCTTCGTCCCGTCCGATCCCCGCTGTGCAGGCCGCTTCCGAGGGTGAATCTCGCGCTGCGCCGGTGCGCTACACCATCACCGAGCTGGCGCAGGAGTTCGAGATCACGCCGAGGGCGATCCGCTTCTACGAGGATCTGGGGCTGCTGCAGCCGCAGCGGGAAGGGCGCCACCGCATCTACAGCCACCGGGACCGCACGCGTCTGAAGCTGACCTTGCGGGGCAAGCGCCTGGGCCTGCCCCTGCAGGACATCAAGCAGTTGGTGGACATGTACGAGACCGGCACCGACACCCGTCCTCAGCTGGAAGCCTTCATCCAAGTGCTGCGCGCCCACCGCCGGCAGTTGGAGCAGCAGCTGGACGATATTCGCGTGACTTTGGCGGAGATTGATGAGCATGAGAGCAAATGCCGTCAACTGCTCGAAAAATCGCCGAGCCATGACGGAGGTGCTGAGGGCTGATCCGCGAGAACCCTGTCAGCCTGGGCAAGGGTGGCTGATTACACTGGCGGGCAGTTGATGCGCTGCAGCAAACACCATGAATTTCCAACTGGACGAACTCTTCCAGAAGAACCGTGAATGGGCCGAGGCCACCGAGGCCCGCTCGCCCGGTTTCTTCACCCGCCTGCTCAAGCAGCAGACGCCGCAGTACCTGTGGATCGGCTGCGCGGACAGCCGCGTGCCGGCCAATGAGCTGGTGGGACTGCTGCCGGGCGAGTTGTTCGTGCACCGCAACGTGGCCAATGTGGTGGCCCAGTCCGACCTCAATGCACTGTCGGTGATCCAGTTCGCGGTGGACGCGCTCAAGGTCCAGCACATCATGGTGGTGGGTCACTCCAACTGCGGCGGGGTGCGCGCGGCCGTCTACAACCTGCGCGTGGGCCTGGTCGACAACTGGCTGAGCCATGTGCGCGATGTGCGCGACCGCCACCACGCCTTCCTGTCGCAGCTGCCGATGGAACGCCAGGTCGAGGCGCTGTGCGAACTCAATGTGCTGGAACAGGTGCGTCATGTCTGCGACACCACCTTCGTCCAGGATGCCTGGACCCGTGGCCAGCCGGTGGTCATCCATGGCTGGGTGTATGGTCTGCACAATGGGATCATCAACGACCTCAACATCACCGCCACCTGTGCCGCGGACGTGAGCCCCGCCTATGACAAGGCTCTGGCCGCGGTGGAGTCGCGCTATCTGGCCGAGCAGGGCGCTGGCGTGGCCGGCTGAGCCGTTTCCCCGGAAAGACCGAGACCGTGCCGACGTTCCCGACACAGCTGAACGACCAACAGGCCTTCGAGATGGCGCAGGCCCTGCTGGCGGGCTTCAACAGGCATTACCGCCTGTTCCGGGAAAGCAGCGCCCAGGCGCAGCAGCGCTTCGAGCAGGCCGACTGGCTGGGTCAGCAGCGGGCCCAGCGGGATCGCATCGTCTTCTACGACCTGCGGGTGGGTGAGGCGGTGGAGCGGCTGCAGACCGAGTTCGGCGCCGGCAGCCTGTCGATGGAGGTCTGGCACCAGGCCAAGCTGCACTACATCGGCCTGCTGATCGACCACCACCAGCCTGAACTGGCGGAGACCTTCTTCAACTCGGTCACCACCCAGATCCTGCACCGCAGCTACTTCCACAACGACTTCATCTTCGTGCGGCCGGCGGTCTCCACCGAATACATCGAGAACGACGAGCCCGCCGCCACGCCGACCTACCGCGTCTACTACCCCGCACCGGAATCGCTGCATGAGGCCTTTCTGCGCATCGTCCACAACTTCCAGCTGCAGCGCCCCTTCGAGGACCTGGAGCGGGACGTGGCCGACGTGGTGGCGGCGCTGCGCGCCGAGCTGGGCAGCTTCCGTCCGCGCGCCAATTTCCAGATCCAGGTGCTGAGCTCCCTGTTCTTCCGCAACAAGGGCGCCTATGTCATCGGCAAGGTGGTCAATGGCTACCACGAGCTGCCGTTCTCGCTGCCCATCCTCTACAACGAGGCCGGGGACGCGCTGGTCATCGACACCGCGCTGATCGGCGAGGACGACCTGCAGATGCTGTTCAGCTTCGCGCGGGCCTACTTCATGGTGGACATGGAGATCCCCAGCGCCTTCGTGCAGTTCCTGCGCTCGATGATGCCGCGCAAGCCGCGCTGGGAGCTCTACAACGCCCTGGGTCTGCACAAGCAGGGCAAGAACATCTTCTACCGCGACTTCCTCTACCACCTGCGCCACTCCAGCGACCACTTCCGCATCGCCCCCGGCATCAAGGGCATGGTGATGCTGGTGTTCGACCTGCCCAGCTTTCCCTTCGTCTTCAAGCTGATCAAGGACTACTACCCGCCGCAGAAGGACACCACGCGCGAGCAGATCAAGGGCAAGTACCTGCTGGTCAAGCAGCACGACCGGGTGGGCCGCATGGCCGACACGCTGGAGTTCTCCGAGGTGGCTTTCCCCTTGGAGCGCTTCGAGGACGAGCTGGTCGAGGAGATCCGCCGCTTCGCACCCAGCCAGCTGGAGATCTCCGACCGCGACGGCGACGGCCACGTGGAGCTGATCCTCAAGCACGTCTACATCGAGCGCCGCATGATCCCGCTGAACCTCTACCTGCAGGAGGCCACGCCCACGCAGCTGGAAGAGGCGGTGGTCGAGTACGGCAATGCGATCAAGGACCTGGTGGCCGCCAACATCTTCCCCGGCGACATGCTGTGGAAGAACTTCGGCGTGACCCGCCAGGGCAAGGTCGTGTTCTACGACTACGACGAGATCGAGTACATCACCGACTGCAACTTCCGCCGCGTGCCACCGCCGCGCACCGAGGAAGACGAGATGTCCGGCGAGATCTGGTACTCGGTGGGACCCAAGGATGTCTTCCCGGAGACCTTCGGTCCCTTCCTGCTGGGCAACCAGGCGGTGCGCGAGGTTTTCCTGGCGCATCATGCGGATCTGCTCGATGCGGCTTTCTGGCAGAGCCACCAGGCCCGCATCAAGGCGGGTGATGTGCAGGACGTATTCCCTTATGACCCAGGCCGGCGCTTTGCCGTGAGGCGCCGCCTGGCCGCCATTGGCGGACACTGATTCACGGCAACCCAAGGAGACTCAAATGGCCGAATCCATCGTCATCGCAAGCGCCGTCCGCACCCCCATCGGCGCCTTGCTCGGAGACTTTTCTTCCCTTGCCGCCTGGGAGCTGGGCGCGGTGGCGATCAAGGCTGCCGTCGAGCGCGCCGGCGTGCCGGGCGACGCCGTGGACGAAGTGCTGATGGGCAACTGCCTGATGGCCGGCCAGGGCCAGGCCCCGGCCCGCCAGGCCATGCGCAAGGCCGGCCTGCCCGACGCCACCGGCGCCGTCACCCTGAGCAAGATGTGCGGCTCGGGCATGCGCGCCATGATGTTCGCCCACGACATGCTGGCCGCCGGTTCGGCCAACGTGATGGTGGCCGGGGGCATGGAAAGCATGACCAACGCCCCGCATCTGATGTTCGCGCGCAAGGGCGTGAAGTACGGCGCCACCACCATGTACGACCACATGGCCATGGACGGCCTGGAAGACGCCTACCAGCGTGGCAAGGCCATGGGCGTGTTCGCCGAACAGTGCGTGGGCAAGTACGACTTCAGCCGCGAGGCCATGGACCAGTTCGCGATCACCTCGCTGGCCCGTGCCAAGGAAGCCAACGAGAACGGCAGCTTCGAGTGGGAAATCGCCCCGGTGAGCCTGCCGGGCAAGGCCGGCGACACGGTGTTCACCAAGGACGAGTCTCCCTACAAGGCCAAGCCCGAGAAGATCCCTGGCCTGAAGCCCGCCTTCCTGAAGGAAGGCCGCATCACCGCCGCCACCTCGTCGAGCATCTCCGACGGCGCCGCCGCGCTGGTGATGGTGCGTGAATCCACCGCTGCCCAGATGGGCCTGACCCCGCTGGCCCGCATCACCGCCCACGCGGTGCATGCCCAGGCGCCGGAATGGTTCACCATCGCCCCGGTGGGCGCCATCCAGAAGGTGCTGACCAAGTCCGGCTGGAAGGCCGACCAGGTCGACCTGTGGGAAGTGAACGAGGCCTTTGCCGCCGTGACCATGGCCGCGATGACCGAGTACAAGCTGCCGCACGAGATCGTCAACGTGAATGGCGGCGCTTGCGCCCTGGGCCACCCGATCGGTGCTTCTGGCGCCCGCATCGTCGTGACCCTGCTGGGCGCCCTGCGCAAGCAGGGCAAGAAGCGCGGCGTCGCGGCGCTGTGCATCGGCGGCGGCGAAGCCACCGCCCTGGGCCTGGAACTGCTCTGAGCCCATGCCAACCCTGGGTGAACTGGGTGTGCACCAGCCGGCCTTGTTCGCGCTGGCCGTGCTGGTGCTCAATGCCACGCCCGGGGTCGACCTGCTCTACACCGTGAGCCGCACCCTGGCGGGCGGCTGGCGCCAGGGGCTGGCGGCGGCGCTGGGCGTCGGCGCCGGCTGCGTGGTGCATGCGCTGCTGGCGGCCTTCGGCCTGGCCACCCTGCTGGCCGTGTCCGCTTGGGCCTTCACCGGGCTCAAGTGGGCCGGCGCGACCTACCTGGTCTGGCTGGGGCTGGGCATGCTGCGCCAGGCTGCGCGGCCGGCGCCCTCGCTCGCGGCCACCGAGGCTCCGGTGGCGGCGCGCACCGGGATGCAGGTCTTCCGCCAGGGCCTGCTCACCAATGTGCTCAACCCCAAGGTGGCCCTGTTCTTCCTGGCCTTCCTGCCGCAGTTCATCACCCCGCAGGCCCCGCACAAGACGCTCAGCTTCCTGCTGCTGGGCGCCTGGTTCGTGCTGCAGGGCACGCTGTTCCTGGCCGCGGTGGTGTGGCTGACGCAGCGTCTGCACCGCGCGGTGGGTGGCTCGGCCCGGCTGGGCCGTTGGCTGAACGCCGCGGGCGGCCTGCTGTTCCTGGGCCTGGCCCTGCGCCTGTCGCGGGCGGAGGTGCCCGCGTGAGCCCGTCGGTGCTGGTCATCGGGGCCTCGCGCGGCATCGGCCTGGAGTTGGTGCGCCAGCACCGGGCCGAGGGCCGCGCGGTGGTGGCCACCGCCCGGGACGACGCCGGCCTGGCGCGCCTGCAGGCCATGGGCGCGCGGGCGCTCAAGCTCGACGTGGCCAGCCCGGTCAGCGTGTCCGGCCTGGCCTGGCAGATCGATGGCGAGTCCTTCGACGCCGTCTGGTTCTGCGCCGGGGTCTACGGCCCGTCCACCACCGGCCTGCAGCCGCCCACGCTGGCGGATTTCGACCGGGTGATGCACACCAATGTGCTGGGCGCCATGCAGGTGCTGCCCCAGTTGCTGGACGCGCTGGCACCCCAGGCCCGGCTGGGCCTGCTGTCCTCGCGCATGGGGTCCATCGGCCGGCGCAGCAGCCCCTCGGGCTGGCTGTACCGGGCCTCCAAGGCGGCGCTCAACTCGGTGCTCAAGGACCTGTCGCTGGCCCTGGCTGGCAAAGCCCTGTGCGTGGCCCTGCACCAGGGCTGGGTGCGCACCGACATGGGCGGCGCCGACGCCGACCTAGACGTGGCGCGCAGCGCCGCCGACCTGCGGGCCACGCTGGCGGCCCTGACCCCGGCCGAGCACGGCCGCTTCCTGAACCACGACGGCCGGCCCCTGGACTGGTGATCCGTCGTTCCCAGAACGATTTCCGGAGACAAACGACATGTTGCTCGACGACGACCACCGCGCCGTGCAGGACGCGGTGCGGGCCTATGTGCAGGACCGCATCGCCCCTCAGGCCGCGCGCTGGGACAAGGAACACCACTTCCCCGCGGCGGAGCTCAAGGGCCTGGCCGAACTGGGCTGCTACGGCGTGGCCGTGCCGCCGGAATACGACGGCTCCGGGCTGGATTACCTGGCCCTGTCGCTGATCCTGGAGGAGATCGCCGCTGGCGACGGCGGCACCTCCACCGTGGTCAGCGTCAACAACTGCCCGGTCTGCTCCATCCTGATGGCCTTCGGCAACGAGGACCAGAAGCAGCGCTTTCTCAAGCCCCTGGCGCGCGGCGACATGCTGGGCGCCTTCTGCCTGACCGAGCCGCATGTGGGCTCGGAGGCCGGCGGGCTGAAGACCACCGCGGTGCGGGACGGCGACCACTACGTGCTCAACGGCGTCAAGCAGTTCATCACCAGCGGCCAGAACGGTCAGGTCGCCATCGTGATGGCCGTGACCGACAAGGCCGCGGGCAAGAAGGGCATCAGCGCTTTCCTGGTGCCCACCGACACGCCGGGCTACATCGTCGCGCGGCTGGAGGACAAGATGGGCCAGCACAGCTCGGACACCGCGCAGATCCTGTTCGAACAGTGCCGCGTGCCGGTGGCCAACCGGCTGGGCGAGGAAGGGCAGGGCCTGAAGATCGCCCTGTCGGGCCTGGAGGGCGGGCGCATCGGCATCGCCAGCCAGTGCATCGGCATGGCCCGCGCGGCCTTCGAGGCGGCGCTCAAGTACAGCAAGGAACGGGTGGCCTTCGGCGTGCCCATCTTCGAACACCAGGCCCTGCAGCACAAGCTGGCCGACATGGCCACCCAGATCGAGGCTGCGCGCCAGCTGATCTGGCATGCCGCCAGCCTGAAGGACGCCGGTAGGCCCTGCCTGAAGGAGGCGGCCATGGCCAAGCTCTTCGCCAGCGAGATGGCCGAGCGCGTCTGCTCCGCGGCCATCCAGGTGCATGGCGGCTATGGCTATGTCACCGACTTCCCGGTGGAGCGGCTCTACCGCGACGTGCGGGTCTGCCAGATCTACGAGGGCACGTCCGAGGTGCAGAAGATCCTGATCGGAAGGGCGCTGGTCTGAACCGTGATCGTGTGGGGCGCCTGCGCCCCGTGACCGGCCAGGCCCTGCGCTGGCTGCGTGCCGAAGGCTCGCTGACCATGCATCTGCGCCGGGCCCGCGCGCCGCTGACGGTGCAGGTGCTGGGCCAGGCGCGCGAGCCGGCCCGGGCGGAGGACGCCCGGCCGCTGGGCCTGCGCCCAGGCGCGGCGGTGCTGGGCCGCACTGTGCTGCTGGTGGGTGATGGCCGGCCGATGGTGCTGGCCCATTCGGTGGTGCGGGCTGCGGTGGCCCGCGGGCCCTGGCGGGCGCTGGGCGGCCTGGGCAGCCGCCCGCTGGCCGAACTGCTGTTCACGCGGGCCGATGTGGACCGCTCCCCGCTGTGGCAGGCCTGGCTGCCGCCGGCCCACCCGCTGGCACGCTGGGTGGCGCGTGCCTGGCAGCAGGCCACCGGTCAGCCCTTCCCCGGCCGGGGCGTGTGGCGGCGCTGGTCCTGCTTTGAGCGCCAGGGGCAGTCGCTGCTGGTCAACGAGTTCTTCGTGCCCGGCGAGGTGGTCGCCTGGCCGGCGCGGGCCCGTCAGCGCGCGGGCAGGTACAGGCGGTCGGAGTAGGTGGCCAGCCACTGCGGGCGGAAGGCCACGAAGATGGCCACCAGCATGCCGGTCAGGAAGGCGTCGCCCCAGGCCGCCAGCCAGCGACCGATCAGGATGTCGCCCGCCTCGCTGCCTGTCGGGGTGCCGTGCAGCCACAGGGCGAGGGCGCCCGAGAGCCACATCGCCAGCACGGAGGCGAAGAAGCCCCGGCCCAGGATGTAGACGAAGAGGTGGTGGGGGAGCCAGCGCCGCACCGCCAGGCCCAGGCCGAAGGCCAGGCTGGCCGGCACAACGCCCAGCCAGACCAGACGCGACAGGCCCACGGCCCAGTCCAGGTCGCCCAGCACGGTGGTCAGCAGCGCCACCGGCAGCAGCGACAGCATGGCCAGCGGCCAACCCGCCATCAGGGCCAGCAGGCAGGCACCGGATAGCGGCTGCAGCAGCGGCACATGGGACACCTGGTCCGCCCCCCACAGCAGGGGCATGACCGCGCACCAGCCCAGCCAGGGCCAGGGCGGGCCGGCCAGCGGCAGCGCGCGCCAGGGCCGCAGCAGCAAGGCCAACGCCATCACGCCCACGACCAGGACCACTTCGAGTGCCATGCTCGGCATCCTAGTCCCCGTGCAGGACCGCCGCGTGACCGCGGTCAATCCGGGCGGACCCCTCCCGCAGCCCGGGGAGGGCAGGACGCGTCGCTTTGGCGTATCTTTCACGGATGAACACCGAGAGCCGTACCCCGATCGACTTCTACTTCGACTTCTCGTCGCCGTACTCGTACATCGCCAACGAATGGATCGATGCGCTGGCGGCGCGCCATGGCCGCGTCGTGCGGCGCCGGGCCATCCTGCTGGGCGTGGCCTTCCAGGCGGCCGAGTTGAAGAGCCCGGTGTCCCACCCGATCAAGCGAGACTATGCGCTGCGCGACTTCGCCCGCTCGGCCCGTTTCGAGGGGCTGCCCTACCTCATGCCCTCGACCTTTCCCATTCCCACCCAGAACGCCGCCCGGGTGTTCTGGTGGCTGCAGGAAACCCAGGGGGCCGAGGCGGCCGCGGCCTGGACCCGCAGCGCCTTCCGGGCCTTCTTCACCCGCGACATCGTGTTGAGCGACCCCGCTGCGCTCAAGGCCCTGCTGGCCGAATCGGGCGTGGACGCCGACGCCGCCGAGGCGGCCTGGAACGACCCGGTCTGGAAGGACCGGCTGAAGCAGGCCAACGAGCAGGCGATCGCTGCCGGGGTGTTTGGTGCACCGTTCTTCGTGATTGACGGCGAGCCTTTCTGGGGCAACGACCGCAAGCTGCAGATGGAGCGCTGGCTCGGCCAGGGGCCATATTGAGGCAGGCGCGGAGCCCCGCCGGCCGCCAGGGGCTGGGGCGCTGCGAGACAATCCGAAGGTATTGATCTGCTGCCGCCGCGCCGGGCGCGGCCGACCGAGCCATGTCCACCACCGCTGCCCTGGCCGACGAGGCCCCCGATGATGTCCCGCACGAGGGCTATGCCCTGGTGCGCCGGGTGCTCGCCGAACAGGGGCACGGCGCCGCGCCCCGCTGGCTGACCGTGCCGGCCCGCACCTGCCAGGAGGCCGCCGAGGCCCTGGGCGTGTCCACCGGCCAGATCGCCAAGAGCGTGATCTTCCGCCGCAAGGCCGACGACGTGGCGGTGTTGGTGGTGGCCTCCGGCGACCTGCGGGTGGACGAGCGCAAGGTGGCGGCCCTCGTCGGCCCCATCGGCCGGGCCGATGCCGCCTTCGTCAAGGCCCGCACCGGCTTCTCCATCGGCGGCGTCTCGCCGGTGGGCCATGCCACGCCGCCGGTCACGCTGCTGGACCGCGAACTCTTCCGCTTCGACACCGTGTGGGCCGCCGCCGGCCACCCGCATGGCGTCTTCCCAGCCCGCCCGGACGAACTGCAGCGCCTGACCCAGGCGCCGGTGGTCGATGTGATGCAGTCCACATGAGCACTTGCCCGCCACCGCCCATGTCCGCGGCCGTCCCTTCGCCCTGCATCGGCATCTGCCAGATCGACCCGCGCACCGGCTGGTGCGCCGGCTGCTGGCGCACCCTCGACGAGATCGCCGGCTGGTCGACGGCCGACGACGCCCGCAAGCGGGCCGTCTGGGCCGAGCTGCCCGGCCGCTGCGTCCAGGCCGGCGGGGACCCCTCGCTGTTCCTGCCGGACAGCGCCGCATGAAGCACCTGGTGCTGCACCTGGACCTGGCCTCGCCCGAGGCCTGGCCCTGCTTCCAGCGCCTGCCCGACCTGCTGATGGGCCAGCACGTGTGGATCGAGATCTGCCCGGCCGGCGCGCCGGACCAGGCCCTGGCGCCCCTGTGGCGGCACGCCCTGGCCTGTGGCGAGCCCGGTGCCCTGCCCAACCGCTGGCTGGCCGAGCAGGTGCTGCGCGCCGTCTGGCACGACGCGCCGGCCACCGGCCGTGACGTCCAGCCAGCGCTGGCCCAACTGGCTCAGGTGCTGAGCCCGGACCGCGACCCTGACAGCCCGGCGGTGCGGCAGGCGTGGGCGGCGCTGTGCGAGCGCTCGCGTCGGCTGGGCGCGGGCCGCGCGCCGCTGCTGCATCGGCCCGCCGACGGCGCCTGCTGGGTGGGCGAGGCCGCGATTTCGCAGGCAGCTCAGGGTTTGTGAGGACCCGGCCGTGCCCCTGGGACTTACCCAGGGATAAGCGGCGATTTACCGCATCGCGCAATGGGTCCTCAGGGTTGCAACGGAGTTTGTCAGGATCCGTTCAGTTCGCCGTCAGAGACGGGTCAGAGCCCCCTCGAATAGTCCGCTCCACGCGCCGCCGTTGGGGTGGTGCACGGTGGATTCGAGGAGATAAACATGGCAACTGTCGCGGTGTCCAACGCACCGATGACCGCGGAAGAGAAGAAGGTCATCTTCGCCTCTTCCCTGGGCACGGTGTTCGAGTGGTACGACTTCTATCTGTACGGTTCGCTGGCGGCCATCATCGCCAAGCAATTCTTCTCCGGCCTGGATGCGGGCTCGGCCTTCATCTTCGCGCTGCTGGCCTTTGCCGCGGGCTTCCTGGTGCGTCCCTTCGGCGCGCTGGTGTTCGGCCGCCTGGGCGACATGATCGGCCGGAAGTACACCTTCCTGGTCACCATCCTGATCATGGGCCTGTCGACCTTCATCGTCGGCATCCTGCCCAACTACGCCTCCATCGGTGTGGCCGCCCCGGTCATCCTGATCGCGCTGCGCCTGCTGCAAGGCCTGGCGCTGGGCGGTGAGTACGGCGGTGCCGCCACCTATGTGGCCGAGCACGCTCCGCACGGCAAGCGCGGCGCCTACACCTCCTGGATCCAGACCACCGCGACTCTGGGCCTGTTCCTGTCGCTGCTGGTGATTCTGGGCACCCGCCTGAGCCTGGGTGAAGAGGCCTTCGGCGCCTGGGGCTGGCGCATCCCGTTCATCGTCTCGGTCTTCCTGCTGGGCATCAGCGTGTGGATCCGTCTGTCGATGAACGAATCGCCCGCCTTCAAGAAGATGAAGTCCGAGGGCAAGACCTCCAAGGCCCCGCTGACCGAGTCCTTCGGCCAGTGGAAGAACCTGAAGATCGTGATCCTGGCCCTGCTGGGTCTGGTCGCCGGTCAGGCCGTGTGCTGGTACACCGGTCAGTTCTACGCCCTGTTCTTCCTGACCCAGGCCCTGAAGGTGGATGGCGCGACCGCCAACATCCTGCTGGCGGTGGCCCTGTTGATCGGCACGCCGTTCTACGTGATCTGGGGCACCCTGTCCGACAAGATCGGCCGCAAGCCGGTGATCATGGCCGGCCTGCTGCTGGGCGCCCTGTGCTTCATGCCCGGCTTCAAGGCGCTGACCGTGGCGGCCAACCCCGACCTGGCCGCGGCGCAAGCCAACGCCAAGGTGGTGGTGACGGCCGACCCGAACGAGTGCTCGTTCCAGTTCAACCCCACCGGCACCAAGAAGTTCACCTCCTCCTGCGACATCGCCAAGCAAATGCTGGCCAGCAGCTCGGTGAGCTATGACTCGGTCAACGGCAGCGGCCCGGCCAAGATCGCCATCGGTGACACCGTGATCGAGAGCTTTTCCGCCGTGGGCCTGCCGGCCGACGAGGCCAAGAAGAAGGAAGGCGACTTCAAGAAGGCGGTGGGCGAGGCCCTGAAGGCCCACGGCTACCCGACCAAGGCCGACCCGGCCAAGATGGACAAGGTCAAGATCGTCCTGATCCTGGCGTTCATGATGATCATCGTGGCCATGTCCTACGGCCCGCTGGCGGCCATGCTGGTCGAGATGTTCCCGACCCGCATTCGCTACACCTCGATGAGCCTGCCGTACCACATCGGCAACGGCTGGTTCGGCGGCCTGCTGCCCACCACCTCCTTTGCCATCGTGGCCCAGACCGGCAACATGTACAACGGCCTGTGGTACCCGATCATCATCGCCGGCGCCACCTTCGTGATCGGCATGCTGTTCGTGCGCGAGACCAAGGACGTGGACATCTACGCCGGCGACTGACGCCAGCGTAGGGATCCCCTCTCACACCCAAGGCGGCCTGCGGGCCGCCTTTTTTATGAGAGGCCCTTGCCCGGGCCCGCTGACCCTTCCAACCCTCAAGGAGTCCCTGTCATGTGGAAGCTGATCCTCGCCTTCGTCCTGTTCGCTGCATTGGCCCTGTGGGTCGTGTCCAAGGGGGGCAACCAGCTGGACATGGGGGGCGAAAAGCACGGCGCCGAGGTGCATGAAAGCGCACCGGCGGCGTCGGAAGGCGCGAGTGCGGCCATGCCTGTGCCCGCTGCGGCTTCGGAAGCCGCCAGCGCCGCATCGAACTGAACCGGGTCAGCCGATCAGCCGGCCGCTGGCGTCCAGCAGGGTCGGGTTGACGAACTGGCTGCCGCGGCGCCCGTCGCGGAAGTCCACCGTCCAGCCGCCCAGCGTGAGCGGCCGGCGCCGGGCCACGCCTTCCAGCAGGCGCTCGCGCGTGAGCGGCGCGCCGGCCTCGCGCACCAGCGCCGCCGTGTACTGGCCGGCCAGGTAACCCGCCAGGCTGATGGTGGAGGGAGGCTCGTCGTAGAGCTCGCCCAGGCGGTTGCGGTAGGTCTCCACCACCGACAGGCGGCTGCGCAGCGGGCTGGGCACCACCTGGGTCAGGATCACCGGCACGCCGCGTCCCGGGGTGAACTGCATCAGCGAAGGGGCGTCCACATCGCCCAGGGCCAGCACGAAGCGGTGGTCGCCGCGCTGAGCCATGGCCTGGGTGAACTGGGCCACCTCCGCGCTGGTGGCCAGGAACAGAATCATCGACCCGCCGGCCGGCAGGCGCGCGGCCAGCGCGGCCGGCTGGGTCACGCTGCTGCCGGTCAGCCGGCGCAGCTTCAGGCCCAGGGACTGGGCCATGGCGCTGACCTCAGGGTCGTAGAGCCGCTGGTCGTCCGGCGTGCTGTAGACCACGATCAGCTCGTTCACGCCCATGCCGTAGGCGCTGCCCAGGGCCTTGCGCAGCTGCATGCTGCGCGAGGCGAAGAGCAAGGCCAGGGTGTCGTCGCCGTCGTGGCGGCTGTCAGCCATCCACGGGCCCAGGTGGGGCAGCTTCAGGCCACGCTGGGCCAGCCCGTCCTGCACCCGCACGGCCAGGGCGTCCCCCACCGTGCCCACCAGCGCGAGGATGCCGGCGAGCGCCGCATTCACGGCTGCCGCGCTGCCATCGGTGTTGACCGTTTCCAGGCTGATGCGCGACAGCGGACGGCCTTTCTGCCCTTCCACGGCCCAGGCCAGGCGCACGCCGGTGGAGTAGTCGCGCGAGAGTTCCTGCTGCGCCACCGACAGATCCAGCAGCTGGACCATGCGCGCTTCGGTTCGCCCTCCGCTGCCCTCGCCCTTGCCCTGGGCGAAGACGGGAGCGGACAGGGCCAAGCCAGCGGGCAGGGCCCACCGACGCAGCCAGCGTCGGCGGCCCGGGTCGGTCGGGTACTGCATGGCGCCGGATTCTCGGCACCGTGCATGTCAGGTCGACGACAGGCCCGGTGCGGATCCGGCGCGTCCGGCCAGGTCGGCCACCACCTCGCCGATGGCCAGGGCCGCCGTCAGCCCCGGGGACTCGATGCCCAGCAGGTTGACCAACCCGGCCACGCCATGCTGCGCCGGGCCGTCGATGCGGAAATCGGCAGCGGGTGCATCGGGCCCGCTGATGCGGGGCCGCACCCCGGCATAGGCCGGCTGCAGGCTGTGCGCGGGCAGGCCGGGCCAGTAGTGGCGGATGGCCTCCTCGAAGCCGGCGGCTTCCTCCGGCGAGACGCTGTAGTCGATCGCGTCCACCCAGCGGAAGCTCGGGCCGAAGCGGGCTTGCCCGCCCAGGTCCAGCGTGAGGTGCACACCCAGGTGGCCGCTGTCGGACGGGGCCGGGTAGACCAGGTGGGAGAAGGGCGCCCGGCCCGGCAGGCTGAAGTAGGCGCCCTTGGCGTAGTGCGGGCGCGGCACCCAGGGCGAGTCGGTGCCGAGCACCATCGCGGCCACCTGGCAGGCCTGCAGTCCGGCGGCGTTGACCAGCGTGCGGCAGCGCAGGGACATGGGGTCGGCACCACCGGTGCGCAGGACCAGGCCGTCACCATCGCGGCGGGCCTGGGCCACGGGGGTGCGCAGCACCAGGGTGGCGCCCGCGGCCTCGGCATCGGCCCACAGGGCCTGCATCAGACCGTGGCTGTCGACGATGCCGGTGCTCGGCGACCGCAGCGCGGCATGGGCCGCCAGCGCCGGCTCCAGGGCCTGCACCGCCGCGGCGTCCAGCCACTGCAGGTCGGCCACGCCATTGGCCCGGGCCCGGGCCTGCAGTGCCTGCAGGGCCGGTACCTCGTCCGGCGTGCAGGCCACCACCAGCTTGCCGCAGCGCCGGTGCGCCACATGGCGGGCGGCGCAGTACGCATAGAGCAGCTCACGCCCACGCACGCACAGCCGCGCCTTGAGCGAGCCCGGCGGGTAGTACAGGCCGGCGTGGATGACTTCGCTGTTGCGGGCGCTGGTGGCGGTGCCGATGGCGGATTCCGCCTCCAGCACCCACACCTCCCGCCCGGCCTCGGCCAGGGCCCGGGCACAGGCCAGCCCCACGACGCCCGCACCGACCACCACGCAATCGACGACTTCCATGCCGTCGATTGTGCGTCTTGCGTCTTGTTACCACGCGGCGATGGAACTGCTTGCGGATCTCACGCTTTGCCACATAGAGTCGCCCCGGGCGTGTCATGTGCGGACCGTTGGGAGGACGTGCATGCAAGGCAAGACGCCCCACAAACCACAAGAGGAGCTTTCATGTCTCATGTCATGAGCAATACAGCGCCCGGGATGGGCGCAGCGTCCCCGTCCCTGCTCTCGAAGGAGCGCACCGTTGCGCCGCCGGGCTTCAACCGCTGGTTGGTGCCTCCGGCCGCGCTGGCCATCCACCTGTGCATCGGCATGGCCTATGGCTTCTCGGTCTTCTGGCTGCCGCTGTCCAAGGCCATCGGCATCAAGGAGGCCCTGAAGTGCAGTCCCGAGGTGGGCTTCTTCCAGCAGCTGTTCACCACCAGCTGCGACTGGCCCATCGCCACGCTGGGCTGGATGTACATGCTGTTCTTCGTCTTCCTGGGCTTGTCGGCCGCCATCTGGGGCGGCTGGCTGGAACACGCCGGTCCCCGCAAGGCCGGCGTGGTGGCCGCGGTCTGCTGGGGCGGCGGCATGCTGTTCTCGGCCCTGGGCATCCATCAGCACCAGTTCTGGATGATGGTGCTGGGCTCGGGGATCATCGGCGGCATCGGGCTGGGGCTGGGCTACATCTCGCCGGTCAGCACCCTGATCAAGTGGTTCCCGGACAAGCGCGGCATGGCCACCGGCATGGCCATCATGGGCTTCGGTGGTGGCGCGATGATCGGCTCGCCCTTGGCCGCCGAGCTCATGAAGCACTTTGCGACCCCCACCAGCGTTGGCGTGTGGGAGACCTTTGTCGTGATGGGCCTGCTCTACCTGGTGGCCATGCTGCTGGGCGCCTTCGGCTACCGGGTGCCGGCCCATGGCTGGAAGCCCGAGGGCTGGACGCCGCCCGCCCAGGGCCAGGCCAAGGCCCTGATCACCCACGGCCATGTGCACGTGAAGAAGATCTGGGGCATTCCGCAGTTCTGGCTGGTCTGGATGGTGCTGTGCATGAACGTCTCGGCCGGCATCGGCGTGATCGGCATGGCCAGCCCGATGCTGCAGGAGGTCTTCGGTGGCAGCCTGATCGGCGTGCAGGCCAAGTTCGGTGAACTCGACAAGACCCAGCTCACGGCCATTGCCGGCGTGGCCGCCGGCTTCACCGCGCTGCTGAGCCTGTTCAACATCGCCGGCCGCTTCTTCTGGGCCAGCCTGTCGGACGCCCTGGGCCGCAAGCTGACCTACACCGTCTTCTTCGTGCTCGGCGGCGTGCTCTACGCCAGCGTGCCGGCCAGCGCCGGCATGGGCAGCAAGCTGCTGTTCGTGGGCGCCTTCTGCGTCATCCTGAGCATGTACGGCGGCGGCTTCGCCACCGTGCCGGCCTACCTGGCCGACCTGTTCGGCACGCAGATGGTCGGCGCCATCCACGGCCGTCTGCTCACTGCCTGGGCCACCGCCGGCATCATCGGGCCGGTGGTCGTCAACTACATGCGCGAGTACCAGCTGGGCCTGGGCCTGCCGCCGGACCAGGTCTACAACCAGACCATGTACATCCTGGTGGGCATGCTGGGTGTGGGCCTGCTCTGCAACCTGCTGGTGAGGCCGGTGAACCCCAAGCACTTCATGAGCGATGAGGAGCTGGCCCAGGAGAAGCGCCTGGCCAGCGAACGTGCCCAGGAAGAGGCTCAGCACGAGATGGGCACCCACACCTATCACCGCAGCAGCACGGTGCTGGTGGCGCTGGCCTGGCTGGCCGTGGGCCTGCCGCTGGCCTGGGGGGTGTACCGCACCGTCCTGAGCGTGGCCAAGTTCTTCCACTGATCCAGGGTGCGGGGTCGCCTCGAACCCTGCGCTCTCAGGGGGGGCGATGGAACCACCGTCGCGCTAGAGTTCATGCTTTTGCGCCGTTTGCAAGGTGGCCCAATGGCTTTCGAACGTCTGGAACTGATCAGTGCGCACGCTGCCTTCGGCGGCGAGCAGCGCTTCTACCACCACACCTCCAGCGAGATCGGCCTGCCGATGCGCTTTGGCCTGTACCTGCCGCCCCAGGCCCTGGCCGGGCAGACCGTGCCGCTGCTGACCTGGCTGGCCGGCCTGACCTGCACCGAGGAGACCTTCGCGATCAAGGCCGGTGCCCAGCGGGTGGCGGCCGAGCTGGGCCTGGCCCTGCTCACTCCGGACACCAGCCCGCGTGGCGCCGGCGTGAACGGCGAGGCCGACCACTGGGACTTCGGCGTGGGTGCCGGCTTCTACCTGGATGCCACCCAGGCGCCCTGGTCCGGGCACTGGTGCATGGAGAGCTACCTGCTCAAGGAGTTGCTGCCCGAGGTTCGGGCGGCCTTCGGCCTGGCCACCGACCGCCAGGGTCTGTTCGGCCACAGCATGGGCGGGCACGGGGCGCTGACCCTGGCGCTGCGCCACCCGGGCGTGTTCACCAGCGTCTCGGCCTTCGCGCCCATCTGCGCGCCCAGCCGCTGCCCTTGGGGGCACAAGGCCTTCACCGGCTACTTCGGGCAGGACGAAAGCACCTGGGCGGCCCACGATGCCAGCGCCCTGATGGCCGCGCTGGCCCAGGCGCCCTATCCGGCGGGCATCCTGGTCGACCAGGGCCTGGCCGACAAATTCCTGGCCGATGGACAGCTGCTGCCCGAGGCCTTCGAAGCGGCCTGCGCCGCCGTGGGCCAGCCCCTGACCCTGCGCCGACAGCCCGGGTATGACCACGGCTACTACTTCGTGGCCAGCTTCATCGAGGACCACCTGCGCCACCACGCCGCCCGGCTGCGCGGCTGAGCCGGCCCGACAGGGCTTTCGAAGACTTGACGCCGCTCAAGACGCGGCGGGACGGGGCGCGCTACGCTCCGACACCTTTTCTTGCAAGTCTATGGGCCCTTCGATGAACGCTGCTGTCACCCCGGTGGATACCTCCCATGTCGACGCTGGGCTGGCCGGTCTGCTTTCGCGCAGCGGGCTCAAGCCGCTGCGGGTGGCCGGCCGCTGGCTGCTGCCCATCGTGCAGGGCGGCATGGGCGTGGGCGTCAGTGCCCACCGCCTGGCCGGCAGCGTGGCTGCCGAGGGCGGTGTGGGCACCATCAGCTCGGTGGATTTGCGCCGTCACCATCCGGACCTGATGGCGGCCACCGAGGGCCTGCATGCCCGTCCCGGCATGGACGAGGACTCCAAGGTCCGCATCAATGCCGCCAACGTCGAGGCCCTGCAGCGCGAGATCCGCTCTGCGCGGGAACTGGCGGCCGGCAAGGGCCTGATCGCGGTGAACGTGATGCGCGCCATCAGCGACTACGCCGCCCATGTGAAGACCTCGCTGGAAAGCGGTGCCGACATGGTGGTGGTGGGCGCCGGCCTGCCGCTGGACCTGCCCGATCTGGCCGCCGAGCACCCCAACGCGCTGATCGTGCCCATCCTGTCCGATTCGCGCGGCGTGGCCCTGATCGTCAAGAAGTGGGAGCGCAAGAAGCGCCTGCCCGACGCCATCGTCATCGAACACCCGCGTCTGGCTGCCGGTCACCTGGGAGCGGCCAAGATCGCCGACCTGGACGACACCCGTTTCGACTTCGAGCGCGTGCTGCCCGAGGTGCGGGACTTCCTGCGCAAGGCCGGCATCGAGAAGGAGATCCCCCTGATCGCTGCCGGCGGCATCCGAACCCATGCCGACATCGCCCGCGTGCAGGCCCTGGGGGCCGATGCCGCCCAGTTGGGCACGGCCTTCGCGGTGACCGAGGAATGCGATGCCTCGCCCGAATTCAAGCGGGTGCTGGCCGAGGCCCGTGACGAGGACATGGTGACCTTCACCAGCGTGGCCGGCCTGCCGGCCCGCGCCGTCAAGACGCTGTGGATGAAGAGCTACCTGGCCGCCGAGCAGAAGCTGCAGGCCGTGGCCCATGCCAAGGCCCGCTGCACCAAGGCCTTCGACTGCCTGGCCCAGTGCGGCCTGCGCGACGGCTTCAAGGACTGGGGCCAGTTCTGCATCGACAACCAGTTGGCCGCGGCCCTGCGCGGTGATCTGAAGAAGGGTCTGTTTTTTCGCGGCGTGGGCGCGCTGCCGTTTGGGCAGCAGATCCGCAGCGTGCGTGAGCTGATGGAGCGCCTGCTGACCCGCGACGTCGCCCAGGCCCAGGCCGAGGCGCCGGCCCTGGCCGCTCAGCTCGCTTGAGGCCGTCCACGCTCCTTCCGGGCCATGGCAGACTGCGGGGCCCATCCGACGCAGGAGTGCGCCATGTCCGCCACCGTGTTCCATCCTCCCCGCATCGCCCTGGTGACGGGCGCCGGTCGTGGCATCGGCCGGGCCTGTGCGCTGGCGCTGATCGAGGCCGGCTGGACCGTGGTGCTGGCTGGCCGCCAGGCCGAGGCGCTGGAGTCGGTGGCCGAGGCCAGCGCCGCGCCCGAGCGGGCCTGCCCGGTGGTGGCGGACGTGCGCGATGAAGCCTCGGTCAAGGCCCTGTTTGCCATCCTCCAGGGCCGCTTCGGCCGGTTGGACTTCCTCTTCAACAACGCCGGTATCTTCACCGCGGGCATGCCGCTGGAGGACCTGCCCCTGGCCGACTGGCAGGCGGCGCTGGACGTCAATCTGACCGGCGCCTTCCTCTGCACCCGCGAGGCCTTCCGGCTGATGAAGGCCCAGACGCCGCGCGGCGGGCGCATCCTGAACAACGGCTCGATCTCGGCCCATGCGCCGCGGCCGAACTCGGTGGCCTACACGGCCACCAAGCATGCGATGACCGGGCTGACCCGTTCGGCGGCGCTCGACGGCCGGGCCTTCGACATCGCGGTGGGCCAGATCGACATCGGCAATGCCGCCACCGACATGACCACGACGATGGCCAGCGGCATGCTGCAGGCCGACGGCCAGGTGCGTGCCGAGGCCCGCATGGATGTGCAGCAGGTGGCCGACATGGTGGTGCACATTGCCGGCCTGCCGCTGTCGGCCAATGTGCTGTTCACCACCGTGATGGCCACGGCCATGCCCTTTGTGGGCCGGGGCTGATCAGGCCTTCAGGGCGTCCAGCCCCGCGGCCACCTGGGCCACGTCATAGGCGGTGATCTCGAAGGCCGCCACGCCGGCCGTGGCGTAGGGGTCGCGGGCCACGAAGGCCTCGACCGCGGCCAGGCTGTCCGCGCGCATCATCACCAGGCCGCCGCTGCGGTCCTGGCGCCGGGCGGTCATCAGGATGCCGGCGGCCTCGGGGGCCTCGCGCAGGTAGGCGCGGTGGGCCTCCAACTGCTGTTCCACCTCGGCCAGCGGACGGGTGTAGCGGATCTGGATCAGGTACATGGTTCGGGCTCCTGCCTCAGGCCCCGGCCGCCAGGGCGGCATCGGGCTCGGGCGCCAGATCGCGCCAGGGCTGACGGGCCAGCTGCCACAGCAGCCCGGCGGTCAGCGCGGGCACGAGGTAGAGCAGGACGTGGCCCAGGGCCTGCACCGGGGCGGGGGTGTCGTCCAGGAACTTGCGCAGCAGCAGCAGGGCGGTCAGGGCCGAGAACCCCATGGCCGTCCTGGCCAGCGTGGGATGCGCCTTCAGCAGCACCGCCCCACCGGCCAGCAGCACCACCGCGCTGCCGACGAAAACCAGCGAGAACAGCACGCCGGCAATCGGTTGGGCCGGGCCCAGCAGCGATTCCTCAAAGTGCACGGGCAGCCAGACCAGGCACATCAGCGCCAGGCCCAGGGCCAGCTTGCGGGCACGCTGAGGGGCCAGACTGTCGGTGAAGCCCTCGGGATCCCCGGGGCGGCGGCGGGTGAAGGGCAGCAGCAGCAGGTAGGTCAGGCCGAAGAAGCCGTCGATCAACATGGTCTTCGGATAGCCCCAGGACTCGATGCCGATGCCCTGCCAGATTGAGCTGTAGGAAATGGCCAGGTTGGCCATGGCCATGTAGGCGGTGAACTGGGTGGCCGCCACGGCTGGGTTGGTCACGTCCATGAAGATGGCGTTGGCCGTGCTGTACATCATGCCGTTGAACAGGGAGTAGCTGAGGGTGGCGACCCAGAAGGCCACCACCAGAAAGCCCAGTGCCGCGTTGTGCAGACCGGTCTTGTTGGCGTCGGCGGTGATCCAGCCTTCGCGCTGCAGGATGAAGGACAGCACCAGCACCGGCACGCTCATCAGCAGGATGTAGACGTTGAGCGCCTTGCGGCGGTCCACCCGGTCCGAGATGAGGCCGCCTACCACGCAGCCCGCCGCACCGATGACGGTGGACCACAGGTTCAGCCAGGCCACCTGGTCGTCCGACAGGCCGAGTTCCACGGCCAGATTGCTCTGCAGTGCCAGGCCCAGGCACATGGCCCCGGGTGGCAGCAGGGCCATGCCCAGGCCGGCGAAGGCGCCGCGCGTGCCCACGAAGGAGCGGAAGGCGTTGACCACGAAGCTCAGCATCTCGCGCAGCGCCGCGTGCACGCCCCCGCCGCGCTTGGTCTCCCAGGCCGGGTCCGGCGCTTCCTTCAAGGGCAGCACCACGAACAGCGTCACCAGCAGGATGGCGCCGCAGACGAAGTAGAAGGAGCTCTGGAAGCCGAACTGGGCCGCGACGAAGAGGGCGCCACTGCCGCCCACCGCCTGGCCCAGGCTGGCGCCGGCGAACATCATGCCGTTGGCGGTGGCGCGCTCATGCTCCTGCAGGGTGTTGACGGCCAGCGCATCGATGGCCACGTCCTGGGTCGCCGAGAAGACGTTGTGCACCAGCAGGATGACCGTGAACAGGCCCAGCTGACGCGGCAGGTCCAGCATCACGGTGGACAGCAGGGTCACGACCATCATGATCTGCATGCCCAGGATCCAGCCGCGGCGCCGCCCCAGCCGGGCCGAGGCGAACACGTCCACCACAGGGCCGTAGGCCCATTTGAAGGCCCAGGGCAGGTAGAAGGCGCCCACGAAGGCACCGATCTCGGCGGGCCCCACCCCCTGTCGGCGCAGCTGGGTGGCCACCGCTGTGGCGGCAAAACCCAGTGGGATGCCCTCGGTCAGGTACAGCAGGAAGAACGCGGTCAGGCGGCCGCGTGCGGTGGCCAGCAGATTGGGAAGACGCATCGGATGACTGCAGGATGACGCCAAAAATGGTGCGCCACTCTACCCGGTTTACCGATGCTTGCAGGCGGGCCGAGCGCCTGCGGCCTAGGGATCAGGGTCTGGGATCGGGGAACGTCCGGTTGAACCAGTCGCGCAACATCTTCTGCTCGTAGCGCAGGGGCGTGCTGTCGATCAGGGTGGTGATGTTGTCCTGGTAGCCCATGTCCTTGATCTCGGCATCGCCGGCCTGGAGATCCCGGCCCGAGGCGTCCTTGAGCTGGTAGTGCAGGTCGATGCGGGGCCAGCTCGCGGGGGTCATCACGCGCACCTCCAGACCCAGCCGGGGCGGTGGCCGCCAGTCGCCGGCCAGGTCGATGTTGCTGACCTGGATGGCCAGGGTCTGATCGGCCGGCAGGCGCTGGCCCAGACGCTTGAGTCCCTGGGCCAGGGGCTGCAGCACCTGCACGTTCACATCGCCTTCGACATGGACGTCCGTGTAGTTTTCCGGGTGAAGGAATTCCACCGTCACGGTGCCGGCATGGGCCGAGCCCAGGGCACAGAGCAGGGGCGCCGCCAGAGTGGCCCGGCGCCAGGGCAGTGAAGGCATCATGGGGAGTCTCCTGAAGCGGGGGAACGCAGCGCGTCCTCCTGGTTCAACGCCTCAGTCGCCGCGCGGCTGACAGCTTCGGCATCGGCGCCGGGCTCCTCGTCCATCCAGGAGCCCATCAGGGTGTAGGTCACGGCCAGCACCACCGGGCCGATGAAGATGCCCAGCAGGCCGAAGGCCACCAGGCCGCCGATCACGCCGGCAAAGATCAGCAGCAGCGGCAGGTCCGCACCCTTGCGGATCAACCAGGGGCGCAGCAGGTTGTCGATGGTGCCCACCACGCCGGACCACAGCAGCAGGCCGATGGCCGCGCCGGTGTGGCCGGACCACAGCAGCCAGCCGCAGCAGCTCAGCAGCACCGGCAGCGGGCCGATCTGGGCGATGGTCAGGAGGAACATGATGGTGGTCAGCACCATGGCGCCTGGCACGCCGGCCACGGCCACGCCGATGCCTCCCAGCACCGCCTGTGCGACGGCGGTGACCACCACGCCCAGCGCCACACCGCGTGCCGCGTGGGCGGCCAGGTGCACCATGCGCACGCCGCGCTCGCCGGCCAGACGGTGGGCGAAGCGGGTCACCCCGCGCGCGCCGATCTCGCCTTGCAGGTAGAGCACGCCGCAGATGGCCACCGTCAGCAGGAACTGCAGGCCCACCGCCCCCAGGGCGCCGACCTGGCGCAGGGCCGCCTTGGCCAGCGTGCCGGCATAGGGCGCCAGCTTGGCGGCCAGGGCCGCGCCGCCACCCTGGACGGTGTCACGCCAGGCCTGGGCCACCCGCTCGCCCACCATGGGCAGGGTGGCCACCCAGGCGGGTGGGTCGACCATCTGGGACGGGTCCAGCCCCTTGAGCCACTCCAGGGCCTCGTCGGCGTGGCTCACCATGGTGACGATGGCCAGGGTCAGGGGCACGAACAGGCCGAGCAGCAGCAGCAGCAGCATGGCCAGGGTGGCCAGGCCGCGGCGGTTCCCCAGGCGGCGCTGCAGCCACAGCAGGGTGGGCCAGGTGGCCACGGTGATCATGGCGGCCCAGATCAGCGGCGCCACGAAGGGTTGCATCACCCACAGGCTGCCCCCGATCAGGACCAGCAGGGTGAGCACCGACAGCAGTTGCCGGATCAGGTCCGGCGGGCGGTGGGAGGTCATGCGCGACAGAGGAGCCCAGGAGCCCGCAGTATCGGGCAGTCGGCCCGCATCGTCGGCCTCAGCCGGCGTGGCGAACGTAGATGTCGGTGTCCGGCAGCAGCCGGCGCAGGGTGTCGAAGGCCGCGTCAGCCAGCAGGGCGCCGCCGCAGCGAGGGGCCACGGCCAGGGTCAGCTCGGCCTCGCCGTCGGCCAGATGCAGGGCACGCACCAGGGACAGCGGCGGGGCGTCGGTCTCACCCAGCTGGTGCAGCGGGCCCAGGGCATGTTCCAGGGCTGCCAGCACATGCTGCACCCGGTCGCTGGGGCCGCTCAGGACCGGGGCCGCTTCCCGCGGATGCTCGCAGGCGCTGTGGCACACGGGGCCCATGCTGCTGTGGAAGCAGGCGCCGCAGCCTGCGGACGCCTCGCCGGAAAGGTCTGACTTGATGGGGATCACGGATGCCATGTCCGAGAGTGTGCGGCCGGATGGCCCGATTGGCCAGCCCGCGCGGATGTAACTTGATCACAGTCAAGCGATTGGCCCCTGACCGAGCGGGGTCTTGCAAGCTTCGTGACCAGCCCGGGCGCGATCCCGCAACTCTTTGCGCTGGGCCAACTTCTGGTGTTCCCGACGGCCGGATCGGAATGTCAAGACTGTCCGGCGCGGCCCGATTGGCGCATCATCCTCGGCTGGTTTTTTGAACAGTCCGAGACGCCACGCCCATGAGCAAAACCCGCCACGCCGCCCCCCGCCAGGTTTCCCTGTTGGACAGCCTGCCTGCGCAACCCATCAGCGAAGAGGTGCTGATCGAGAAGTACGCCAAAGGCGATGAGCGGTCTCTGGAGGAAGTGCGTGCTCGCATCGCCCGCGCGCTGGCGGCCCATGAGCCGGCCGAGCAGCGGGCCCACTGGGAGGCCCGGTTCCTGGAGGCGCAGCGCCGTGGCTTCGTGCCGGCCGGCCGCATCAACTCCGCCGCCGGCACCGACCTGACGGCCACCCTGATCAACTGTTTCGTCCAGCCGGTGGGCGACTCCATCGCCTCGGATGAAGAGGGCTTTCCGGGCATCTATACCGCGCTGACCGAGGCGGCCGAGACCATGCGCCGGGGCGGTGGCGTGGGCTACGACTTCTCCCGCATCCGGCCCAAGGGCGCCTGGGTGGGCTCTACCCAGTCCAGCGCCTCCGGCCCGGTGAGCTACATGCGGGTCTTCGACCGCTCCTGCGAGACGGTGGAATCCGCCGGCGCCCGCCGCGGCGCCCAGATGGGCGTGTTGCGCTGCGACCACCCGGACATCGAGGAATTCATCCACGCCAAGGACCAGGGCGATCTGCGCAACTTCAACATCTCGGTGGGCGTGACCGACGAGTTCATGAAGGCGGTGCAGGCGGGGGCCGACGTGGAGCTGACCCACCGTGCCGAGCCGGGCGACAAGCAGAAGAAGGCCGGGGCCTTTCAGCGTGGCGACGGCCTGTGGGTCTACCGCAAGCTGCCGGCCACGGCGCTGTGGGACCAGATCATGCGCTCCACCTATGACCACGCCGAGCCGGGCGTGCTCTTCCTGGACCGCATCAACCAGGACAACAACCTCAGCTACTGCGAATCCATCTCGGCCACCAACCCCTGCGCCGAACAGCCGCTGCCGCCCTATGGCTGCTGCTGCCTGGGCTCGATCGACCTGACGCATTTCGTGCGCCAACCCTTCGAGGCCGATGCCAGCTTCGACGAGGCTGCCTTCGTCGAGGTGGTCAAGGTGGCCACCCGCATGCTGGACAACGTGCTGGACGTGACCGTCTGGCCGCTGGAGCGCCAGCGCCAGGAGGCGGCCAACAAGCGCCGCGTCGGCCTGGGCTTCACCGGCCTGGGGGACGCCCTGGTGATGCTGGGCCTGCGCTACGACACGCCCGAGGCGCGCGACATGGCCCGCCGCATCTCCGAGGTGATGCGCGACGGCGCCTACAACGCCAGCGTGGACCTGGCGGCCGAACGCGGCGCCTTCCCGCTGTTCAACGCCGACATGTACCTGTCGCGCGGCACCTTCGCCTCGCGCCTGCCGCAGGCGGTCAAGGACCGCATCCGCACCCACGGCCTGCGCAACTCGCACCTGCTGTCCATCGCCCCGACCGGCACCATCAGCCTGGCCTTTGCCGACAACGCCTCCAACGGCATCGAGCCGGCCTTCAGCTGGACCTACACCCGCAAGAAGCGCATGCCCGATGGCAGCTTCAAGGAATACGCGGTGGAGGACCACGCCTGGCGCCTGTACCGCCACCTCAAGGGCGTCGAGGCGCCGCTGACCGAGGCCTTCGTCACCGCGCTGGAGATGAGCGCCGAGGCCCACGCCCTGATGGTGGCCGCGGTGGCCCCCTGCATCGACACCTCGATCTCCAAGACGGTCAACGTGCCGGCCGACTACCCCTATGCCGACTTCCAGGATCTGTACCTGACGGCCTGGCAGAGCGGCCTCAAGGGCCTGGCCACCTACCGGCCCAATGCGGTGCTGGGCTCGGTGCTGAGCGTGGAGCCCAGCGCCACCGCGGCCGCCCAGCCCGCACCGCTGACCACCGACGGTGCCAACCAGCGCCTGAAGCTGGAGAAGCTGCCCAAGCCGGTGCTCACTTCCATGCGCTGGCCCGGCCGGCCGGAGATGCGCGCCGGCAACCCGGCCTGGAGCTACATGATCCAGCACCCGCACGGCGACTTTGCGCTGTTTGTCGGCGAAACCCCGGCCGAGGGGCCGGATGGCGGCCTGTTTGGCAAGAACCTGCCCTTCGAGGTCTGGGTCAACGGCGCCGAGCAGCCGCGCGGCCTGGGCGCCCTGGCCAAGACGCTGTCGATGGACATGCGGGTCAACGACCCGCAGTGGCTCAAGCTCAAGCTCGATGCCCTGGCCACCGTGGCCGAGGAGCGCGCCTTCGAGATGGCCTTCCCGCCCTCGGGCGAGAAGCGCCTGTTCCCGGGCGTGGTGGCAGCCACCGCCGCCGTCATCCGCTGGCGCTGCGAAGAGCTGGGCGCACTGGAGGAGGGTGGCCCGACCCCGGTGCTGGACGCCATGTTCAGCCGCGAGGAACCCCGCACCACCACCGCCGGCACCCTGGCCTGGGCGGTGGACGTGGACAACCCCGCCACCGGCGAGGCCTTCACGCTGACGCTCAAGGAAGTGGCCCTGGCCAGCACCGAGTCGGCCTCGGGCTATGTGACCCGGCCCTGCGCGGTCGGCTTCTCGGGCAACTATCCCAAGGCGCTGGACGGCCTGGCCCGCCTGCTGTCGCTGGACATGCGGGTGATCGACCCGGCCTGGATCGGCATGAAGCTGCGCAAGCTGCTCAATGTCGGCGAGCCGCTGGGCCACTTCATGGCGCCGGTGCCGGGCGAGAAGCGCCAGCAGGTCTGGCCCAGCACCGTGGCCTATGTGGCCCGGCTGATCATCCACCGCTACGCCATGCTGGGCGTGCTGGACGACCAGGGCTTCCCGCTGCGCGAGATGGGCATCCTGCAGGCCCCGGCCGCCAAGGCCCACGCGGCCGAGACGGTGACGCCGATGGCCGGAAAGCCCTGCCCGGAATGTGGCAACAGCACCCTGATCCACAAGGACGGCTGCGACTTCTGCACCGCCTGCGGCTACGTTGGCCAGTGCGGCTGAGCGGGCGGGCCGGATAAAATCCGGCCCTTTCGTCCTGGGGAGCGCATGTCGTGCTCCGCTCCCTCTTTCATGCGCCACAACCTCAAGACACGCCTGGGCCGGTGGATCGCCCGCCTTGACATGTACCTGGTGGACCATGGTGCATTCCGGGCCCTGTACAACAACCTGCATCACCTGGGCGGGGGCATGTACCGGCTGAGCCAGCCCAGCCCGGCTCAGCTGCGACGCTATCGCAAGACCCTGGGCATCCGCACCGTGCTGAACCTGCGCGGCGAAAACCTGGGGCAGGGGTCCTACGCCCTGGAGGCCGATGCCTGCCGCCGCCTGGGCCTGAAGCTGATCAGCTTCTCCCTGGGCTCGCGGCGCATGCCGCGGGTGGATGAGGTGTTGGCCCTGCGCGACGCCTTCCAGACCATCGAGTACCCGGCCATGCTGCATTGCAAGTCGGGGGCGGACCGCGCGGGCCTGGCCTCGGCGCTGTACCGTCACTTCCATCTTGGCGACCCCATCGAGAAGCTCACCGAACTGAGCTGGCGCTATGGCCATTTCCAGTTCGGCAACACCGGCCGGCTGGACTATTTCTTCGAGGCCTACCTGGCGGCCCACCGCGCCCGGCCGATCGCCTTCCTGGACTGGGTGCAGAACGTCTACGACCCGGAAGCCTTGCAGGCCGAGTACGACCAGCGCCGCAAGTCCAAGCTGGGCACCTGGTTCGTCGACAAGGTGCTGCGCCGAGAATGAACGATTCCGTCCAGGTCTATCGTCGCCTGCTGGGCTACACCCGGCCCTACTGGCGCACCGCGGCCCTGGCCCTGCTGGCCATGGCGGCGGCCGCGGCACTGGAGCCCCTGGTGCCCACGCTGCTGCAGCACCTGGTGGACAAGGGCCTGATCGGCAAGGACCCGCAGGCCGGCTGGCGCCTGCCGCTGCTGCTGGCCCTGACCTTCGCCGCCAAGGGCCTGGTGGACTATGTGGCCAACGTGGCCAGCCAGGCGGTGGCCCAGCACGCCATGTCGGACCTGCGCCAGGAGGTCTTCCGCCATCAGACGGGGCTGCCGCTGGCCGAGCACCAGTCGCGCTCCCACGGGCGCATGCTGAGCAGCATCCTCAACGACATCCCGCTGCTCAGCCAGGCCCTGTCCTCGGCCTGGATCATCGTCATCCGCGACACCCTGATCATCATCGGCCTGACGGTCAAGCTCTTCCTGCTGGCCTGGCACCTGACCCTGCTGATCCTGCTGGTGGCGCCGGTGGTGGCCATCCTGATCCGCGTGGCCAGCCGCAAGCTGCGGGTGTCCAACGAGGCCATGCGCACCCTGGCCGGGCAACTGGCCGGCCAGCTGGAGGCGGGCCTCAGCGGCGTGAAGGAACTCAAGATCTTCGGCGCCCGCGACTACGAGTCCGGTCGCTTCAACCAGCTCAGCGAGGACCTGCGGCGCGCCAGCATGCGCGCGGTGCGGGTGCAGTCGGCCAATGTGCCGCTGGTGCAGGTGCTGGCGGCGTTGGCGGTGTCCGGGGTCATCTTCGTCGTCATGACGCTGTCCGCGCGCAACCTGCTCACCCCGGGCGAGTTCTTCGGCTTCGTCACGGCCATGTCGCTGCTGTTCGAGCCCATCCGCCGCCTCACCAACATCAACGGCACCTCCAGAGCGCCTGC
>NZ_BADL01000115.1 GCF_000333615.1 Ideonella sp. B508-1 | reverse complement strand
GGCCGTTCACGCCGGTCAGCACGCGGTCCATGTGGGTCTGGCCGTAGCGGGTGACATTGCGCACCGTGGTGCCGGGGGCCAGGTCATGCTCCAGCTTCACGGTGAACATGTCGGCGTCGACCTTCTCGTGGTCGTTCTTGCTGCCGTAGAAGTTGTGGGTGTCCACCTTGGCGCCGGCATCGAGGGCGCTGTTGGCGTTGTAGAAGCCCTTCATGCCGATGGTGGGGATGCCGCCGTCGGGCACGTTGTCCTGGTGCACGTGCTGCGAATACAGGTACAGGCGCGTGGGCGTGTTCAGGCCGAAGGCCACGCTGGGGGCGATGGCCCAGCCCTTGTTCTTCACTTCATCGCGGCCGGCCACGCCGCTGTCCTGCGTCATCACGTTGAGGCGCCAGGCCGAGGTTTCGCCAAAGCCCCGGCCGATGTCGGCCGTGGCGCGCTTCGTGTCGGCGGTGCCCACGGTCAGCGTGGCGTCGTTGCGCTCGCCGCGCTCGGGCAGCTTGCTGATCAGGTTGATGTAGCCGCCCGCCGCGCCGCGGCCGATGTCGGCACCGGAGGGGCCTTTGACCACTTCCACCTGATCCAGGTTGAACACGTCACGGGTGATGGCGCCCAGGTCGCGGATGCCGTCGACGAAGGTCGAGGTCTGGGTCGAGAAGCCGCGCATCTGGAAGGTGTCGCCGGCCGAGGTGCTGCCGTTCTCACCGAGCTGCAGCGTGATGCCCGGGGTGTTGCGCAAAGCCTCGGTCAGGGTGGTGGCGCCCTGGGCCTGCATCAGGTCCTTGGTGATGATTTGCACCGACTTGGGCGTGTCCAGCAGCGGCTGGGTCAACTTGGGCGAGGCGCTGGTGTCAGCCTTGTAGCCCTCGGCGGCGCCGGTGACGCTGACGGTGGGCAGGGTGGGGGTGTCCTGCGTCGGGGCGGTCTGCGCATGCAGGGCCAGCGGCAGGCTCAGCAGGGCGGCGCCCAAGGCGGGCGCGGAGGTGGCGACAAAGGGGCTGCGGGTCGGCGTCAGTCGCCGGCTGCGGATGTGGGTGGACATGCTTGGTGATGGACAAAGGTGGTGTGGGAACCATCTCGGCGTCCTCGAAGCCAGCGGCTGGCGGTGGCTGGCATGTCCTGCTTCGGGGGCCTGAACGTGACGGGCCCGGCAGTGACCAGGCCCGTTTGACAAATATTAATGCAAATGAGAAGGGTTCGCAATAAAAAGTAAACGCAAACCCGGGCTTGTTGGCGTGAAGAGAAGGAGGATGCGCCAGCCCCACCCCCGGGCCGGCAGGTGGGGCTGGCCCGGGGGACGGGTGGCCTGACAGGTGCCAGGCCTTACTGGAAGGCGACTTCGGCGAAGCTGCGCAGCTTGCGGCTGTGGAGGGGGCCCGCACCACCGGCGCGCAGCAGTTCGAGCGCGCGGATGCCGATGCGCAGATGCTGGTCCACCCGCTCGCGGTAGAAATGGTTGGCCATGCCGGGCAGCTTGATCTCGCCGTGCAGCGGCTTGTCGGACACGCACAGCAGCGTGCCGTAGGGCACCCGGAAGCGGAAGCCATTGGCCGCGATGGTGGCGCTTTCCATGTCCAGCGCCACCGCGCGGCTCTGGCTGAAGCGGCGTTCGGGACCCGGATGCGGCAGCAGTTCCCAGTTGCGGTTGTCGGTGGTGGCGACGGTGCCGGTGCGCAGCACCTTCTTCAGCTCGTAGCCCGACAGTTGGGTGATCTCGGCCACCGCCTGTTCGAGCGCCAGCTGCACCTCGGCCAGGGCCGGGATGGGGACCCACAGCGGCAGTTCCTCGTCCAGCACATGGTCCTCGCGCACATAGCCGTGGGCCAGCACGTAGTCGCCCAGCTGCTGGGTGTTGCGCAGGCCGGCGCAGTGGCCCAGCATCAGCCAGGCGTGGGGCCGCAGCACGGCGATGTGGTCGCTGGCCGTCTTGGCATTGGAGGGGCCGACGCCGATGTTGACCATGGTGATGCCGCAGCCGTCCTCGCGCACCAGGTGGTAGGCCGGCATCTGCGGCAGACGGGGCGGGGGCGAGCCGCTGGCCTGGGCCGCCCGGTCGACCCGGGGCGTCACCACATTGCCCGGCTCGACGAAGGCGGTGTATTCGCTCTCGGGGCTTTGCATCAGCTGCCGGCCCAGGCGGATGAACTCGTCGATGTAGAACTGGTAGTTCGTGAACAGCACGAAGTTCTGGAAGTGCTCGGGGGCGGTGCCGGTGTAGTGGCGCAGCCGGTGCAGCGAGTAATCCATCCGCGGCGCGGTGAACAGGGCCAGCGGCTGCGGCTCGCGCGGGCCGGGTTCGTAGGTGCCATTGGCAATGCCATCGTCCATGGCGGCCAGGTCCGGCAGGTCGAAGTGCTCGGACAGGCGCCGGCGGCGTTCGCTGCTCAGGTGGCCTTCCACATGCTCATCGTCGGCCAGCGAGAAATGCACCGGGATCGGTTGCCGGCCCAACCCCACCTCCAGCCCGATGCCGTGGTTCTTCAGCAGCAGGGCGAACTGTTCCCGGTAGTAGTGACCGAACAGGTCGGGCCGGGTGAGGGTGGTTTCGTACTGGCCGGGGCCGGCCACGAAGCCGTAGCTCAGCCGCGTGTCGTGGCGCGGGGCCGTCTCCACCTGCACCCGCACGCTGGGGTACCAGGCCCGCACCCGGCCGCCCAGGTCCTGCCCGGCCACGTAGTCGCGCAGCTTCTGCCGCAGGTGCTGCACCTGGGCGTTGTAGAGCTCGAACACGCGGGCCAGGGCCGCGTCNGCGTCGGTGAACTGTTCCGGGGG
>NZ_BADL01000116.1 GCF_000333615.1 Ideonella sp. B508-1 | reverse complement strand
CAGGGTGGCTTCCGCGCTGTAGGCCGTGCCGCTGGCGCCCAGGTCCTGGTAGACGTGGCCCAGCTCGTAGGTGGTCTTGCTGCCCGCCAGCTCGGCGCGCAGGCCGTCGCTGCCCAGCGGCACGCTGTAGGCCAGCCGGCCACTGACCAGACCGCCGCCCTCGGCATTCATCGCATTGAGCGACAGGCGGTCTGCCCCCCCCAAGGGGGAATTGACGTCCAGCCCCAGGCTGACGCGGTTCCGGCCGGTGTAGCGCGAGCCCTGGTTGTCGCCCAGCAGACTGCCCGTCACCAGCGGGCCTTCGGGCACCTCGACCTCGAAGTCCGAGCTGCCCGGCGCCTGGCCCGGGCCCACCGTCAACCGGGGCAGCGACGCGCCGGGCATGTCGCCGACCAGCAGCATCGCGCGCTCCAGGCCGTCGCGGCTGACCACCCCCTGGCCTTGCAGCGACTGGAACACCGGCCGCAGCAGATCATCGGCCACCCGGGAGGTGTTCTTCAGCGAGAGCTGGCCGAAATGGCCCACCAGGATGTGCAGCACCAGGGTGCCCGAGCGCGCATCCTGCCGGGGCACATAGGCACGGGCCACCAGGTAGCCGTGCCGACGGTACAGCGCGGTGATCCGGCCGGCGGCGGCCTCGATGTCGGCCATGCGCAGGGGCCGGTTCAGAAAGGAGACCAGCTCGGCCTGCAGCGCGTCCTCGCCGATGAACTCGGCCCCCTCGAAGCGGAAGGCCTTGACCGTCAGCGTGGCGCCGTCGGGCAGGCTCAGGGGCGCCTCCTCGCGGGTCTGGATGACCGGCGCCGGGGGCGGGGCCGGCACCGGTGCGCGCTCGGGCTGAACCGCCTTGAGCGCATCGCCAATGCCATAGGGCGGCGTCACTGTCTGCGCGGGGCTGGCCCCCGCGCCCACGCACAGGGCCAGCGGGACAGACCAGCGGCGGGGCGCACCGCGCAGAACGGACAGGGCTTTCATGACAGGCCAGGCAAAAGGAGAAGAAGCAGAAGGAGGGACCGGGAACAGACGGCTCATGGCGGGGTGGCCGGACGCGAGGTGCCCGGGGCGGCGGCGTTGTCATCCAGCTCATAGACTTGGCCATCCACCTCGATGCGCCGGACATGGGCGGAGAAGCGGCCCGGTTCGCTGATGATCAGATGGCTGTCCAGGGCGGCGGCGCGGGGCTGAGCCGGGATCGCCTCGTTCGCGGCCACGGCCCCCTGGCGGGTCAGGCGCTGGGCGTCGGCCACCGCCTGCGCGGCCTGGCCGGTGCCCTGCTGGATCCGCCGCTCCAGCGCGGCCTGGGCCAGCGCGGCCTGTCGCGCGGCCTGCTGGGCCGCCTGCTGCGCAGCGGCTTGGGCGGCGGCCTTGGCGGCGGCATCGGCCGCGGCCTGGGCGGCGGCCGCAGCCTGTGCCGCGGCGGCGGCGGCGGCATCGGCGGCGGCATCGGCGGCCGCCTGGGCTGCTGCGGCGGCAGCGGCATCGGCCGCGGCCTGGGCGGCCGCAGCGGCGGCGGCATCTGCAGCCGCCTTGGCAGCGGCATCGGCAGCGGCTTGTGCGGCTGCCTGTGCGGCGGCATCGGCCGCAGCCTGCGCGGCTGCAGCGGCCGCAGCCTCGGCGGCGACATCGTGGTAACTGCTGTTGGTGATGGTGCCGGTGTTGCGGCCGGTGAGCTTGTCGTCGCCCGCCGCCGTCGCGCCGGTCACCGCGCCGGTGGCGCTGGAGTTGCTGATGCTGCCGCTGTTGACCGCCACCAGGCCGCCGGCGGCGTCGTAGGCGCCGTCCACGGCACCCGAGGCGTTGGAGCCGGTGATGGTGCCGGTGTTGCCCCCCACCAGGCCGCCCGCGGCGTAGCTGCCCGTCACATTGCCCGTCGCATACGAATCAGCGATGCTGCCGCTGTTGAGGGCGGCCAGGCCGCCCACGTACTCACCCGACACGTTGCCCGTGGCATGCGAGCCGCTGATCTCGCCGGCGTTCGAGCCGACCAGCCCGCCCGCGTTGTTGTTGCCGGTGGGGTCCACATTGCCGGTGGCATAGGAATCGGCGACGCTGCCGCCATTGCTGCCCACCAGGCCGCCCATGTAGCTGTTGTTGCCGGTGACCTCGCCGGTTGCAAACGAATTGCTGATGGTGCTGCCCGAGAGGTTTTCGCCGACCAGGCCGCCCACGTCGGCGGGACTGTCGGTCGACAGGCCGGTCACCGTGCCCGTGGCCGACGAGCCGCGGATGCTGGCGCCGTAGCCGTTGCTGCCCACCAGGCCGCCCACGTGGTTGCCGCCGCTGACGTTGCCGCTGGCCTGGGAGTCGATGATGGCGGCCTGGCTGCCGGAGCTGATGCCGGCCAGCCCGCCCACGTAGTAGACATTGGACGTGGTGCTCACATTGCCGCTGGCGTAGGTGCGCGTGAGCACCCCGTTGCCGTTGTAGCCCACCAGCCCGCCGATGTAGGTGGCGCTGGCGCTCGGGTCGGCGCTGAGCACGGTGACATCGCCGGTGGCGTGGGCGTCGGTGATGCTGCCGTAGTTCTCGCCCGCCAGGCCGCCCACGCCGCTGTAATAGCCCTCCAGGCCGGAGCCATAGTCGGCCTGGGCCCCCAGGACCGCGGCGCTGGACCAGGACTGGGTGATGCTGCCGACATTGGTGCCCACCAGACCACCGACGTTGATGTAGCCGGACACCGTGCCGCTGCTGTGGCAGTTGAGGATGGTGCCGTCGTTCTCGCCGGCCAGCGCGCCGACGTACAGGGGCCCGCCCACCTGGACGTCGCTCAACCCCAGGTCGCGGACGGTGCCGGTGCTCGTGATCGTCCCGACCAGGCCGAGGTTGTCGGTGCTGCCATAGGCTTCGGCGAGGGTCAGGTGGCTGATCGTGTGGCCCAGCCCCGCCAGCGTGCCCGACAGGTTGGCCACCACCGCCGCGCCGTACGGCGTGCCGGACGCGTCCAGATCCTCGGCCAGGGCGTAGTGGCCGGCGGCCAGGCCGTGGACATCGTCCAGCGCGGCCAGTGCCGTCATGTCGTGGACCAGCGTGTAGGCGGTGCCGTTGAGGCTGAGGCTGGCGTTGGCGCCGCTGAGGGTCACCGAGGCGCCCGCGCCGGTGTCGATGCTGTAGTCACCGCCGTAGTTCAGGGCCAGGCCGGCGTGGCTTCCGGTGGCGGTGATGGGCGCGTGGATCGCGACATCCTGGGTGGCCGTCAGGGTCAGCACGGTGTCGGCGGCCCAGCTGATCGCGTCGTTGACATGGATGTCCCCGTCGGTGCCATGGCCGCCGGTGGACTCCAGCGTGATGTTGTTGCTGGCCAGCAGGCTGCCGAGCGTGGTGGCGCTGATGTCACCGTCCGCACCCACGGTGAAGCCATCGGGGTCGATGGTCCAGTGGCCCGTCGCCCCCTGGGCGGCCCGGGTGCTGATGAGGGCGCCGTCGGCGATCTGCACGGCCCGCCCGGAGGTCTCGATGCGCCCCCCGGCGCCTCCCGTGGGGGCCGAGGCGTCCAGCGTGCCGGACACCCGCGTGGTGCCGCCGAGGGCGTTGAGCAGGATGTCGCCCTGGAGGTCGTCCAGCGTGCGGGCCTGGACGATGCCGCTGTCATTGACCTGGCTGCCCAGCAGCGCGTCGGCCGCCTTGGCGGTGAGGATCACCGCGCCCCCGTCGGCGTAGACGGCCCCCCGGTTGTCCACCAGCGCATCGAGTGCGCCCTGGTCCAGGCTGAGGCCCAGCAGCGAATCACCGTTGAAGTTGAGGCTGATCCGGTTGCCGCTGGCCAGGGCCACCGTGCCCTGGGTGGCGACGATCACCCCCTCGTTGACCACCTGCTGGCCCAGCAGCGCCACATAGCCCCCCGCCGCCGCGCTGAGCCGGCCCATGTTGACGACCGCGCCGGCGCTGTCGCCCTGGAAGACCGTCCGGCCCGCCTCGAAGTCCGCGTTGCTGAGATCGCGGGTGCTGGCCACCAGCCCCCCCGCACTGACACGGCTGCCCTTGCCGAACAGCACCCCGTTGGAGTTGATCAGGAAGACCTGGCCATTGGCATGCAGGGCCCCGTCGATGACGCTGCTCTCGTTGCCGATCACCCGGTTGAGGATGACCGCCGAGGCATTGGGCTGGTTGAAGTTCACCGTCTCACGGATCCCGACGCTGAAGCTCTGCCAGTCGATGGCCGCCTTCTGCGAGGCCTGGTCGATGGTGGTGACCGTGCCGCTCTGGCCGATGGTGGCGGTGCCGCTGGTCACCACCCCGCCCTGGGGCGCAGCCCACAGGGCCGGTGTGCAGCACAGCGCGGCGATGGCCAGGCTGAGCCGGCGCGGGTGGAATGACGGTCTGTTCATCTCGAACTCCTTTTCCTCTTGTGCGGCGCGCGCCACCGCCCATGTCGGCGGTGGCGCCCTCCCGTCACGACGCCGTGGTCAGGTAGCAGTAGCTCTGGATGATGGTTTTGGCGGCCGCCGTCTGGACATAGGCCGAGAAGTCGTCCACCGCGGCATCGCTGGCGCCGCTGCGGCCGCGGATGGCCACCGCGTTCTGCAGCAGGCGGTCGTGCGGCGCCCCGCCGTCCACCGACGAAGGCGTGTACTCGAAGTAGCTGCCGGTCAGCGGGCTGCGGATGGCCCCGGTGCTGGCATCGCAGAGCAGCGACTTGGCGACAAAGCCCAGGTTGGGGTAGGAAGTAGTCCCCGTGCTGGCATTGACCGCGTTGTAGGTGGCCGTGATGGTCGAATACTGGGAGAACTTGGCGTCGTAGCTGCCGCCCGGGTAGGTGATGCCGGTGACCCGCGCCATCACCTGCTGCGCGGCCGTGCCATACGGTGCGGTGCCGGGGTTGGCGATGGCCACCTGGCCATTGGCGTAGGCATAGCCGGCAGGCGAGGGGAAGCCGGCATAGCCGGCGGTGCTGACATCCGGACCGTACTTGGACCACAGCACCAACTTGCCCTGGGCATAGAAGTACGGCGTCTGGACCACGCCGTAGCTGCTGAGCGTGCTGGCCAGCGAGGCCGGCGTGGTGTCGTCCGCCGCGAAGAACAGGTCGTAAGGGGTGCTGCCCCCGGAGGTGACGGCGCTGCTGATGGCCGAGGCGAGATCGCCGGTGGCCCCCGAGGTGACGGTGAACGTGGAACTGGAATAGCTCCGGCCCGCGGCCTTGTAGGCGGTGACCAATGCATTGAGCGGCGCCAGGAAGTTGGCCGCCACCGCGACCTTGACCGTGGCGGCCTGGGCGGCGGATGCCCCCAGGGCCAGCGCGACGACCGAAACCCCCAACAACTGTTTGCCCATGGAAATGCGGAACATGATTTCTCCTGAGAACATTCGAAATCTCCAGGCGTGCCGGGGCATGCCCCTGTGACCTGGAGCGGCTCAAGGGACCACTGCTCGACGAGGTCCGCCCAGGGGTTCCCAAGTTCCCCGGCGGCTTGTCCGCCCGCCCACCGAGTGCCCGCGCAGGTCTCGGTATGACGTCGGATACGTTCGTTATTTATGGATGTATATAGCGAACGAACGGGCAGCGAGCAATCGGCATGCCAGTGCGCGTCTTCCCGGGGAGCGCCCTTTCCCAAGGGCCTCGGTGCGCCACGGCTGTCGCGTTTGCGACGTCCGGTGCGTGCGTTATGTACAAAACAATACAGCGCATCGCACCGAAGGCCGTTTCATACGGCGACGGGACCGCGCGGAAACTCAGCGCCAGGGTTCGGCGCTGGCGATCACACCACCGCCCAGGCAGACCTCACCGTCGTAGAGCACGGCCGACTGGCCCGGGGTGACGGCCCATTGCGGCTCGGCGAAGTCCAGCTGCAACGTGGCCCCGGCGCCGGGCGCCAGCGTGCAGGGGGCGTCAGCCTGGCGATAGCGCGTCTTGGCGCCGATGGCGCCGGCCGCCGGCGGCTCGCCGGCCACCCAGCTGGTGTCGTCGGCCACCAGGCTGCGGTACTGCAGCCAGGGATGGTCGTGGCCCTGCACCACGTAGAGGATGTTGCGCTCCAGGTCCTTGCGGGCCACGTACCAGGGGGCGTGGTCGCCGCCGCCGCGCTGGGCCTTCTTCTCCTTCACGCCGCCGATGCCCAGGCCCTGGCGCTGCCCCAGGGTGTAGAAGGACAGGCCCACATGCTCGCCCAGCCGGCGGCCGCGGTCGTCCAGGATGGGGCCGGGCTGGTTGCTGAGGTAGCGGTTGAGGAAGTCGCGGAAGGGCCGCTCGCCGATGAAGCAGATGCCGGTCGAGTCCTTCTTCTTGGCATTGGGCAGCTTGAGCTCGGCCGCGATGCGGCGCACCTCGGTCTTGGGCAGCTCGCCCACCGGGAAGATGGTCTTGGACAGCTGGGCCTGGTTGAGCCGGTGCAGGAAGTAGCTCTGGTCCTTGAGCGGGTCCAGGCCCTTGAGCAGCTGGAAGCATCCGCCCACTTCGCGCACCCGTGCGTAGTGCCCGGTGGCGATCTTGTCGGCGCCCAGGCGCATGGCGTGGTCCAGGAAGGCCTTGAACTTGATCTCGGCGTTGCACAGCACGTCCGGGTTGGGCGTGCGGCCGGCCTGGTACTCGCGCAGGAACTCGGCGAAGACGCGGTCCTTGTACTCGGCCGCGAAGTTGACGTGCTCGATCTCGATGCCCAGCACGTCGGCCACCGAAGCGGCGTCCAGGAAGTCCTGGCGCGTCGAGCAGTACTCGCCGTCGTCGTCGTCTTCCCAGTTCTTCATGAAGATGCCGATGACCTCGTAGCCCTGCTGCTGGAGCAGCCAGGCGGAGACCGAGGAATCGACGCCGCCGGACAGGCCGACGACCACACGTTGTGAAGCCATGGCCCGGATTGTAGAAAGGCCGCCCCCGGCCCACCCGTTCCGGGGCCATGGCGTCGAGCCTGGGCCCAGCCGCAAGCCGGGCTTCACCGGCAGTTACGTCGACACGGAGGCGACCGCGGAGCCCTGGACCTTCACCTGCGCCGAAAAGCGGCCTTGCTCCGCAGCAGGCGCGCCCGCGCGGCGCAGCACCCATTGCAGCTGAACCTGGCCGGGGGCCATCGCCTGCCAGGTCCACACCCGCTGCCCCGCCCCGCCGGCCAGGCCAGGCGCCGGGCCGGCGTAGGCATCGTCCATCAGCGTCAACAGCCCGCAGGCCGCCTGTGCCGCGGCATCGTCCAGGCGCCAGCGAAAGCCGGTGGTGGGCGACTCCGGCAGCGCAATGCGCAGCTGCGCGCCCACACCCAGGGTCACCTGGGCTCCGTTGTCCGCGGGGCCGAGGGTGCGTGGCACCCTGTCGGCTGCGGAACCCGGCACATGGCCAGACGGTTCAGGCACTCTTGCACCGCGACCCGATGGCGCGAACCGTCCAGAAGTCGTCCGAGAGA
>NZ_BADL01000117.1 GCF_000333615.1 Ideonella sp. B508-1 | reverse complement strand
CGTCGGGCCAGGCCAGGCCCTGCCGCGCGAGGTAGTGCCGGGCAAAGCCTTCCAGCCGGTCCGCGTCGGCGCCCAGGCGGGCCAGGGCGTGCAAGGCCATGGGCAGGTGGTTGGTGTAGCCGTTGGGCAGATCCGGCCCCAGGGCGCTGCAGCGGTCCAGCAGGGTCTGCAGGTCGGCGCGAGCGTGGACGTCGGGCCGGGACTGGGCCTGGGGGGAGAGCCGTGAAGGCAGGCGGGACGGCGGAAGGGGCAAGGCGGCAGACGCCTGGCGGGCGAGGGCGGGAAAGGAGGCGGTCATGGCGGGCGCAGCGGCGAAGTGGGATGATGGGCAGCATCTTGCAAGTTAAAGTGAACTTGATGTCAAGCGCCTCGCCGTCCTCCCCCGACACCGTCACCCCGCCAAGGACCACCACCCAGGCCCTGAGCATCAGCGAACTGGCCCGGCGCGCCGGCCTGGCGCCCAGCGCGATCCGCTTCTACGAGCAGCAGGGGCTGATGGCCTCGCTGCGCAGCGCCTCGGGCCGGCGGCGCTACACGCGGGCCGACCTGCGCCGGCTGGCCTTCATCCGCGCGGCCCAGACCCTGGGCCTGTCGCTGGAGGAGATCCGCGCCGCGCTGGCCAGCCTGCCCGAGGGCCGCACGCCCACCAAGGCCGACTGGGAGCAGCTTTCGCGCGGCTGGAAGGCGCTGCTGGACGCGCGCATCGCCGCCATGACGCGGCTGCGCGACCGCCTGGGCAGCTGCATCGGCTGCGGCTGCCTGTCGCTCAAGAGTTGCGCGCTCTACAACGCCGACGACGCGGCCGCGGTGCGCGGCCCGGGCGCGCGCTATCTGCTGGGCGAGGCCCCGGCCACGCAGCCCGCAGCGGAAGCCGCGCCGGTCACGCCGCCCGCAGGCAGTCGACGATCTGCAGCCGGGCGGCCCGCCAGGCGGGGATGAAGCCGCCGATGAAGCCCATGGCCAGCGCGAAAACCAGGGTCTGCACGACGATGCCGGGCGTCAGCTTGAACTGGAAGGCCAGCTCGGCGAAGGTCTGGAAGTTGGTGGTGCTGATGTTGACCGTCTGCATCAGGCTGGCGCCGGCCAGGCCCATCAGGCCGCCCACCAGGGCCAGCAGCAGGCTCTCGCCCAGGAAGGCGGCCAGCACCGCGCCGCGGCGAAAGCCCAGGGCACGCAGCGTGCCGATCTCGCCGGTGCGCTGCGAGACGGCAGCGAACATGGTGATCATCGCCCCCACCACCGCGCCGATGCTGAAGATGATGGACAACGCGGTGCCCAGGATGCGGATGAAGGTGGCCAGGGCCTGGCTCTGTTCCTCGTAGAACTGCACCTCGGGTTTGGCCTCCACGGTCAGCCGCGGGTCGGCGGCGATGACCGCCTGCTGGCGCGCGAAGCCGTCCGGGTCGGCCAGGCGCCAGAGCACCACCGAGTAGGCGCTGCGGCGGAAGGCCTGCATCATCACGTCCACATCGCCCCAGATCTCGCTGTCGAAGGCGGTGTGGGCGGCGTCGAAGATGCCGACGATGCGCCACTCGCGGCCGGCAAAGCGCAGGCTCTGGCCCAGCAGGGCACCGGCAAAGCCGTCGCTGACCGCGCGGCCGACGATGATCTCGGCGCTGCCGGGGCGGAACATGCGCCCGGCCACCAGCCGCACCTGGGGCCGCAGCGCCAGGCCAGCGGCCGAGGTGCCGCGCATGGTCAGGTTGCCGGCCTTGGCGCTGTCCTTCTTGGGCAGGGCGTTGAGCACCACGGTCTCGGCGCTGGCCAGGCGCTGGCCGTCGGCCCCGCGGGCGATGCCCGGCAGGCTGGCCAGGACGGCGGCCTGGCTGCGGTCCACGCCGCTGCTGATCTCCGAGGGCGATCCCTTGCGCAGGGCGATGACGTTGTCGGGCCGGCCGGTGGCCACCAGGGTGGCGCGGATGCCCTCGCTCATCATCAGCACGGTGGCGAAGGTGTAGACCACCAGCGCCATGCCGCCGGCGGTGAGCAGGGTGGTGACGCGCCGCACCCAGAGGTTGCGGGCGATGTAGGACAGCGGCACGGCCTTCATGCAAGGTCCTTCATGCGAGCCCCCTCATGCCATGAACCTCAGCCCGCTGACGATGTCGATGTGGCTCATGCGCCAGGCCGGCCAGGCGGCGGCCACCGTGCCCACCAGCAGGGCCGCGCCGATCTGCAGGCCCATGGTCAGCGGCGTGATGTGGAAGGCCGGCAGGAAGCTGCCCAGCGCATGGGCGATGCCGGCCACCGCCGGGAAGGTGGCCAGCAGGCCCAGCGCACCGCCGATCACCGCGATCAGCAGGCTTTCGCCGAAGAGCAGGGCGACGACGAAGCGTGGCGGGAAGCCCAGGGCCTTGAGCGTGGCGTACTCGGACAGGCGCTCGCGCGCGGTCATGGTCATGGTGTTGGCCATGACCGCCATGATGATGACGATGATGATGAAGCTCACCGCCTGGATGGCCGCCAGGATGGCGTCGCTCATCGAGACGAAGCTGAGCTGGAAGGCGGCCTCGGTCTCGGTCAGGGTCTCGGCCAGGGAGTTGCGGAACTCGGCGTCGATGTGCTGCGAGATGAGGGCGGCATTGGCCGGCTGGTCGATGCCGACGATGAAGGCGCCGGTGCTGTCGCCGCGGCCGGGAAAGCGCTGCTTGATGCTCTCGTTGACCAGCTCGTAGTGGACGAGCATCTGGTTCTCATCGGTCTTGGCCTCGGCGCCGGTCCAGATGCCGCGCAGCGTGAAGGTCCAGGTGCCGGGGTAGATGGTGCCGCGCAGCGGGATCTGGTCGCCGATCTTCCAGCCGTACTGGGCAGCCAGCTTGCGGCCCACCACCGCGCCCTGGCGATCCCGGATGAAGGCCTCCTTCTCCTCGGGCTTGAGCACGTACTCGGGGTAGAGCTGCAGGTAGCTGGCGGGCTCCACCGCGAACTGGGGGAAGAAGTTCTTCTCGCTCTGGTAGATGCCGCCGAACCAGTTGGCCCAGCTGACCGTGGTGACGCCATCGACCGCCTTGATGCGCGGGGCGTAGCTCAGCGGCAGGGCGAAGGTCAGCGAGATGGCGCTGCGGGTGACCAGGCGGGTGCTGGAGCTGGCCTCCACGCCCGCGTACCAGGCGTTGATGAGGGTGCGCAGCAGGCCGAAGGCGGTGATGGCCACGACCAGGCCGAGGATGGTCAGCCCGGTGCGCAGCCGGTGGCGGAAGGCGTTGCGCAGCAGCAGCTTCAACAAGAACATGTCGCCACCGATCCGGCGCTCACGCCGGCGCCTCGTCCACCAGCACGCCCTTTTCCAGGTGCACCATGCGGTGGGCCCGGGCGGCGGCCTTGGGGTCGTGGGTGACCATGACGATGGTCTTGCCCAGTTCGCGCACCAGCGCGTCCATCAGCGTCAGCACCTCCTCACCGGTGGCGCGGTCCAGGTCGCCGGTAGGCTCGTCGGCCACGATCAGGGCCGGGTCGGTCACCAGGGCGCGGGCGATGGCCACGCGCTGCTGCTGGCCGCCGGAGAGCTCATTGGGGTAGTGATCGGCGCGGTCCGTCAGCCCGACCATGGCCAGCACCGTCTCCACCCGCTCGGCCCGCTCGCGCGCGGACAGCGGGGTGAGCAGCAGTGGCAGCTCCACGTTCTCCCAGGCGCTGAGCACCGGCAGCAGGTTGTAGAACTGAAAAATGAAGCCCACGTTCTGGGCCCGCCAGTCGGCCAACTGGCCCTCGCTAAGGGTGGCAATGTCGACCCCGCCGATCTCGATGGTGCCGCTGCTGGGGCTGTCGATGCCGGCGATCAGGTTGAGCAGGGTGCTCTTGCCCGAGCCGGAAGGGCCCATCAGCGCGATGAACTCGCCGGGCATCACGGTCAGCTGGATGTCCAGCAGCACGGGGATGGTCTGGTCGCCGCGCCGGTAGTGCTTGCCCAGCGAGCGGATGCGGATCAGCGGCGTGGGTTCAGCGGCCATTCACTTGGCTCCCGCGGCGGCCACCTTGACCCGGGCCTGGTCCTTCAGGCCCTCGGGCGGCGAGAGCACCAGACGGTCGCCCGCCTTCAGCCCGCCGGCCTGGCGCAGCTCGACCACGTCGCCCAGGGTGCGGCCCTTGGCCACGGTGACGGCGGCGGCCTTGTCGTCGGCGCCGATGCGGAAGACCACCTCGTGCCCGTCGCGGGTGGCGATGGCCTGGGGCGGCACGGCCAGCACCGGCTGCTGGTCGGCGGCGCTGACCGCCTGAGACAGGAAGCTGACCTTGGCGCTCATCTCCGGCAGGATGCGGGGGTCCAGCTGCGCGAAGCGCACCTTGGTCATCACCGTGGCCTTGGCCCGGTCCACCGTGGGCACGATGCGCGAGACGCTGCCGGGAAAGCGCACGCCGGGGATGGCGTCCAGCGTGATCTCCACCGGCTGATCGGGCTTGACCTGGGCGACGTTGGATTCGGAGACATCGGCCTCGACCTCCAGCGTGGACATGTCGGCCACCGTCACCACCGCGCCGGAGGTGCCCGAGGCATTGGAAAAAGGCGTGATCAGGTCGCCCACATTGGCGTTCTTGACCAGCACCACACAGTCGAAGGGGGCGCGGATCTCGGTGAAATCGCGGTTGACCTGCTGGACCTGCACCTGGGCCTGGGCCTGGGCCAGACCGGCGCGCGCGGTGCCCACGCCGGCCACCGCGGCGGCGGTGGCGGCCTGGGCGGCCTGGGCCTGGGTGCGGGCCGTCTCCACCGCCTGGGGCGAGACGAAGTTCTGCGCCGCCAGGCCCTCGGTGCGGCGCAGGTTGTCCTCGGCCAGGGCCTGCTGGGCCTGGGCCTGGGCCTGGCTGGCCTGGGCCTGCCTGAGCGCGGCCTCGGCCTGCTGCACCCCGGCCTGGCTGGCCGACAGCGAGGCCAGCACGTCCGACGCATCCAGCCGCGCGATCAGCTCGCCCTTCTTGAGCACGCTGCCCTCGCGCACCGCCAGTTCCACCAGCCGGCCGGTGGCCTTGGACGCCACGGCCGCGCGGCGCTGGGCCACCACATAGCCCGAGGCGGCCAGCAGGTTGTACTGCTGCGAGCCGTAAGCCGTCTGCACCGCGGTGGCCTGCACCTCGGTGGTGTGGGGGCCGAACAGGCCCGTCGCCACGGCGATGGCCACCACGACCGCCAACACCCCCGGCCAGCGCCGCCGCCGCCGGGGAGCGGCACCGCCCCGCTGGATCTTCAGCCCGGCCAGACCGGTCGGCGCAGGGGAGGCGGGAGCAGCGGCGGGCGAAGGGGTGAGGGGATCGGCCATGGGCGGGAACCAAGCGAGCCAGGGAGACTGCAAGCATGCCACGAGAAGCCCGGCCGCCAGAAACCCGGCCGCCTTGTGCACGGACCGGGCGCTGCTAACGTTGGAAGCCAGGTAGGAACCTCGCGGCCCGGACGGACTCTGACACCGGCGCCCTGACCTTTGCGTGACAAGGAACCCGTTGTGAACCGTCGACATTTCACCCTGCAGACCGCCGCCGCCCTGATGGTGGGCGCGCTCGCCGCCTGCGACCAGACCCCGGCCCAGGCCGCCGCGCCCAGCGTGGCCAAGATCCCGGCCGACCAGGCCTACGCCCTGGCCGCCAAGGGCACCGGCTTCTCCGTGGGGCCGCTGATGGCCGCCCACACCGCCTATGTGTTCTTCGACACCACCTGCCCGCACTGCGCCCACCTGTGGCAGGCCCTGCAGCCCCTGGCCAACCAGGTGCGGGTGGTGTGGATGCCGGTGGGCTATCTGCAGCCCAAGTCCCTGACCCAGGGGGTGACCATCCTGTCGGCCACCGACCCGAAGACCGCGATGGCCGAGAACGAGCAGCGCCTGCTGGCCCGCCAGGGCGGCATCGTGCCGGCCAACCCCCTGAACGAAGACCTGGTGCAGAAGGTCAAGGCCAACACCGCGCTGTTCATGCAGATCAGCGGCGAGAGCGTGCCGCTGGTGCTGTTCCGCAACGCCAAGACCGGCGAATACGGCAGCCAGGCCGGGGCGATGGAAACCGCCCAGTTCGCCGCCCTGCTGGGGCTCTGACCGTCCCCACGGCCCGGCCCTTGCGGGCTAGGGCTCCCGTGTGAAGGACACCGCGATCGCCACCTTCATGGGTTTGGGCGGTCGCGCCAGGGGCGCACTGGCCAGTGCGGCGGCCAGTGCCTTGTCGTCCAGCACGGGGTAGCCGCTGCTTTCCTGGATGGACAGCGAACCGGGCTGGATGTCGCCAGTGGCGGTGATGGCGAAGCGGATCACCGGCGCGCCGACGGCACCGAGCGCCCGCGCCTCGGGCGGATAGACTAGGCGCGACTGGATGGCCTGACGCAGCGCCCGCAGGTATTGCTGGATGGCCGCGGCCTCGTCCGGCGGCCGGGGCGCAAGAAGGGTCTGCGCCGGGCGGGGGTCGTCCGCCGTGCCAGGCGGAGCCACTTCCGGCGCGGGTTCCGGCCTGGGCCGGGCCACCTCGGGCGCCACCGGCGCCGGGGCCGGGGCTGGCAACGCGGCCACCCCAGCCATCGGCGGGGCGGGCGGCGCATGGCGCGGCGCCGGGGTGGGCGCGGGCGCTGGCCTGGGCGCGGCGGGAGGTGGCGCTGGCGGGTGGGCAGTTGGGGCGCCGGTCGCCGCCTCGAGCTGGCGGGTCCCCACCAGCCCGGCCAGATCGAGCACCAGGAGCTGGTGACGCGGCGGCGGTGGCACCGACCGAGCGGCGAACCACAACCAGGGCAGCCCCAACAGGGCGCCGTGCAGCAGCAAGGACACCCCCAGCCACGGCGCAAAGCCGGGGCGCGAGGGGCGCGACCGGGTGTTCACGACCGTGGTGCCTGGGTCTGCACCGCCACCCGGGCAAAGCCCAGCTGCTGGAGCAGATCGGCCACGTCGATGAAGTGCTGCAGGGACACCGCCTGGTCGGCCCGCAGCAGCAGCGGGGTGGCCCGGTCCACGGTGGCCAGACGCTGGCGCAGCTGCGCCGTGCTGACCGCCTCGCTGGCGTAGTAGATGGCCCCGCTGGCGCTGATGGCGATGGTCTGGGTGGGCCGCGCCTCGGCCGGGCTGGCACTGGCCTGCGGCAGCTGGATGGGGATGCGTCCGCTGGCGATGAAGCTGGAGGTGGTCAGCACGATGGTCAGCAGCACCAGCATGATGTCGATGAAGGGCACCATGTTCAGGCTCTCGAAGGACTTCTCGTTCATGCGGCGTCTCCCGCCGCCCGTCCGATCTGCCACTCCAGCGTCAGCACTGTGGCCCGCCGCAGCAGGGTGTTGTAAAGCACCACGGCCACCAGGGCCACCACCAGGCCCGCCGCGGTGGCCTTCAGGGCCAGGGCCAGCCCCATCATGATCTGCCCCGGGTCGACGGCCGGGCCCTGGCTCATCTTGTAGAAGGTCAGCATGATGCCCAGCACCGTGCCCAGCAGGCCCAGGTAGGGCGCATTGCTGGCCACCGAGGCGATCACGAAGAGCTTGCGGCTCAGCGCCAGCTCCAGCGAATGCCGGTCCGGCACGCTGCGCAGGTCCAGGCGGCGAAAGAACAGCAGGCGCTCCAGGCCGATGGCCACCACCAGCACGCTCAGCATGCCCAGCAGGCCGATCACCCCGTAGTCGATCACCCCGCTCAAGCCATTGAGATTCATGTCGTTTGCTCCTTGTCGATGCCGGACGGTGGATCAGAACGCCAGGCCGGCCTGGGCCAGCACGCGGGTCTTGCCGCTGCCGTCCTCCGGCGCGGCCCCCACGGCCCGCGCCACCTGCAGCTTGCCCACCCAGTCGCCCCAGCGCCCCGCCCAGCCCAGGCCCAGGTCGGCCAGGTGGTGGGCGCGCACGGTGGTGTAGCTGCCGTCCTGCAGGGCCACCCGGCCGGCGTCGCCGAACACCCCCAGGGACTGGCTGAAGCCCGCCAGCACCGGCAGGGCGTAGCGCAGCTCGGCGCTGACCAGGCCGCCGTTGTCGCCGCTGACCGACTCACGGTAGGCCCGCACGCCGCCGGGCCCGGCCAGGTTCATCTGCTCGCTGCTGTCCAGGTTCTTGTTGTGCAGGGCTTTCTGGGCGCTGAGCATGGCGCTGGCGGTCCAGGCCGGGTTCAGGTTCAGCCGCAGCTGCAGGCCCAGGTTCAGGTGGGCGAAGTTGCCGCCGGTGCGGGCCCCGGCCTGGTTGAGCGCCCGCTGCGCGGCATCGGTGAAGTCCAGCTCGCCCACGGTCAGGCCCAGGTTGAGCTGGCTGTAGCTGGGCGCATTGAGCAGATTGCCCCAGGCCTCGTGCTGCAGGCCCAGGGTGGCCACGGTGGCGTCCTTGGGGTTGCTGGAGCGGTCGGCGTCGATAACGGCGCGCAGGTGGCGGGCCGCCAGGTTCAGGCTGAGGACCAGGTCTG
>NZ_BADL01000118.1 GCF_000333615.1 Ideonella sp. B508-1 | reverse complement strand
ATCAACAAGACCGACCTGGCACCCCATGTGGGGGCCGATCTGGCCGTGATGGAAGCCGACACGCGGCGCATGCGCCCGACCCGGCCCTTTGTGATGACCAATCTGAAGACCCGGGAGGGTCTGGATCAGGTCGTGCGCTTCATCGAACAAAAAGGCCTGCTGGTGCAGCAGACCTGAGGTGCATGGCGGGCCCGGCGCCTTCAGGCCCGGGCCATCAGGATGACCGGCGCCACCGAGGACTCGTTGGCCGGGGCCGCCGCACAGGCTTCCTCGAACACCTCGCGCGCGCAATCGTGGCAGCAGCCGCAGCAGGACGCGGCCTGCGTCCAGTCCTTGAGTTGCTCGAAGTCGCGCACGCCCTCCACCTGGACGGCATGGCGGATGTCACGGTCGCTGACGCGATTGCAGAGGCAGACGATCATGGGCGCACACAGGTTCGGATGACAGAGTGCGCCCAGCATATTGCAAATGCGAATACTTCTCAACACCCATCAAGGTGTTGGGGATTTGGCCGGCCCCTTCGCCGGCCCGGGCTCAGGAGCCCTCGCCGATCTGCGTCTGCAGCCAGTTGGGCTCGCCCACCTGGGCCACCAGGCCGATCTCGGTCTCCAGGTGGTCGATGTGCTCCTCGGTGTCGTCCAGGATCTCCAGCAGGATGTCGCGCGAGACGAAGTCGCGCACGCTCTCGCAATAGGCCATGGCCTCCTTGAGCAGGGGGTGCGACAGCATCTCGATCTTCAGATCGCAGTGCAGCACCTCGACGGCGCTCTCACCGATGTAGAGCTTGCCCAGGTCCTGCAGATTGGGCAGGCCCTCGATCATCAGGATGCGCTCGATCAGCTTGTCGGCGTGCTTCATCTCCTCGATCGATTCCTCGTACTCGTGCTTGGCCAGACGCATCAGGCCCCAGTTCTTCAGCATGCGGGCATGCAGGAAGTACTGGTTGATCGCGGTGAGCTCGTTCTTGAGCTGGGCGTTGAGATACTCGATGACCTTGGCGTCGCCCTTCATGGCGTCCTCCTGCTGCGTGGAAAGGCCCGATTCTGCGCAACTCAGGGCCGGCTGGCGAGCGGTACGGTATTTCGGGTCCGCGCGCCCTGTCGGCGCCCCCGTTGCTTGCGCGCCCAGATCAGCACCCCCGTGACGCTCAGCGTCGCAATGGCCAGCCCCATCAGGGAAATCAGCAGCCGGCCGCCCAGCCCCAGGATGCGGCCGGAATGCAGCGGAAACATGCTTTGTAGGAAGATGTAGCAAGTGGTGCTGGTTCTTAGAATGTAGGTGCAAGCCAGCGCACCGGTTCGGCTGTTTAAAGAGAGCCAGCGATTGCCCAGGCTGCCATCGCCA
>NZ_BADL01000119.1 GCF_000333615.1 Ideonella sp. B508-1 | reverse complement strand
CGGGCGCAGCTGGGCGTGTTCCTGCCGCGCGGCACCACGGTGCGTGGCGGCGATGTGCTGGTGGCCGAGGACGGGTCCCTGATCCGCGTGCTCGCCGCACCACAGGCCGTGCTGGAGGTGCGTGCCTGCGCCGAGCATGGCAGCCCCTTCGACCTGCTGCGCGCCGCCTACCACCTGGGCAACCGCCACGTGGCGCTGGAGCTGCAGCCCGATCACCTGAAGCTGGAGCCCGACCATGTGCTGGCCGACATGCTGCGGCAGATGCACCTGATCGTCACCGAGGCCCAGGCCGGCTTCGAGCCCGAAGGGGGCGCCTACGGGAGCAGCCATGCCCACGGCCATACGCATGACCATTCGCATGACCATTCGCACGGCCATTCACACGATCATGCCCATGGCGACTCCCATGAACACCATGGGCATGAACACGGGCACGCGCATGAACACGGACATGTGCACGGCCCGGGCTGCGGCCACGACCATGCGCCGGCCCCGGCCCGTGGCAAGCCGCTGAGCGTGCCCATCACCGCCGCCCCGGCGCCCCATGTGCACGGTCCCGGTTGCGGGCACGACCATGGCCACGCCCACGGCGAGCACGATCATGGGCATCACGACCACGGGCACGGTCACTCGCACTGAGCCATGCCCCGCGTCCGCTCCACCCCGGCACCGCTGCCGGCGGCCACGCTGCTGCAGCTGATGTGGCTGGCCTCACCGGCCCTGCCGGTGGGCGGCTTCAGCTACTCCGAGGGTCTGGAGGCCGCGGTCGAGGCCGGACATGTCACCAACGAAGCCCAGGCCGCCGACTGGCTGGATGATCAATTGACGCTGGCCCTGGGCCGGGCCGACCTGGCCGTGGTGGCGCGCAGCGCCCAGGCCTGGCAACGGGGCGATGTGGCGCGGGCCACCGAGCTCAACGACTGGGTGCGCCTGACGCGCGAGAGCAGCGAATTGCGCCAGCAGACCGAGCAGATGGGCCGCTCCCTGCAGGACTGGTTGCGCCAGCGCGCGCCCGAGGATCCGCGCGTGGCCGCGCTGGGTGCGCTGCGCCCGGCGCCCTGCTGGCCGGTGGCCTTCGGTCTGGCCGTGACGGTGATCGGCGCCCCGCTGCGGGAGGCCCTGCTGGCCCACGGTTTCGGCTGGGCCGAGAACATGGCCCAGGCCGCCATCAAGGCCGTGCCACTGGGCCAGAGCGCCGGCCAGCGCATCCTGGCGCGACTGAGCCAGCGCCTGCCCATCGTGGTGGACCAGGCCCTGGCCCTGCCGGAGAGCGCATGGCAGGCCTTCACGCCCGGGCTGGCCATTCTCTCGGCCCGTCACGAGGCCCAGTACTCCCGGCTGTTCCGATCCTGAGGCGGCCCCGCAACCCGGGTCCACATCGCGGCAATGCGGCAGCAACACGGCGCCTCGAAGATGCAGGCTTGTTCCCAGGCGCTAGCGCTTTCCTGGTGCTGATGGTTTCAGTGTCGGCCCACGTAGCGCGAGGCCATGGCGGACAAACGCGGCCCGTCGCGTCCCCCCTCGGCACCCGCCCAGGCGGCTGCGTGACGAAGCTGGCGAGACAAGTTCGCGCAGGCGGGGGTGGTGTCCTTGGGCGCCCCCTCCCTGGCCCGAGGCCACTGCCTCCCGCCTGCGCACCCCTTCCAGCCGTGGGCGATCCTCATCGCGCCACCACGCTGACCGGCGCCAGCCCGCCGGTGCTGACCGTGGCAGGCGACAAGGCACTGAGCGCCCCGCCGGAGCCCACCGAGAACTGTGACAGCGTGCCGTCGCCGGCATTGCTGACGTAGAGCCGCGCGTTGTCCGGCGTGATGGCGATGCCCGAGGGCGTCGTCCCCGCGGCCACTGTGCGCGTGGCCATGGGCGTGAGGCTGCCGCCCGACACCAGGTACTGAGACACGGTGGCGGCGCCTGCATTGGCCACATAGGCGTGCGTGCCGTCCGAGGTCAGCGCAATGGCCCGCGGCGTGGTGCCGGTGCCCTGGCTGCTGCTGTAGCTCAGTGCCCCCGTGCTGGCATTGATGGCGTAGCTCAGCACCTTGGCACTGTCCGCCAGGGTCACATAGAGGTAGCCGCCACCGGGCGCCACCGCCAGTCCCTGCGGCTTGCTGCCATAGCCGGAGACGCTCACCGTGGCCTTGCTCAGTGCCGTCAGCGCGCCGCTGCTGCCCACGGCGTACTGGGAAATGGTGTCGTCGCTGGCATTGGCGACATAGGCATAGGCCCCGTCGGGCGTGATGGCCATGGCATAGGGTGCCAGGCCGCTGGCCACGGTGGCCGTCGACAGCGCCGTGGGCTGGCCGCCGCTGCCCAGGCTGAACTGCGAAACGCTGGCGCCGCCGTAGTTCACGGCATAGAGGTGCGAGGCATCGGGTGCCAGGGACAGCGCATAGCCGAAGGTGGCGGCCCGTCCGCTCAGGCTGGACAGGCTCAGGGCGCCGTTGCTGTCGATGTCCAGCACCGACAGGGTTTCATCGTCCCGGTAGCTCAGCCAGGCCTGGCTGCCATCGCCTTTGAGGGCCAGCGCCGAGGGCATGTAAGGCACCGCGACGGTGGGCGTGCTCAGCGCGCTGAGAGCGCCGGTGCTGCCCACCGAAAACTGCGCCAGTGTGTTGCTGTTGGTGTTGGCCACATAGACGCGGTAGCTGCGGCAGATCACCGCCACGCTGCTCACGTTGCCGCTGGTCGAGCCGCTGCCCTGGCTGACCTGGCAGGTCTGCCCGCTGGGCTGGGTCTGCACGGTGACGTTGTAGCGGCTGCCGATGGTCTCGTCGAAGGTGAAGGCCGTGGCACCGGACGCCACCGCCAGCGTGTCGCTGCCGTTGGCCAGCACCAGCCCGTCGGTGCTGAGCCCGCTGATGGTGCCGCCCAGGGTGTTGCTGCCGGTGCTGCTGCCGTCGTCGCCGCCACCGCAGGCGGCCAGGGCGAGTGCCGCGAAGAGGCTGAGCGGCAGCCAGGGTCTGTGTCGAAGGAGAAGGTTCGGTGGCATGGCCATGGAGGGCAGTGGACGTGGCAAGAAGGATGGGATGGAGGGCTCAGTTGCGGGAGACCACCCGCTGCGAAGCCGGGGCCCCCAGCAGTTGGGCGCGCAATGTGGTGTCGCTCACCTGCTCGCCCAGCCAGACGCCCAGCAGGGCGTCGTAGAAGGCCCGCCCCCGCACCGGCTCGATGAAGGGTTGGTGGTTGAGCTCGACCACCGTGCCGGTGCCCGGCACCCAGTCCAGGGTGAGCAGGTCGCCCTTGCGCAGCCCCTGCGGCCGACGCCCCACCGCCTGCACCAGCTGGTGGGCCGGGCCTTGCAGCGCGGCACGGTCGACGCCCGGGTCATCGCCGCGGAGCTGATCGGTGATGGCGCTGCGGAAGTCCTCGGCGCTCACGTCACGCATCAGCGCGATGGCGATGCGCCGCGGGCCTTCGGTCTGGCGGACTTCGGACAGGGAGGCGCTGCGCTCGGGCAGGTAGAGTGCAATGGCATAGACCCGCAGCAGCCAGGAACGGCTGACACCGGCACCATGCAATTGCAGCCGTCGGCCCGCCACCTGGACGGCATCGTCCACGGCAACGCCCTCCAGCGTGGCCGACCGGGCGGTCGGCAAGGTCAGCAGGCAGCCGCACAGGCCCAGCAGCGAGCCGACGCGGGTGAGTTGCAGGCGGGTTGAAGACATGGCGCATTCCTTTCAGGACGATGGCCAGCACGGGGCATGGATCACCAGACGCTCATCTGGTTGGTCAGCAGCCTCTGCAGCCAGTTGCGGCTGGCGGCATCGGAGACATCGCCCTCGCCAGCCAGTTCAAAGCGGGCGTTCACCACATCGGCCGAGGCAATCACATTGCCCGCCTTGATGTCCTGTGGATCGATCACCCCCGAGAAGCGCAGGGCGCTGAGCCCCCCGTTGAGCGCGATGCGACGCTCACCAGCCACCAGCAGATGCCCGTTGGGCAGCACGTTGATGACGGTGGCCGCGATCTGGCCGCTGAAGCTGCTGTTGTTGTCGGTCGCGCCCGAGCCCTTGTAGCTGTCGCTGCCGGAGGCCGAGGCATCGATGTTGCCGAAGAAGTCGATCAGCTTGCTGCCGGAGCGGGAGTTGCCAGGGCCCTTGTCGGCCACCGCGTTCTGACGGCTGGTGTCGGTGGTCAGCTTGCGACTGGCCTTGACACTCTCGTCGATGTTGACCTTGACCACATCACCGATGTTCACCGGCTTGCGGGTGCTGGAGAACAAGGAGCCGGAGGAAAAGGCCGCCTGGTAGATCGCGCCATTGTTCGTGCGCTCCACCAGCACCTGTTGCGGGTTGGGCGGCACGTACAAAGGCGCCTGCACCACCGTGGAGGCACAGCCCGTCAGCACCGCCAATGCGGACAGCGAGGACAGGAGTGCGGGGATGGCAACGCGGCGGGAGATCATGGGGACTCCTTGGGTGGACGGGGTGGGAGGCAAGAGGGCTCGGCGGCGGGACTCAGCCGGCCCTGGCCTGAGGTGAAGGGCCGACAAGGGCCTTCACCGCCGGCGCAAGCTTGTCGCGGGTGCTGGCCCAGCGCCCCATGGACATCAGGCCGTCGTCGAGCACGAAGCTGCTGGTGGCCAGCACGCGGCCATCGGCGCTGTTGAGCACCAGGGTGGCGCGGTCCAGGTAGGGACGGTAGTCACTGGCCGTGGGCGGCACGGCCCACTGGATGGAGGCGGTGTAGCGCAGCCAGACATCGCACTGGTCGTAGCGACCACCGGCCTCGTAGACGCGGCTCTCGATGTGCTGGGCCTGCAGCTCGGCCACCAGGGCCGGCAGCAGGTCCGCGGCCTGGCTGCTGCGGTTGTATTCCACGCACAGGCGCTGAATGGGGCCGTGCGCATAGACCACGGTGTCGCGCGCCTGGGTGGGCCCCACCTCGGTGACGGCCCCCTGCACCAGGGCACCGCCGGCCTTGGCCAGCTCCCACAACGGCTCGGCACTGAACACCGAGCAGCCGGACTGCAGCAAGGCCAGCGGCAAAAGCAGGCCGACAGAACACCAGAAGGACGCGCGCACGGGAATCTCCTCGCAGACGGGTGGATTCGGAGGAGATTCAGGCCAGGGACTTCAGGGCATTGGTGGCCGAGGCCACACCCAGTCCCACATAGCTGCCGATCGACTGGGTCGCCGAGGCCAGGCCTTCACCGACCTTGCCCAGGACCGACTCCACGCCATCGACCCCCGATTCCACGGCGTCGACCCCGGACTCCACGGCATCAACCACGGAGTTGGCCGCCGAAGTCACGGTGTTCTTCACCGTGCTGGCAGCGTCCTCGACAAAGTTCGCCGCCTTCTCCGCGGTGTGGATCACGCTGCTTCCGGCGTTCTCGAGATAATTCCCCGCTTCGCTGAAGAAATTCTCGACGCCACTGGCGGCGTCGGAAATATCCTTGCCCAACGCGCTCAGCGCCTTGTCACTGAAGGACACCGTGGCGCTGGCGGCATGGCTCACACTGCTGCCCACGGTTTGAGCCACCCCGATGGTATTGGCCACGACAGGACCAAATTCCTTGGCATTGAGCTCGTAGGTGCCGGGGCGGTTGGCATACGAGGTAGAGCTGATGCTGTCCATGAGAGGCTCCATGGGTTCAGTTGAAGGTGTCGTCATCGTAGAAAGTCACCTTCCAGGGGTTTGGGTCAATAAACCCCGATTGCCCCCCATTTATCCAACCCCAAAAATTACCCTCACGACATCACCGGAAAAAATTCAGAAATATGTCTATTTGATTTTCCACATCATCCAAACACTCCAAATTCGACATATATATTTACATTCGACAGAATATATGTCCTGATTTGTTTTCCGCGTNAAGATGTCGGACACATACCACAGGGCCACGGAAGACATCGGCCTCCACGGCGCATCCAGAGCGAGCCGGGTCGGCATGGCCCGTGCATGCCATCATG
>NZ_BADL01000120.1 GCF_000333615.1 Ideonella sp. B508-1 | reverse complement strand
GACCACCAGCGGCACCATGCGTTCCAGCGCGCGGCGGATGCCCTCCCCGCCCGGCACCTCGCCGATGCCGGTGCGACCGGCGCTGTCATGCAGCAGCACCAGGTTGCGGGTGAAGAAAGGGGCATGGGCGCCGCACAGGTTCAGCAGCATGCTGTCGCGGCCGGCAACGGGGATGACCCGCATCGCGGTGACGCGGGGCGTGTCGCCCGCAAGGGTGAGCTGGGTGGACATCGACCTTCAGTCCTTCAGCTCGACGCGATGGATCTTCTGCACCACCACCAGGAAGCACAGGGTGGCCACCAGGGCATGGGCCCCCACATAGACCAGGGCGCCGTTGAACGAGCCAGTGGCCTGCAGGATGTAGCCGATGGCGATGGGCGTGGTGATGCTCGACAGGTTGCCGCAGGTGTTGAGCAGGCCGCCACTCAGGCCGGCGATCTTCTTGGGCGCGGTGTCGGAGTTGACCGCCCAGCCCAGCGAGCCCAGGCCCTTGCCGAAGAAGGACAGCGCCATCAGCGTGATCACCAGCACCTGGGAGTCGGTGTAGTTGCAGACCACCATCACCATCGACAGCGTCATGCCCAGCACGATGGGCAGCTTGCGCGCCAGGGTCAGCGAGTGGCCCCGCTTGATCAGCCAGTCGGAGAAGAAGCCACCCAGCACGCCGCCCAGGAAGCCGCAGATGGCCGGGATGGAGGCCACCAGACCGGCCTTCAGGATGGACATGTGGCGTTGTTGCACCAGGTAGACCGGGAACCAGGTGATGAAGAAATAGGTCAGCGCATTGATGCAGTACTGGCCGATGTAGATGCCCAGCATCATGCGGTGGCTGAGCAGTTGCTTGATGTAGTGCAGCTTGGGCTGGGACGCGTCGGCCGAAGCCGCGTTGTCCATGTTGGTCAGCGCGCCGCCGGCCTCGATGTAGGCGATCTCTTCCGCATTGGCGCGAGGGTGCTTCTTGGGGTCGTGCACGAAGCGGTTCCACACCAGCACGAAGCTCAAGCCCAGCACGCCCATCAGCGTGAACACATGGTGCCAGCCGAAGGTGTGCACCACCCAGCCCATGATCGGGCCGAAAAACACCTGGGCGGCGTACTGCGCCGAGTTGAAGATGGCCGAGGCGGTGCCGCGCTCGTTGCTGGGGAACCAGGCCGCGACGATGCGGCTGTTGGCCGGGAAGGACGGCGCCTCGGCCGCCCCCACGGTGAAGCGCAAGGCGAACAGCACCACGATGGCGGTCAAGCCGGTGAGGAAGCCCACCGCCCCCTGCATCAGCGTGAAGGCCGACCACAGGCCGATGCTCCAGGCGTAGACGCGCTTGGAGCCGAACTTGTCGAGCAGCCAGCCGCCGGGCAGTTGCGCGGCCACGTAGGCCCAGCCGAAGGCCGAGAACACATAGCCCATGGCCACCGGGCTCAGGCCCAGGTCCTTGGTGATGGACGGGCCGGCCAGCGAGATGGTGGCGCGGTCAGCGTAGTTGATGACCGTGATGAAGAAGAGGACGGCCAGCACGGTCCAGCGGGCGTTGCTGCGCCGGGCGCCTGCGGTGGCTGCGGCGGCAGCGCTCCGGGCGGGGCCAAGGGTGGTGGTGGAAGAGGTCACCGGGAGTCTCCTGCTGCGGTACGTGTTGTCCGTTGTCGTACAACTTGGCGGCAGTGTAGGAACTTGGCCCGGTCCATGGATCCCGGGTTTTCCCTGGGTATCCGGCCGCGCTTCCAACGCCGATGGATCTGCGCAACCCGGGCGGCGCAGGTCGCGGCACGCTTGGTACAGTGTGCACAGACGCCACGCCCGTGGCGTGGTTTTCTTCTGGTGTATCGCCGCATGTCCATCGCCACGCCCCTTCGCAAGCCCCGCAACCTCGCCCTGACGCTGGTCGAGTCGCTGGGGGATCGCATCCGCGATGGAAAACTGCAGGCCGGCGACAAGCTGCCCACCGAGGCCGCCATCATGGCCGAGTTCGGCGTCAGCCGCACCGTGGTGCGGGAGGCCATCTCCAAGCTGCAGGCCGCGGGCCTGGTGGAGACGCGCCACGGCATCGGCACCTTCGTGCTGGGCCTGGGCGACACGCCGGGCTTCCGGGTGGCCCCGGAGCAACTGGGCACGCTGCAGGACGTGATCGCCCTGCTGGAGCTGCGCATCGGCGTGGAAACCGAGGCCGCCGCCCTGGCTGCCCAGCGCCGCACCAGCGCCAACCTGACCCAGCTGCGCTCCGCCTTGAAGGCGCTGACCGAAGCCATCGAGGCCGGACGCGACGCCGTGGCCGCCGACTTCCAGCTGCACCTGGAAATCGCCCGCGCCACGCAGAACAGCCACTATGTGGACCTGATGTCCTCGCTGGGCAGCGCCATCATCCCGCGGGCCCGCCTGGACTCCGAGGACGCCGACGTCTTCGAGCGCCGACGCCAGTACCTGCGCCGCGTGAATGCCGAGCACGAGAGCATCGTGGACGCCATCGCCGCCCAGGACGCCGAGGCCGCGCGTGCGGCCATGCGCACCCACCTGGCCAACAGCCGCGAACGCCGCCGCCGCGCCCAGGCGGCCAGCTGACCCTCGCTCGCGCCCCGGCGCGGGATCCGTGTTTTCCCGAAGTGGCGCCTGCCTGGGCATATGTTGTACGATGACATACAACATCACGCCGAGCACCCCTTGCCTCGGTCACCGTCCGCCCCCCTCCGGAGAACGCCCATGTCCCCCCAAGAACTCAAGCAAGTCCTGCAAGCGGGTCTGCTGTCCTTCCCGCTGACCGACTTCGACGCCCAGCTGCGCTTTGCCCCCAAGGCCTATGCCGACCGGCTGGAGTGGCTGCAGCCCTACGGCGCCTCGGCCTTGTTCGCGGCCGGCGGCACGGGCGAATTCTTCTCGCTGGAGCCGGGTGAATTCAGCGAAGTCATCAAAGTGGCCCTGGACACCTGCCGTGGCCGCACCCCCATCCTGGCCGGTGCCGGCGGCGGCACCACGCTGGCCATCCGCTACGCGCAGGAAGCCGAGCGCCTGGGTGCGCAGGGCATCCTGCTGCTGCCGCACTACCTGACCGAAGCCAGCCAGGAAGGCCTGATCGCCCATGTGCAGGCTGTCTGCCGGAGCGTGAAGTTCGGCGTGGTGGTCTACAACCGCGGCGGCTGCCGCCTGACCCCGGCCAGCCTGCAGGTGCTGGCCGACACCTGCCCCAACCTGATCGGCTTCAAGGACGGCGTGGGCGACATCGAGAAGTTCGTCGCCATCCGCCAGACCCTGGGCGAGCGCTTCGCCTACCTGGGCGGCCTGCCCACAGCCGAGCTCTTCGCCGGTGCCTACAAGGCCATGGGCTGCCCGGTCTATTCGTCCGCGGTGTTCAACTTCATCCCGAAGACCGCCATGGACTTCTACAACGCCCACGCGGCCGGCGACACCGCCACCTGTGACCGCCTGGTGCGCGACTTCTTCCTGCCCTACATTGCCCTGCGCAACCAATGCGAGGGCTATGCCGTGTCCATCGTCAAGGCCGGCGCCACCCTGGTGGGCCACAGCGCCGGGCCGGTGCGCCCGCCGCTGTCGGACCTGAAGCCTGCGGAGGTGGACCAGCTCGGCGCCCTGATCTCCAAGCTCGGACCGCAGTGACCATGAACGCCACGCCGCACATCACCCAGGTGCGCGTCGTGCCCATCGCCGGGCGCGACAGCATGCTGCTCAACCTGTCGGGGGCGCACGCGCCCTTCTTCACGCGCAACCTGCTCATCCTGACCGACAGCGCCGGCCGCACCGGCGTGGGCGAAGTGCCGGGTGGCGAGCCCATCCGCCGCACGCTGGAAGACGCGCGTGGCCTCATCGAAGGCGCCACGCTGGGCCAGTGGCAGGCCGTGCTGCAGCAGATCCGCACCCGCTTCGCCGACCGCGACAGCGGCGGCCGCGGCCTGCAGACCTTCGACCTGCGCACCACCATCCATGCCGTCACCGCGGTGGAAGCCGCCATGCTGGACCTGCTGGGCCAGCACCTGGAGGTGCCCGTCTGCGCCCTGCTGGGCGAAGGCCAGCAACGCAGCCATGTGCCCATGCTGGGCTACCTGTTCTACGTGGGCGACCGCCTGAGGACGGACCTGCCCTACGACAGCGCGCCCGACGCCGCCGACCCCTGGCTGCGCCTGCGCCATGAGGAGGCCATGACGCCCGAGGCCATCGTGGCGCTGGCCGAGGCGGCCCAGGCCCGCTACGGCTTCCAGGACTTCAAGCTCAAGGGCGGCGTGCTGCGCGGCGAGGAAGAGGTCGAGGCCATCCGCGCCCTGAAGGCACGCTTCCCGGCCGCCCGCATCACCCTGGACCCCAACGGCGGCTGGCTGCTCAAGGACGCCATCCGCCTGATGCGCGACATGCACGGCGTGCTGGCCTATGCCGAAGACCCCTGCGGCGCCGAGGGTGGCTATTCCGGCCGCGAGGTGATGGCCGAGTTCCGCCGTGCCACCGGCCTGCCCACGGCCACCAACATGGTGGCCACCGACTGGCGCCAGATGGTGCATTCGCTGAGCCTGCAGAGCGTGGACATCCCGCTGGCCGACCCGCACTTCTGGACCATGCAGGGCGCCGTGCGCGTGGGCCAGACCTGCCGCGACTTCGGCCTCACCTGGGGTTCGCACTCCAACAACCACTTCGACGTCTCGCTGGCCATGTTCACCCATGCCGCGGCCGCCGTGCCGGGCCGCGTCACCGCCATCGACACGCACTGGATCTGGCAGGACGGCCAGAACCTGACGAAGAACGCCCTGCGCATCGTCGATGGCGAAGTGGCCGTGCCCAGCGCCCCCGGCCTGGGCGTGACGCTGGACATGGCCGCCGTCGAGGCCGCCCACCAGCTCTACCTGCAGCACGGTCTGGGCCAGCGCGACGACGCCATGGCCATGCAGTACCTCGTGCCCGACTGGACCTTCGACAACAAGCGGCCCTGCCTGGTGCGCTGAGCGCCCCGGCCCGCCGCCCTCACCCGGATTGAACATGCTCACCTCCTACGACGCTCGCACCGGTGCCACGCTGGGCACCCTGCCCCCCACCTCGCCGGTGGACGTGGACGCCACCTGCACCGCCGCGGCCCAGGCCTTTGCCCCTTGGCGCGCCAGCAGCGGCGCCCAGCGCGCCGCCCTGCTGCGCGGCCTGGCCGACAGCCTGGAGGCCGACCGCGAGGCCCTGGTGGCCCTGGCCGACCAGGAGACCGCCCTGGGCCCGGTGCGCCTGAACGGCGAACTCGACCGCACCGCCTTCCAACTGCGCCGCTTTGCCGACATCGCCGAGCGGGGCGAGCCCTTCGCCGTGGTGGACGACCCCGCCGTGGCGGGCGCGCCGCCGGCCGGCCACCCGGCCATGCAGCGCTGGTGGCAGCCGCTGGGGCCGGTGGCCATGTTCTCGGCCAGCAACTTCCCCTTCGCCTTCTCGGTGCTGGGGGGCGACACCGCCTCCGCCCTGGCCGCCGGCTGCCCGGTGGTGGTCAAGGCCCACAGCGGCCACCTGCTGCTGTCCAACCGCGTGATGGACGGCGTGCGGCGCGTGCTGGCCGCCCAGCAGCTGCCAGCCGGCCTGATCAGCATGGTGCAAGGCGGCGGACGTGACATCGGCGTGCAGCTGGTGCGCCACCCGGCCATCGCGGCGGGCGCCTTCACCGGCTCCACCGCCGGCGGCGCGGCCCTGGCGGCCGAGGCCGCGGCCCGCCCGCGCCCCATCCCCTTCTTCGGTGAACTGGGCTCCGTCAACCCGGTGGTGGCCCTGCCGGCCGAGCTGGCGGCCCAGGGCAGCACCCTGGCCACCACGCTGGCGGGCTCCATCGCGCTGGGCTGCGGCCAGTTCTGCACCAACCCGGGCGTGATCGTGCTGATCGACCACCTGCAGCCGGGCCTGGACGCCCGCGCGGTGAACGACGCCTTCGTCGCCCAGCTGGAAGAGGCCCTGCGCGCCCAGCAGCCCCATGCCATGCTCACCCGCGGCATGCGTGACGCCTTCGACACCGGCGTGGCCCACTGGGCCCAGGCCGGGGCCGACATGCGCCTGCACGAGACCGCCGCTGCCGGCGCACCGCCGCGCCCGGTGCTGGCCCAGGTCAGCGCGCTGGACTTCATCGCCAAGGCCGCGCTGCGCGAAGAGGTCTTCGGCCCTTCCAGCCTGGTGGTGCGCGCGGCCAGCCTGTCGCAGGCCCTGCAGGTGCTGGCGGCCGTGGGCGGCAGCCTGACCGTGACACTGTGGGGCGCCCAGCAGGACAGCGAAGAGACCCGCGCCCTGGTGGCCGGCGCCATGGCCATCGCCGGCCGCGTGCTGTTTGCCGGCGTGCCCACGGGCGTGGCCGTCACCGCCGCGCAGCAGCACGGCGGCCCCTGGCCCAGCAGTACCCGGCCCGAGAGCACCTCGGTGGGCGATGCCGCGCTGATGCGCTTCCTGCGCCCGGTGTGCCTGCAGGACGCACCGGCCTGGCTGCTGCAGCGCCAGGGTCAGCCCGTCTGACACCACCGAGACCGCCCATGGCCCAGCTGCTGCAGTGTGTGCGCCTGACGCCGGCCCTGGAGGCGGGTCTGGCCCAGCGTCACCAGGTGTGTCGCCTGTTTGAGCAGCCCGACCCGGCCACCTTCCTGCGCCAGGAAGGCGGCGGCTTCACAGCAGCCGTCACCAGCGCGGCACAGGGCCTGCCGGCGGGCGCACTGGGCGCCTTGCCGAAGCTGCGGGTGATCTCCAGCTTCGGTGTGGGCACCGACCGCCTGCCGCTGGCCGAGGCTCGCGCGCGTGGCATTGCGGTGGGCTTCACGCCCGACGTGCTCAACGAGTGCGTCGCCGACATGGCCTTCGCCCTGCTGCTGGACGTGGCGCGCGGCCTGAGCGCCGCCGATCGCTACGTGCGACGCGGCGAATGGCCCAGCGGCCCCCCCACGCTGGGCCGCCGGGTGCATGGCGCACGGCTGGGCGTGGTGGGCATGGGCCGCATCGGCCAGGCCATGGCCCGGCGCGCCGTGGGTTTTGAGATGCCAGTGCGCTACCACACCCCCGCCGCACGCCGGAACTGCCCTGGGCGCATGAACCCTCCCTGCTGGCCCTGGCCGAGTGGGCTGACTTCCTGGTGCTGATCACCCCCGGCGGCCCGGCCACCCACCACTTGGTGAACGCCGAGGTGCTGTGGGCGCTGGGCCCACGGGGCTACCTGATCAATGTGGCCCGCGGCAGCGTGGTGGATGAAGCCGCCCTGGTCGAAGCACTCACGCAAGGCCACATCGCCGGCGCCGGCCTGGACGTCTTCGCCCACGAGCCCGAGGTGCCCCCCGCCCTGCGGGCCCTGGACCGGGTCGTGCTGTCCCCCCACATGGCCAGCGCCACCCAGCAGACCCGCGAAGCCATGGCGCAGCGCGTGCTGGAGAACCTGGACCACTTCCACGCCGAAGGCCGGGTGCGGTTTTCGGCGCTGGACTGACCGCGCACCCGCCCAGCCGAGCCATCAGCGCAGAGCGGCTCTGAAGACCAACAGTTCAAGGGCTGTTGGCTGCATTCACAGTATTTGATTTGTAATCTCAAAAAACAGCCCATATAATGTTAACCGAAATAACAGCCTCGGGACTGTATGCAGCGCTTTCCCCTCCGTACCGCCGCCCAGTTGCCCGCCCTGCTGCAGGCCTTCCGCAAGGAAGCTGGCCTGACCCAACGGGAGGTTGCGCTGCGCCTGGGCGTGACGCAGCAGACCTACTCCGCCCTGGAGCGAAATGCCGACACCGTGGGTGCGGCCCGGCTGCTGAAGCTGCTGAGCCTCTTCGGGGTGGAGCTCACCCTGAGCAAACCCTCCCCCTCGCCCGGCGAGCCCGCCAGCCCAGGGCAGACGAGCTCCGATCCCGGTCAGCCCAGTTGGTGAGCCATGGGACGCCGCTCGCACACCCGGACGCTTGGGCTTTGGATGAACGGCGCCCGGGTGGGCACCTGGCGCCTGAGCCCCAACACCCCGGACACCCTGCACTACGACCCGGCCTGGGTGGCCTCCGCGCAGGGGCGCCCGCTGTCCTTGTCCCTGCCCTTCCTGCCCGGTAACGCGCCGCACCGCGGCGAGAAGGTCCATGCCTATTTCGAGAACCTGCTGCCTGACAGCAAGGACATCCGTGAGCGCCTGGCACGTCGCTTCCGGACCGGTTCCACCGACGCCTTCGCGCTGCTGACGGAAATCGGCCGGGATTGCGTGGGCGCCCTGGAGATCCTGCCCGAGGACCAGGTGTCCGCCGGCATCGCGCCCCTGCAGGCCGAGCCCTTGAACGAAGCCCAGGTGGCCCAGGTGCTGCGCAACGCCACAACGCCCCAGGCGATGGGCCTGGGGGGTGACGACGACGACCTCCGCATCTCCATTGCCGGGGCCCAGGAAAAGACCGCCCTGCTGTGGCACCAAGGGCGCTGGTGCCTGCCGCGCGGCAGCACGCCCACCACGCACATCTTCAAACTGCCCTTAGGGCTGATCGGCGGCATGAAGCTGGACATGCGCGACTCGGTCGAGAACGAGTGGCTGTGTGCACGGGTTCTGAGCGCCTTTGGCCTTCCGGTGGCCAACTGCCAAGCGATGCAGTTCGAGGACGTCAAGGCCTTGGTGGTTGAGCGCTTCGACCGCGACGGATGGACACCCCACGACGGCCGCGAGTGTCTGCTGCGGCTGCCGCAGGAAGACCTGTGCCAAGCTTTCGGTGTGGGGCCGGAGGCCAAATACGAAGCCGAGGGCGGCCCCGGCATGGACGCCATCCTCGACCTGCTCGACGGCTCCCTCGAACGGGAACGGGACCGGCGCCACTTCTTCACTGCGCAGCTGCTCTTCTGGATGCTCTGCGCCACCGATGGCCATGCCAAGAACTTCAGCCTGTTCCTGCGTCCCGGCGGGCGTTACCAGCTCGCCCCGCTGTACGACGTGCTGTCGATCTACCCCGTGCTGGGCGACGGGCCTGCCCGCATCTCCGCACACCGCGCCAAGATGGCGATGGCCGTGCGCGCCAAGAATCCGCACTGGCGCATCCGCGATATCCTGCGCCGACACTGGGCAGCGCTGGGCAGCCGGCACGGCATCGTCACCGAGCAAGGGCAGCCGGTCGACGCGCTGATCGACGACATCGTCGGCCGAACGCCCCAGGTGATCGACGCCGTGCGTGGCCAGTTGCCGCCGGGCTTCCCTGGGACCGTCGCTGACGGCATCCTGCAGGGCCTGCAGGCCGCAGCACACCAACTGGCCGGAGGCAGCTGACGTCAACCCTCGGCGCCCGGATGGGTGTCACAACCCAACAGACCGACCGGGCCAGGCGCCTGCCCCAACAGATCGCGATAAGCCCCCTGCACCAGCGCCTGCGGCGCAATGCCCAGCCGGGCCATCAACGCATGGGCCTCGTCCACGCCGGCCTGCGGCGGCTCGTCATCTGCCAGCACCACCTCCAGCTCCATGAAGTCGCCCAGGCCCTGGACGCGGTCCAGGTGGACGCGGGTGCGGCCCACCAGGTAGAGCGTGCGCTGCTTGACGACCCGCCCCGCCTGCCCATGGGCCTGGGTGAGCACCGCGCGCAGGGACGCCGGCGAATCGGTGGGCGACAGCACATAGAAGGACGCCTTGGGGCCCTCCTCGTCCGCACGCTGGTAGAAGATGAGCTGCCCCGTCCCGTCGGCGAACTCGCGCAGCTTCAGCCGCCCGGCCGGACAGGGAAAAAACGTGTCGTCCTGCGCGATGGCGGTGGGGCCGCTGGTGGCGATGGCGGCGACGCGCGCGGCCAGGGCGTCCAGGTCGTCAACGCGGGCCTTGATTTCGATGTTGCGGGGCATGGGAGGCCAGAAAGAAGGTTGGCCATTCTGGCGCTCTGCCGCGTGCAATGCGGTGGCCATCGCCACGGGGCCGTACGGCCTCTGAAGCCGGTAAGGCAGCTCTGCTGCGGAAGTGGACACGGCAGCTAGAGTCTGTGGTCTCACAGCTTCAAGGGTGCGATATGGAAGGGTGTTTTGTCGAGTTCAATCCGCCGGACGACGCTCACACGCGGCGAACCATCGAATACGTGAACTACGTGGCTGCGCTCAAGCGAGAAGACGCACTCGACGAGGAGTCGATGGCCAAGAAACTGAGCGAAGATGAACGCGCGCATTTTCGAGTGCTAACTCCCGACGAGTTGCACCGGTGGAACACTTTCTGGTTCTCAGCGCCTCTGCCACAGCGGCATTCCGCAACTATGCCGACTCCTGGGGGGACTTCGGCTCTATGGTGGATTCGATTGCGAATGCCGAGTTGATATCACGGGCGTGAGCACGAAACGAGGCCGCTTCTACCTAACCTCCGAGCCGGAGAGCTACCCATTCGGTGGGACCAGCTGCCTAGTCGCCCTTCTTGAATGTCTGGGAAACAAGGTCTCGTCCGTCAATGACGGGACGGTGGGTCATCCCGCACGTCCAGCCGTGGGAGCCGCGGCACCGCTGATTGCCAGAGCTGAACCAGCGGCGATGGAGACCAATGTCCACTTTCAGTCTGAAGCCCCCTGTCGTCACTGGAAGACGGCTATGCAGCGGTTGCGATAGATGGCCAAGTCCGCGCGTACTCACGCTGCTTAGCACCAAGCAGTTGCCTAGCCCGGTGCAATCGGTGGTCGCTCAAATAGCGGCTTCACAAGGGCTGTGACAGATCAGCCTGAAAAGTGTGACTAATTTACTACTTCGCCGACAGCACACGACGTCTTGGCCGTGCATGGCTATGCTACCTTCATTCAAGAGTGGGAGGAGCTGTGTACATCACGCGCATCAGAATTAAGAATTTTCGTTCTCTCGTTGACGCTGAGATTTTCCCAGCAAGCTACACAGCGCTCGTCGGGCCGAACGATTCGGGAAAGAGCAATGTCCTCAGAGCGCTCAATCTCTTCTTCAATCTGCAGACAGACGTTGGGCAACCACTAGTATTTGATCTCGACTATAGCCAACAAGCTGCATTAAGAGTTAACCGAGCCAAGCAAATCGAGATCGAGCTTGAGTTTCAGCCTCCTGCCAATTACACAGACAATTCTCCAGTAGTCTGGAAGAAGACCTGGCGAGATGGTTCAACGACACCCCATTCCGACGAACTTCACATGCGGGATGGGAGCAAGTTCAGTCCGAGGTCTAGAACCGAGTTTTGGGTTCGTCAAATCGGCTACGAATATGTACCAGCGATTCGAGGGAAGGAGTTTTTCGCCACCCTGAAACGGCGCCTACACAACACACTTGCTGCCACTATCGCCCCGCGACTGGATTCGGCGTCTGGCAGTTTCCTCGGAAGTATCAGAAAGGAAGTCGGGAACATTGAACAGGAAGCTCGCCGGCTCTTTAATCTGAAGACTGAGTTCGCCCTACCTAGCGATCTGGGCAGTCTATTCGAGATCCTGGACTTAAAGACCGCCGACAAGCATGCGGCTACGCCCTTGCAGAATCGAGGAGATGGAATACAGGGGCGACACATTCCAGTAATACTCCGTTTTCTGGCCTATCAAAGGAAGGCGAATTTTGCGCGAGGCAAGCCTCCACCTGAAACCATATGGGGATATGAGGAACCCGAGAACAACCTTGAGTTGGCGAAGCAGATCGACGAAGCAACAGAGTTCCTTGAATGTTCGAATTCAATCCAAGTGCTTATGACAACGCATTCCCCAGCGTTCTACAGCGTCGCCAAGGAAGAGAAAACGGCAAAGACTTGGTTTGCTACGCGCACCGACGGCAAGACGCTGTTCAGCGAATCAGCGACACGACAGACCCTTGATCAGGAGCTTGGGTTAATGCCGTTCGTCCAGCCGTATCTAGCGCGGGCTGTCTCGCAACGTCGCGACATGCTGCAGCAGATTAAGACACTTCATGCTCAGTCGCTGCACATTGATCGGGCGGTACTTTGCCTTGAGGGCGACACCGATAAGGCAATTCTGGACGCAGCATGCAACGTGTTATTTTCAGCGCCACAACCGTTCGAGATTGTTGCTAAGCCGGGCATGGGTGCGGGTGTCGGATGGGCCGTTGGTTACGCAACAGCTAGAGCCGTGCTTCCTGATCTGAAGTGGAAGACCGCAATCCTGCTTGATGACGATGAAGCTGGCAAGTTGGCGCGAGAAAAATTGACGACTCGCCTGAAGGCAATTAACCGCACAGACATGGTCAAGATTTTTAGAGTCGGTTCAGCGAACGCCGACGGAGAGCTTCGAACAGTTATAAAGGCGGGCATCCGAATATCGATCGCTATAGAGGAGCTCTGCGACACCAATGCTTGGGACCATGCTGAAAAAATGGGTTGGCTTGAGGCGAGACCAGATGTCGTCAAACAGAACGCCGACAAACTTCGCGCCGATGAATGCTTCACGGACATGATTGCCAAGAAGCTCCCTGATGCGGCCTGCCAACGGCTAGTCAAAAAGCGCGTGAAATCGAATCGAAAGGGGCAATTCGCAAAACATGTCGCGAGTGGAATAAAAGCGAAAGCGTCTGTCCCACCTTCTCTAGCAGCGCTGGTTAGCGCGCTACATAACCATTTCTCGACGAAGTCGTCAAACACGAACAGCTAGGTTGGCGCCTATCCGGCCGCTGCCGGATTCCAAACTGCGCACACTTGAGAAATTACCTAGTCTTCCGCTCTCACCGCGATTACTAGCAAGGATACACCAGCCGCTCTATGCAGCGCACATTCAGCGATTGGTCTTCGTTGTATCCACCGTTGGAGTATTCGATCACGAATGACACGGCCCAGTCTGATGCCCTCCTCGCCTTCCTCCGGCGAAATTCCATTCAATACACCCCCGCCCCACCCCGACACACTCGCCCCTCCGATGAGGACGAGTGTGGAGGTCTGAGGTGACGGCACTGGTGCTGGCGATGGGAACGTTTGCGTTGATGGGGGCCATCACGCCGGGGCCGGTGAATGTGCTGGCCATCCGCCATGGCGCGGCGGCCGGCCGGCTGACGGCGCTGGCCTATGTGCTGGGCGCCAGCCTGAGCTACGCGCTGGTGGTGTGGCTGATGGGCCAGGGCGGCGCCTGGCTGTTGCATGAGGCCTGGGCCGTGCAGGGCGCGCGCTGGTTGGGTGCGGCCTACCTGCTGCACCTGGCATGGCGCATCGCCACCGCGCCGCCCATGGCGCTGGCCGGCCCGGCGGACGCGCCGCGGCACGCGGCCTGGGCTGCCCTGGCCGCGCTGCGGGACGGGGGCCTGACGCAGTCGCTCAACCCCAAGGCCTGGCTGGTGGCGCTGTCGGGCATCGGCCTGTTCGTGCTGCCGCAGGCAGATGCGCAGGCCGCGCTGGGGCTGTTCTGCGCGGTGTCGCTGCTGGCCTGCGGCCTGGGCGTGGGCTGCTGGGCCCTGGCCGGCCGGCTGCTGGCGCAGGCCCTGGCCCCACCGGCGCGGCAGCAGGGGTTCAACCGGGCGATGGGCGCGCTGCTGGCCCTGAGCGTGGCCAGTATGCTTGGCTGACCTGATCTCCCACGCGCCATGTCCAGCTCTGCTCCCAGCCCGCACCGCATCCACCGCCACCCGGCCGCGCCCTGGGCGGCGCTGCGCGTCAGCGTCGGCACGCGGGACTGCTACCGCCCGCATTCGCACCCGGAATACTCGGTGGGCATCGTCGACGAAGGCGGCGCCACCTTCCACCACCCCAGCGGCCCGCAGCCGGTGCGGGCCGGCTCGGTGGTGCTGATCGAGCCGCAGGTGGTGCACGCCTGCAACCCGGCCGCCGGCCAGCCCTGGTCCTACCGCATGCTGTTCGTGGATGCGGCCTGGCTGCACGCCGCGGTGGCTGGGGTGTGGGGGCTGGCTCAGGCGCCGCAGGGTCTGCACTTCGCCTCCCGCGCGGTGGACGACCCTGCGGTGAGCGCCGTGGTGGACCGGCTGTGCCAACCCATCACCCACGCCGCCTCCGCGCAGGCCCTGGCCGAGGCGCTGCCGCGCTGGCTGGCCGACCGCGTGGTGGCGGGCCCGCCGCAGGACGCCGCACCCGTGCCGGACGAGCTGCAACCCGCCATCGCCGCCATGCAGCACGACACCGGCCAGCGCCTGACGGTGCAGGCCCTGGCCCAGGCCTGCGGCATGAGCGCGCCGCGCTTCATCCGCCGCTTCCAGGCGGTGTTCGGCCTGACCCCGGGCAGCTACCTGCAGAACCAGCGCCTCAACGGCGCGCGGCGCCTGCTGGCCCAGGGCAGCGCGCTGGCCGACACCGCCCAGGCCATGGGTTTTGCCGACCAGGCCCATCTGCAGCGCAGCTTCAAGGCCCACCACGCCATGACGCCGGGCGACTACCGGCCGCCGCGCCGCTGAGCCGCCTCGGCCCAGGCCCGGGCGATGTGGCGCAGCTTCTCGGGGTTGCGCTGGGTGTGGATGCGGGTGATGCGCTGGCCGTCCGTCTCCAGGCCCTGGGCCGATTCCAGCTGGCCACCGATGAAGCGCAGCAGGCCCCACTGGCCGTTCAGGCGCACCAGCTCGATGCGCTGCTCGGTGTGGTCGCGTTCGCTGCGCCGCCACACCGCGTGGTAGAGCTGGGCGATGCGCCGCCCGCCGGCCAGCACCTTGCCGAAGCTGGCCACCACGCCGCCGCCATCGCTGATGAGTTCGGCGTCCTCGGCCAGCAGGGCCTGCAGGCGGGCAAAGTCGCCCTCGCGCGCGGCCTCGGCAAAGCCGGCCAGCAGACGGTGATGCTGTTCGGGGCTCACGCTCTGGCGCGGTCGTTCGGCCTTCAGCTGGGCCTTGGCGCGCGAGACGATCTGGCGGCAGGCCGCCTCGCTCTTGCCCAGGGCCCGGGCCACCTCGGCGTAGTCGGCGTCGAAGACCTCTCGCAGCAGAAAGGCCGCCCGCGCCTCGGGGCCCAGGCGCTCCAGCAGGGCCAGAAAGGCCATGGAGATGTCGTCGGCCCGCTCCAGCAGGGCCTCGGGCGTGGCGGGCAGCTCCACATGGGCGGCGGGCCGGAGTTCCTCGTCGTCCAGCCAGGGCTCGGGCAGCCAGAAGCCGACGTAATGCGCCCGCTGGGCCTGGGCGCTGCGCAGCCGGTCGATGGCCAGGCGGGTGGTCACGGTCACCAGCCAGGCCTCGGGCTGATCCAGCGTGGCGCGGTCGGCTGCATGCCAGCGCAGCCAGACGTCCTGCACCAGTTCCTCGGCGTCGGCCACGCTGCCCAGCATGCGGTAGGCGATGCCCTGCAGCCGGGGCCGCAGGCGGTCGAACAAGGCGGTGTGGGTATCCATGGCAGGTCAGACGAACCAGCCCGGTGGTTTGTGACAGGCAGCCGAGCGGTCTTGATGCTTTCTTGATGCGCCAGCGCCGATTCTTGTCCACGGCTTGATGGCCCGCTTCCTAGCATGACCTTCATCGACATGGAGGTTGTCATGCCCGTCTTTGAATGGACCGCCGCCGCACTGGCGGTCGGCCTGCTGATCTACCTGGTTGCCGCGCTGCTGCGGCCGGAGGATTTCTCATGAGCACCGCTGCCTGGCTGCAACTGGCCGTCTTTCTGGCGGTGCTGGGCGCGCTGGCCTGGCCGCTGGCGCGCTGGATCGACGCGGTGATGGCCGGCCGCCTGGCTTGGCTGAACCGGCTGGAGGCGCCGCTGTTCCGCCTGGCCGGTGTGCGGCCACAGGAAGAGGCCGGCTGGAAGCGCTACACCCTGGGCCTGCTCCTGTTCAATGGCCTGGGCGTGCTGGCGGTGTACCTGCTGCAGCGCTGGCAGGCCGCCCTGCCCTTCAACCCGCAGCAAATGCCCGCGGTGGCGCCGGACCTGGCCTTCAACACCGCCGTCAGCTTCGTCACCAACACCGACTGGCAGGCCTACGGCGGCGAAAGCAGCCTGAGCTACCTGACCCAGATGCTGGCACTGACGGTGCAGAACTTCCTCTCGGCGGCCACCGGCATCGCCGTGGTGGTGGCGCTGGTGCGCGGCTTCGCACGCCACTCGGCCCAGGCCATCGGCAACGTCTGGGCCGACCTGAGCCGCGCCACGCTGTGGGTGCTGCTGCCGCTGTCCTTCGTGTTCGCGCTGGTGCTGGTGGGCCAGGGGGTGATCCAGAACTTCAGCCCCTACACCACCGTGCAGACGGTGGAGACCGTGCACTGGCAGGAGCCCCGCCTGGGCCCCGACGGCCAGCCTCTGAAGGACGCCCAGGGCCAGCCGGTGCTGGACGACAAGCAGGACGCGCACCAGACCCTGGCCATGGGCCCGGTGGCCTCGCAGCTGGCCATCAAGATGCTGGGCACCAATGGTGGCGGCTTCTTCAACGCCAACTCGGCCCACCCCTATGAGAACCCGACGCCGCTGTCCAACTTCCTGCAGATGCTCAGCATCTTCCTGATCCCGGCGGCGCTGTGCTTCGTCTTCGGCCGCATGGTGGGCGACGCCCGCCAGGGCTGGGCGCTGCTGGGCGCAATGACGGCGATGTTCGTGGTCATGGCCGTGCTGGCCACCGTGGCCGAGCAGCAGGGCAACCCGCTGCTGAGCGCGCTGGGGACCGACCCGAGCGCCAGCGCGCTGCAGAGCGGCGGCAACATGGAAGGCAAGGAGGTGCGCTTCGGCATCAACGCCTCCGCGCTGTTCGCCACCATCACCACCGCGGCGTCCTGCGGCGCGGTCAACGCCATGCACGATTCCTTCACCCCGCTGGGGGGCGCCGTGCCCCTGGTGCTGATGCAGCTGGGCGAGGTGGTGTTCGGCGGCGTGGGCTCGGGCCTGTACGGCATGCTGGTCTTCGCCATCCTGTCGGTGTTCATCGCCGGGCTGATGATCGGCCGCACGCCCGAATACCTGGGCAAGAAGATCGAGACCTTCGAGATGAAGATGGTCGCCATCGCCATCCTCGTCACCCCGCTGCTGGTGCTGGGCGGCACGGCGCTGGCGGTGCTGACCGAGGCCGGCCGCGCCGGCCTGGCCAACCCGGGCGCGCATGGCTTCTCGGAGGTGCTCTACGCCTTCAGCTCGGCGGCCAACAACAACGGCAGCGCCTTTGCCGGGCTGTCGGTCAACACGCTCTTCTACAACCTGAGCCTGGCGGTGGCCATGGCGCTGGGCCGCTTCGGCGTCATCGTGCCGGTGCTGGCCATCGCCGGCTCGCTGGCCGCCAAGAAGCGCCTGGCCGCCACCGAGGGCACCCTGCCCACCCATGGCCCGCTGTTCATCGTGCTGCTCATCGGCGCGGTGCTGCTGGTGGGCCTGCTGAACTACGTGCCCGCCCTGGCCCTGGGCCCGGTGGCGGAACACCTGAGCCTGTGGGCGCATTGAAGGAGGCCCAACATGACACGCCAAACCCTGAAACTCTTCGACCCCGTGCTGCTGCGCCCGGCCCTGCTGGACGCGCTGCGCAAGCTCAGCCCGCGGGTGCAATGGCGCAACCCGGTGATGTTCGTCGTCTACGTGGGCAGCGCCTTCACCACGGCCCTGGCCATCGCCCAGCCCAGCCTGTTCACCCTCGGCGTGGCGCTGTGGCTGTGGTTCACCGTGCTGTTCGCCAACTTCGCCGAGGCCCTGGCCGAGGGCCGCAGCAAGGCCCAGGCGGCCAGCCTGCGCGGCCTCAAGCGCCAGACCTGGGCCAAGCGCCTGACCCACTACCAGCGCGGCCTGCCGCGTGAACAGCTGCAATGGCACCCGCTGGAGGCCGACGCGCTGCGCAAGGAGGAGCATGTGCTGATCGAGGCCGGCGACGTGGTGCCGGCCGATGGCGAGGTGGTGGACGGTGTGGCCTCGGTGGACGAGAGCGCCATCACCGGCGAGTCGGCCCCGGTCATCCGCGAATCGGGCGGCGACTTCAGCTCGGTCACCGGCGGCACCCGCGTGCTGTCGGACTGGATCGTGGTGCGCGTCACGGTCAACCCGGGCGAGACCTTCGTCGACCGCATGATCGCGATGGTGGAGAACGCCAAGCGGCAGAAGACACCCAACGAGATCGCGCTGACCATCCTGCTGGTGGCGCTGACCATCGTCTTCCTGGGCGTGGTGGCCACGCTGCTGCCCTACTCCGTCTTCAGCGTGCAGGCCTCGGGCGCCGGCCAGCCGGTGGGCCTGGTGGTGCTGGTGGCCCTGCTGGTCTGCCTGATCCCCACCACCATCGCCGGCCTGCTCTCGGCCATCGGCGTGGCGGGCATGAGCCGCATGATGCAGGCCAACGTCATCGCCACCTCCGGCCGGGCGGTGGAGGCCGCGGGCGACGTGGACGTGCTGCTGCTGGACAAGACCGGCACCATCACCCTGGGCAACCGCCAGGCCACGGCCTTCGTGCCGGCGCCGGGCGTGAGCGAGCAGACGCTGGCCGACGCGGCTCAGCTGGCCTCGCTGGCCGACGAGACGCCCGAGGGCCGCAGCATCGTGGTGCTGGCCAAGCAGCGCTTCCAGCTGCGCGAGCGTGAGCTGGGCAGCCTGCAGGCCGAGTTCGTGCCCTTCACCGCCCAGAGCCGCATGAGCGGGGCCGACCTGCCGCAGCCCGGCGGCGGCCTGCGCCAGCTGCGCAAGGGCGCGGCCGACGCGGTGCGCCGCCATGTGGAGGCGCTGGACGGCGACTGGCCCGCCGCGCTGCAGGCCAGCGTGGAGGACATCGCCCGCCGCGGCAGCACGCCGCTGGTGGTGGCCGATGGCCGCCGCGCCCTGGGCGTGGTGGAGCTCAAGGACATCGTCAAGGGCGGCATCCGCGAGCGCTTTGCCGAGCTGCGCCGCATGGGCATCCAGACGGTGATGGTGACCGGCGACAACCGGCTCACCGCCGCCGCCATCGCCGCCGAAGCCGGGGTGGACGACTTCCTGGCCGAGGCCACGCCCGAGGCCAAGCTGGCCCTGATCCGCGAACACCAGGCCGCCGGCCGCCTGGTGGCCATGACCGGCGACGGCACCAACGACGCCCCCGCGCTGGCCCAGGCCGACGTGGCCGTGGCCATGAACACCGGCACCCAGGCCGCCAAGGAAGCCGGCAACATGGTGGACCTGGACAGCAACCCCACCAAGCTGATCGAGATCGTCGAGACCGGCAAGCAGATGCTGATGACCCGCGGCTCGCTGACCACCTTCAGCATCGCCAACGACGTGGCCAAGTACTTCGCCATCATCCCGGCGGCCTTCGTCAGCACCTACCCGGCACTGGGCGCCCTCAACGTGATGCACCTGGCCAGCCCGGCCTCGGCCATCCTCTCGGCGGTGATCTTCAACGCGCTGATCATCGTCGCGCTGATCCCGCTGGCCTTGAAGGGCGTGCCCTACCGCGCGGTGGGCGCGGCCCTGCTGCTGCGCCGCAACCTGCTGATCTACGGCCTGGGCGGCGTCATCGTGCCCTTCATCGGCATCAAGGCCATCGACCTGCTGATCGCCGGCCTGGGCCTGGCCTGAACACACTTTCCAAGGAGTCTTCCATGGACACCCTCGCTTCCCCCCGCGCCGCCGCCACCACCGCCCCGACCGAAGGCCTGTGGCGCCCGGCCCTCGTGCTGTTCGCCGCCCTCTCGCTCATCACCGGTCTGGCCTACCCGCTGGCCGTCACCGGCGTGGCCCAGGCCACCCTGGCCGACCCGGCCAACGGCAGCCTGGTGTGGCGCGACGGCAAGGCCGTCGGCTCCAGTCTGATCGGCCAGTCCTTCAGCGACCCGACGCACTTCTGGGGCCGGCCGTCGGCCACCACCCCCATGCCCGACAACGCGGCCAACTCCGGCGGCTCCAACCTGGGCCCCAGCAACCCGGCCCTGGTGGCCGCGGTGAAAGACCGCATCCAGGCCCTGCACGCGGCCGACCCCAGCCAGACCGCCCCGGTGCCCATCGACCTGGTGACCGCCTCGGCCAGCGGGCTGGACCCGCACATCAGCGTGGCCGCGGCGCAGTACCAGCTGCCCCGCATCGCCCGCCTGCGCGGCGTGCCCGTGGCCGCCCTGCAGGACTTGGTGGCCCGCCACACCGAGGGGATACTGCTGGGGTTCCTGGGCGAGCCGCGGGTGAACGTGCTGCAGCTCAACCTGGACCTGGACGCGCGCTATCCCACCACCGCCCCCACACCCGCCCGACCCCAGACCTGACCCTGCGATGACGGACGACACCCGGCCCGACCCCGACGCCCTGCTGCGCCAGGTCCAGGCCGACGAAGCCCAGGCCCGGCGCGGCCGGCTGAAGATCTTCTTCGGCGCCAGCGCGGGCGTGGGCAAGACCTGCGCCATGCTGGTGGCCGCCCAGGCGGCCCGGGCCGGCGGCACGCCGCTGGCCGTCGGCGTGGTCGAAACCCATGGCCGCGCCGAGACCGAGGCCCTGGCCCAGGGCCTGCCCCGTCTGCCCCTGCGCCAGGTGCCCCACCGCGGGCGGGTGCTGGCCGAGTTCGACCTGGACGGCGCGCTGGCCTTCGGCCGCGAGCACCCCGACGCCCTGCTGCTGCTGGACGAGCTGGCCCACAGCAACGCGCCCGGCTCGCGCCACCCCAAGCGCTGGCAGGACGGGAGGAACTGCTGGAGGCCGGCCGGAC
>NZ_BADL01000121.1 GCF_000333615.1 Ideonella sp. B508-1 | reverse complement strand
AGCAAGGCATGGGCCTCTTCCAGTGCCGACGAACTGGCCAGCGGGCGCAGGAATTCGATGCCCTGTGCCGCGGCCAGCCACTCCACGCCCAGGATGTGCGCCACGTTGGCGATCATGGGCTGCAGGCGGCGCGCCGCGAAGGTGGCCATCGAGACATGGTCCTCCTGGTTGGCGCTGGTGGGCAGGCTGTCCACGCTGGCGGGGTGGGCCAGAGACTTGTTCTCGCTGGCCAGGGCGGCGGCCGTGACGTGGGCGATCATGAAGCCGCTGTTCAGGCCGGCGTTGCTGGTCAGGAAGGGCGGCAGGCGCGAGACGCTGGCGTCGATCAGCATGGCGATGCGGCGCTCGGCGATCGCCCCCACCTCGGCCATGGCCACCGCCATCGCATCGGCCGCCAGGGCCACCGGCTCGGCGTGGAAGTTGCCGCCGGAGATCATGGCGCCGTCCTCGAAGAACACCAGCGGGTTGTCGGTGACGGCATTGGCTTCGCGCACCAGCACCAGGGCCGCATGGCGCAGCTGGTCCAGGCAGGCGCCCACCACCTGGGGCTGGCAGCGCAGGCAGTACGGGTCCTGCACCCGGTCGTCGCCCTCGGTGTGGGACTGGCGGATGGCGCTGCCGGCCAGCAGGCTGCGGTAGTACTGGGCCACGTCGATCTGGCCGGGCTGGCCGCGCAGCGCGTGGATGCGCGGGTCGAAGGGGCCGTCGCTGCCGCGGGCGGCGTCCACCGTCAGCGCGCCGATCACCAGGGCCGATTCCAGCACCGGCTCGAAGCTGAAGAAGCCGTGCAAGGCCAGCGCGGTGGAGGTCTGGGTGCCGTTGATCAGCGCCAGGCCTTCCTTGGCCTGCAGCACCAGCGGGGCGATGCCGGCCTCGGCCAGCACGGCCGCCGCAGGGCGGCGCTGCCCGTCCACCAGGAACTCGCCCTCGCCCAGCAGGGCCAGCGTCATGTGCGACAGCGGCGCCAGGTCACCCGAGGCGCCCACCGAGCCCTGGCTGGGCACCAGCGGCACCAGGCCGGCGTTGAACACGGCCAGCAGGGTGTCGATGACCACCTCGCGCACGCCGGAGTGGGCGCGCGCCAGGCTGGCGGCCTTGGTGGCCAGCATCAGCCGCACCACGGCCGGGGCCAGCGGCTCGCCCACACCCACCGAGTGCGAGCGGATCAGGTTGAGCTGCAGCGTGGCCAGGTCGGCCGCACTGATGCGCTGGTTGGCCAGCTTGCCGAAGCCGGTGTTCACGCCGTAGACCGGCGCATCGCCGGCCGCAGCGGCCTGCACCACCGCGGCGCTGGCGCGGATGGCCGGGCGCGCGGCGGCGTCCAGCACCAGGCGGGTGCCGCCGGCGTGCACCGCCAGCAGTTGGTCCAGCGTCAGCGCGCCGGGGGTCAGGGTCAGGTCGGTCATGGGTTCAATCCTTGTTCAGCATCGGCAGGTTCAGGCCCTGTTCGCGGGCGCAGCGCTGGGCGATGTCGTAGCCCGCGTCGGCATGGCGCATCACGCCGGTGGCCGGGTCGTTCCACAGCACGCGCGCCAGGCGCTGGGCCGCCGCGTCCGTGCCATCGGCCACGATGACCACGCCACTGTGCTGGGAGAAGCCCATGCCCACGCCACCGCCGTGGTGCAGGCTGACCCAGGTGGCGCCGCCCGCCGTGTTGAGCAAGGCGTTGAGCAGCGGCCAGTCGGACACGGCGTCCGAGCCGTCCTGCATGGCCTCGGTCTCGCGGTTGGGGCTGGCCACCGAACCGCAGTCCAGGTGGTCGCGGCCAATCACGATCGGGCCCTTCAGTTCGCCGTTCTTCACCATCTCGTTGAAGGCCAGGCCGGCGAGGTGGCGTTGGCCCAGGCCCAGCCAGCAGATGCGCGCCGGCAGGCCCTGGAAGGCGATGCGCTCGGCCGCCATGTCCAGCCAGCGGTGCACCCGGGTCTCTTCGGGGAAGAGTTGCTTGATCTTGGCGTCGGTCTTGCGGATGTCCTCCGGGTCACCCGACAGGGCCACCCAGCGGAAGGGGCCGCGGCCTTCGCAGAACTGCGGCCGCACATAGGCAGGCACGAAGCCGGGGAAGTCGAAGGCGTTCTTCACGCCCTGGTCGAAGGCCACCTGGCGGATGTTGTTGCCGTAATCCACGGTCGGGATGCCCAGGGCCTGGAAGTCCAGCATGGCCTGCACATGCACCGCGCAGCCGCGGGCCGCGGCGGCCTTCAGGTCGGCGTGCTGGGCCGGGTCGGCGGCGGCGGCCTTCCACTGTTCCACCGTCCAGCCGGCGGGCAGGTAGCCGTTGATCAGGTCGTGGGCCGAGGTCTGGTCGGTCACGATGTCCGGCCGCGGCGCACGGCCTTCCTTCACCCGGCGCACCAGCGCCGGCAGGATCTCGGCAGCATTGCCCATCAGGGCGATCGAGATGGCCTTCTTCTCGGCGGTGTAGCGGGCGATGCGGGCCAGCGCGTCGTCCAGGTCGGTGGCCTGCTCGTCCACGTAGCGGGTCTTCAGGCGGAAGTCGATGCGCGACTGCTGGCACTCGATGTTGAGCGAGCAGGCACCGGCGAAGGTGGCGGCCAGCGGCTGCGCGCCACCCATGCCGCCCAGGCCGGCGGTCAGCACCCAGCGCCCTTCCAGCGAGCCGCCGTAGTGTTGACGGCCTGCTTCGGCAAAGGTTTCATAAGTGCCCTGCACGATGCCCTGGGTGCCGATGTAGATCCAGCTGCCGGCCGTCATCTGGCCGTACATCATCAGGCCCTGGCGGTCCAGCGCGTTGAAGTGCTCCCAGGTGGCCCAGTGCGGCACCAGGTTGGAGTTGGCGATGAGCACCCGCGGCGCGTCGGCATGGGTGCGGAACACGCCCACCGGCTTGCCGCTCTGCACCAGCAGGGTCTCGTCCTCGCCCAGGGTGCGCAGGCTGGCCAGGATCTGCTCGAAGCAGTCCCAGTTGCGCGCGGCCTTGCCGATGCCGCCATAGACCACCAGCGCGTCGGGGTTTTCGGCCACGGCCGGATCCAGGTTGTTCTGGATCATCCGGTAGGCGGCCTCGATCAGCCAGTTCTTGCAGTGCAGCGTGGCACCGGTGGGGGCCTTCACCGGGCGGGGCCCGGCAGGGGTGTGGACAGTGGACATGGCAGTCTCCAGACAGGGTGGCCAAGCAAGGCGGCCAGACAGCGAATGGGGCGGATGCTACTTGTCTAGACAAGCTCATGCAAGTAGCATCCACCCCACCATGGTCACGCACACCTCCGCCGCCCTGGCGCCCTACGCCCGGGTCAAGCAACACCTGAAGGACCGGCTCGCCGCCGGCGACTGGGCCCCGGGCGCGCAGATGCCCTCCGAGGCCGAGCTGGTCGCCCAGTTCGGCGTCAGCCGCATGACGGTCAACCGCGCCCTCAAGGAGCTGCAGGCCGAGGGCTTTGTCGATCGGGTGCAGGGCGTGGGCACCTTCGCCGCGGCGCTCAACAAGGTCTCGGCCACGCTGACCCTGCACGACGTGCACGAGGAGATCGCCGCCCGCGGCCACCGCCACGACAGCCAGGTGGTGCTGCAACAGGCCGAGCCCGCCAGCGCCGCACTGGCCGCCCAGCTGGGCGTGGCCGAGGGCGCCACCGTCTTCCACACCCTGATCGTGCACCGCGACAACGGCGTGGCCCTGCAGTGCGAAGACCGCTACGTGAACCCCGCCGCCGCGCCGGACTACCTGGCGCAAGACTTCACGCGCCGCACCCCCACCCAGTACCTGTTCGAGGCCACCGCGCTGTGGCGGGCACAGTACGCCATCGAGGCCGCCCGCCCCACCGCGCAGGAGGCCCGGCTGCTGGGCATCGCCGAGGACGAGCCCTGCCTGGTGGTGGTGCGCCGCACCTTCAGCCGCGAGCACGCCATCACCCTGGGCCGGCTGGTCTACCCAGGCCGGCGCTACCAGCTCGCCGGGGAGTTCGCACCATGAGCCTGCACACCGTCCGCTGGGCCGAGGCGCCCGAGCAGCCCTGGCGCAACGGCGGCGGCCGCACCCGAGAGCTGCTGGCCTGGCCCGCGCCCGGCGGCTGGCGGCTGCGGGTCAGCGTGGCCGACATCGAACGCGACGGCCCCTTCTCGCCCTTTCCCGGCGTGCACCGCAGCTTCCAGGTGCTCAGCGGCACGGGCGTGCGGCTGGGGGGCGTGAAGCTCACGCCGGACAGCCCGCCCCACGCCTTCGACGGCGCCCTGGCCCCGGACTGCACCCTGCTGGCCGGCCCCACCCGCGACCTGAACCTGATGGTGACCGGCGGCCGCGGCCGGCTGTGGCCTGCCGCACAGCCCTGGCAGGCCGGCACCGGCTGGCGCGGCCTCTACACCACCGAGGCCACCACACTGCGGGCCGGCGCCCAGGCCCTGGCCCTGCCCCCGCACACCCTGGCCTGGAGCGACGACTCGCCCGGCGCCTGGCAGATCGACCCGCCGGCCCGCGCCTGGTGGCTCACCCTGGAGGACACGCCATGAACACCCCCGCGGTGCGCCGCCCCAACCGCAGCCTCTGGCGCGGCGCCCATCTGGCCACCCTGAGCCCCGACAGCCCCTGGGGCTGGATCCCCGACGGCGCCCTCGTCACCGAAGGCGAGCGCATCGCCTGGGTCGGCCCGGCCCGCGAACTGCCAGCCGGCCTGGCGGTGGATGCCGAGCACGACTGGGGCGGCGGCGTCGTCACCCCCGGCCTGATCGACTGCCACACCCACCTGGTCTATGGCGGCAACCGGGCACGCGAATTCGAGCTGCGCCTGCAGGGCGCCAGCTACGAGGAGATCGCCCGTGCCGGCGGCGGCATCCGCTCCACGGTGCAGGCCACCCGCGACGCCAGCGACACGGCCCTGCTGGACGCCACGCTGGCCCGCGCCCGGGTGCTGCTGCGCGAAGGCGTGACCACGGTGGAGATCAAATCCGGCTACGGCCTCAGCCAGGCCGACGAGGCGCGCTGCCTGCGGGTGGCGCGCGCCGTGGCCGAGCACCTGCCGATGACGGTGCGCACCACCGCACTGGGCGCCCACGCCCTGCCACCCGAGTTCGCCGGTCGGGCCGACGACTACATCGAGGCCCTGTGCGACTGGCTGCCCGGCTGGCAGGCCGAGGGCATGGTGGACGCGGTGGACGGC
>NZ_BADL01000122.1 GCF_000333615.1 Ideonella sp. B508-1 | reverse complement strand
CCGACTTCTATTGATCGGGGTGAGTCACGATGCCGGAGGAGGCATCAATGGCCGCAGCAGCCTGTTGGAGCACGCGACTCTCGGTCTTGGGCCGTCTCAGTGGAAACTGGACGACGCTGGGAAGCAATACAACTTAGTGCCTTCCACAAGGGAAACTTTCCTCAAGCCCGGCGGAGCGGAGGTTCCGGTCGGTGTGTTCAAGAAGCGCGAAGATTCGAAGTCCATGCCCCATGTCTCTGCCGCCCTTCAAATGACGCTGCGCGAAGACTACGGCTTTGCGATCCAACTGCGCGAGCACGAAAAGGCTGCGCAGATGCCCCTGCACTGGGGCACGTTCGTGCGCAATGCCAATGCAAAGAATCCGCTTCCGGAACTCTGGGAGCGGTCGCTGCTTTCGTTGCGTTCGAAGCCTTGAACGGCTGGATCGCTAGGCAAAAGCAAGCGGGCAAGCTGCACGTGACGAAGGGATAACAGTGTCGATTCAGAAGATCAGCCTGGCGGACGACGATTTCAAGAGAGCTTTCATAGAGGGCAACTTGGCGATGCTGGCGTGATCAGCAAGACAACTTCCATGCAGGTTGATGCGGACGCTGACCTGAATCACCCCGGATTCTGTAGACACCTTCGAGCCTCAAACTGAGGCCCAATAGGAGGTGCCGTGACGAAGCCCCAACGTTTCCCCGAAGAATTCAAGATCGAGGCGGTCAAGCAGATCACCGAACGTGGCCACAAGGTGGCCGAGGTGTCGGCGCGGCTCGGCGAGCCAGCACAGCCTATACAAGTGGATCAAGGTCTACCGCGCGCCTGCTGGCGATCGCCAAGCCCAGGCCTCTCAGACCGAGGAGCTGCGGCGTTTGAAGGCCGAACTCAGGCGCGTGACCGAAGAGCGCGACATCCTAAAAAAGCCGCAGCGTACTTTGCCAAGCAGTCCGGGTGAGGTAGGCGTTCATTCGACGGCACGAGAAGGAATTCACCGTCCGGCGCATGTGCAAGGTCCTTCTGGTGAATCCGAGCGGGTATTACGCCTGAAAGGCTGAACCACAGTCACCGCGCGCCATGGACGACGTACGGCTGTCAGGGCTGCTCAAGCAGGCATGGCTGGAGTACGGGGGCATTTACGGCTACCGCAAGCTCACTCTGGATATGCGAAATCTCGGCGAACGCTGCGGATCCGGTTCCCCGACCGCTCCCAGTTTCCTTCCTCGCGGCACGAGCCAAGGTGAACAGCCGTGCTACGCGGCCGGAAAGTTGAATCCTGACAAAGTGCAAGGCTTAGCGACGTAGATCGACTTTGTGCAATCGGACGGTTCCTTCCGATCTGAAAGTGCTGTCATCGAAGCCCCGAAATCTGGAGCGATGAGGTTCGAAGTGCAATCCGTTGCTTCCGGCGCGGTGCAACCCAATGCTTCAAGTCACAGATCTCCTCAGCGCGGCGCTACCGCCCTAGTCGAGCCCTCCCGCCGCCCGGCCGGAGCCGGCAGACGCCGGTCCAGCCGCCCGCTCCAGGCCGTCAGGCCCACGGCCCCCGACACCACCACCGCGCCGATCCAGGGCGTGTGCATCAGCCCCCAGCCGGCCACGATGTGACCGCCCAGCCAGGCGCCACCGGCAATGCCCAGGTTGAAGGCGGCGATGTTCAGGCCCGAGGCCACGTCCACCGCCTGCGGCGCAAAGCGCTGGGCCTGCTGCACCACATAGACCTGCAGGCCCGGCACATTGCCGAAGGCCACCGCGCCCCAGGCCAGCACGGTCAGCAGCACCGCCACCGGGTGCGGCGCGGTGAACTGCAGCACGAGCAGCACCAGCGCCAGCAGCGCGAAGATGAGGACCAGGGCCGCCACCGGCCCGCGCCGGTCGGCCAGACGGCCCCCCCACAGATTGCCCGCCGCCACCGAGACACCGTACACCAGCATCACCGCGCTGACCGCATTGGCCGAGTAGCCGCTGACCTGCTGCAGGATGGGCGCGAGAAAGGTGAAGGCGACGAAGGAGCCGCCGTAGCCGATGGCCGTCATCGCGTAGACCAGCAGCAGGCGCGGCTGGCCCAGCACCGCCAGCTGCTGGCGCAGCGTGGCCGGGGCGCTGTGGTGCACGTCGCGCGGCACGAACAGCAGGCTGCCGATGCAGGCCAGCACACCCAGCGCCGACACGGCCAGGAAGGTCTGCCGCCAACCGAAGTGCTGGCCGATGAAGGTGCCCAGCGGCACGCCGGTCACCAGGGCCACGGTCAGGCCGGTGAACATGATGGCGATCGCACGGGCGGCCTTGTCCTTGGGCACCACGCTGGTGGCGATGATGGAGCCGATGGAGAAGAACACCCCGTGGGCCAGACCGGTGAGCACCCGCGCCAGCACCAGGGTGGCATAACCCGGCGCCTGCCAGGCCGCCAGATTGCCCAGCGTGAACAGGGCCATCAGGCCCAGCAGCAAGGCTTTGCGCGGCACGCGGCCGGTGAGCGCGGTGAGCACCGGCGCGCCCACGGCCACGCCCAGGGCGTAGAGGCTGACCAGCAACCCGGCCGAGGGCAGGCTGACCTGCAGGTCGGCGGCGATGGTGGGGATCAGCCCCACGATGACGAACTCGGTGGTTCCGATGGCGAAGGCGCTGAGCGTCAGCGCCAGCAAGGCAATGGGCATGGCGGCATCCTGGGGATGGAAACGGAATGCACGCAGTCTGCCCACGGGATACTTGCCGAAAAACCCGTGTGACAACGAAACTCTCTTGCGGCGGAATCAAGAATGAAGACCACCCTCGATGAACTCCAGGCCTTTGCGGCGGTGGTGGATGGCGGCTCCATCACGGCCGCAGCCGAGCGGCTGGGGCAGACCGTCTCCGGCATCAGCCGCAGCCTGGGCCGGCTGGAACAGAAGCTCGCCACCACCCTGCTGCGCCGGACCACCCGCCGCCTGGAGCTGACCGAGGAAGGCGAGGTCTTCCTGACCCAGGCGCGACAGATCCTGACCGCCGTGGACGAGGCCGAGGAGCAGATGGCCGCCCGGCGCGAGCAACCGGCCGGCCGGCTGCGGGTGGACGCGGCCACGCCCTTCATGCTGCATGTGATCGTGCCGCTGGTGGACAGCTACCGCGCCGCACACCCGCAGGTCACGCTGGAGCTGCACAGCAACGAAGGCATCACCGACCTGATCGAGCACCGCACCGATGTGGCTTTTCGCATCGGCACGCTGCGCGACTCCACCCTGCACGCCCGGCCGCTGGGCAGCAGCCGCATCCGGGTGCTGGCCAGCCCGGACTACCTGACCCGCTGCGGCACGCCCCGGCGCCTGCAGGAGCTGGCCGGCCACACCCTGCTGGGCTTCACCCAGCCGGAGGGCCTGAACGACTGGCCGCTGCGCACGCCCGAGGGCACGCCGCTGCGCATCGCGCCGGCCATCGCCTCGCCCAGCGGCGAGACGCTGCGTCAGCTGGCCCTGGCGGGCGCGGGCATCGTCTGCCTGTCGGACTTCATGACCCTGGAGGACCGCCGCAGCGGCCGGCTGGTGCCGCTGTTCGTGCGGCAGAGCCTGGACATCCGCCAGGCCATCCATGCGGTCTATTACCGCAACACCGCCCTGTCCTCACGCATCACCAGCTTCCTGGACCATGTGGTCCAGCGCCTCGGTCCGCGGGCCTTCGAGCGCTGAGCGGCCGGCGTCCGTCCGGCGTTCCCGGGTCCAGCGCAGCAGCACGGCGCACAGCTCCTCGGGTTCAAAGGGCTTGGCCACGAAGTCGTTCATGCCCGCGTCCAGGCAGCGCTGGCGGTCTTCGGCCATCACACTGGCACTCATCGCGATGATGGGGAGTTGGGCCGCGCCATGCACACGACGCAAGGCCTGGGTGGCCTGCACGCCATCCAGGCCAGGCATCTGCAGGTCCATCAGCACCGCGTCGTAGACCCCCTGCCCGCCCATGCTCACCGCCTGGCGGCCATCCTCGGCCACGTCCACCTGGGCCCCCAGCGCCCGCAGCAGCTCGGCCGCCACCAGCTGGTTGACCGGATGGTCCTCCGCCAGCAGCAGCCGCAAGCCGCTCAGCCTGGGGGCCGGGGGTGCCGGCGCACGCGCGGGCGCGTCATGCTCGGGCGCCATCGCCACCGGCAACCGCACCGTGAACCAGAAGGTCGCGCCTTGCCCGAGCTGGCTGTCCACCCCGATCTCGCCGCCCATCAGCCGCACCAGCTGGCGAGAGATGGCCAGGCCCAGGCCCGTGCCGCCGTGGCGGCGGGTGGACGAGTTGTCCAGCTGCTCGAACTCCTGGAACAGGCGAGGTTGGTCTTCAGGGGCGATGCCCACCCCCGAATCACGCACGGCAAAGCGCAGCAGCACGCTGTCGGGCTGGCGCTCCAGCGCCTGCACGGTCAGGGCCACCTCGCCCTGGTCGGTGAACTTCACCGCGTTGTGGCCCAGGTTGATCAACACCTGGCCCAGGCGCAAGGGGTCGCCCATCAGCCAGGTCGGCACGGCGGGGTCGAGCCGGCTGCTCAGGCGCAGCTGCTTGCGCTGCGCCGCCTCGCCGATGAGGGCCTGCACGCGGCTGAGCACCATGTCCAGTGCAAAGGGCTCAGTGGCCAGCGTCATGCGACCGGCGTCGGCCTTGCTCAGGTCCAGGATGTCGTTGACGATGGCCAGCAGGTGGCTGCCGGCCTGGTGCAGCTGCCCCACGTGCGCACGCTGCCGGCCATCCAGCGCCGTCTGCAGCAGCAGATGGCTGAGGCCCTGGATGGCATTAAGCGGCGTGCGGATCTCGTGGCTCATGTTGGCCAGGAAGGCCGCCTTGGCCTGGGCCGCGCTTTCCGCGGCCTGCTTGGCCTGGGCCAGGGCCTCGTTGGTGGCCATGAGTTCGCGCGTGCGTTCCACCACCCGGGCTTCCAGGTGCTCGTTGCTGCGCTGCAGGGCCTGGGTCAGGGCCGTCACCCGCTCCAGCTGGCGGTCGAAACTGCTGGCGGTGGACGTGCCCATCACCGCCCCCATCAGGCCGATCATCCCGTAGAGCACGGCGTAGACACCCGGCACCGCCGGCTCGGCCTCCACCCCCCGCATCCGCAGCCACCAGACCCCGGCCAGACCGGTCAGGCCCAGCAGCGCCACGAGATAGGCCTGGCGCCGACCCAGCATCCAGCCTGCCAGGATGGTGGCCATGGGCAACAGGGCCCAGGACGCATTGCGCACCCCGGCCACCTGGAAGGCGACCAGCGGCGTGATCACCACCAGCGACATGGGAAAGAGCCAGGCAGCCCAACGCGGCTTGCCCCAGCGCAGCAGCAGCAGCATGCCAGCCCCGGACAGCGCCCCCAGCACCGCCCCGGGCCGGATCTGGTGCAGGAAATACAGCTGCAGGCCTTCCAGCGCCACCGCCGCGACGATCATCAGCCAGGCCAGGCGACGGATCAGCTCTGCGCCACCGCGCAGGGTCAGGGCGTCCATCGGCAAGGGCTCGTTCATGGTGTGAGGCAGGGCAGTACAGGCCACGGAGGCAGCGCGGGCCACAGTGTCGGTCTCACAACCCCCCGGGCGTGGAAAATTGCTTGTAATTGCTTCTGTTCGTCACTTTTTGACATCAATGAAGCAGGTTTACCTGACGACCCGCATAAACAGGCAACGCTGACAAGGGGGTCAGGCAAAGAACCGGCTTTTCCTGCCTTCAGCCTGGACAGGGGCGTCCGATAGTGGAGAACACCCCGATTCAGCCTGTCCAGACACGATGCCTACGATGCTCCGCCCTTTGTATGCCCTGAGCCTGACTGCCAAACTGTCCATCGCCGCCACCGCCCTGTGCGTGCTGTGCGTGGGTATCACCAGCGCGGTGGTGGGCACCCGTGCCGCCAAGACGGCCCGCGAGGAGACCGCCCATCAGGCCGAACTGGCCGCCCGCGAGGCTTCGGCCCAGGTGGGTGGCGAGCTCGGCCGCAGCTTCTCCGCCGTGAAGAACCTCCGTGACAGCCTGGCCGGTCTGAAGGCTGCCAAGCTGGCGCCCACCCGGCCGCAGCTGGACGCGATGGCCCGCCAGACGCTGTCCGAGCACAAGGAGTTCATCGGCAGCTATTCGATCTGGGAGCCCAACGCCCTGGACGGGCGCGATGCCGAATTCGCCCACAGCGGCCCGCCCTATGACGACACCGGCCGCTACATCGCCTACTGGAACCGCGGCAGCGGGCAGATCGCGGTGGAAGCCCTGCTGGATTATGAGAAGGCCGGCGCCAACGATTGGTACGACATCCCGCGCCGCACCCTGCGCGAGGCGCTGATCGAGCCCTACCTCTACCCGGTGGCCGGCAAAGACGTGCTGATGACCACCATGGTGGCCCCCATCCTGGTCGACGGCAAATTCGTCGGCGCCGCCGGCTCCGACCTGCCGTTGGCCGACCTGAGCCGGCGCGTGGGCGAGATGCAGCCGCTGCCGGGTGCCCATGTGGCGCTGCTGAGCCACGGCGGCCTCTACGTGGCCACGCGCCACACCGAGATGCTGGCCAAGAAGGCCACCGACCTGCCGCCGGAGGCCCTGGCCGCCATCGACCAGGGTCGGCCCTACCAGTTCACCGATGCCCAGGGCTGGGAGCATGTGCTCAACCCCGTGACCGTGCTGGAGGGCGTGACGCCCTGGAGCGTGGTCGTGTCCTACCCGCCGGAGGTGGCCACCGCGGCCGCACGCCAGCTGCTGGGCTGGGTCGTCAGCGCTGCCCTGCTGGCTTGCCTGCTGGCCGCCGTGGCCATGACCTGGCTGGTGCGCACCCTCACCGGCCCGCTGCGCCAGCTCAGCCACACCATCCACGGCCTGGCCAGCGGCCATGCCGACCTGCGGGTGCAGTTGCCGGTGCATGGCCAGGACGAGATCAGCGAGATCAGCGATGGCTTCAACCGCTTCACCGCCAAGCTGCGCGGCGCCTTCGGCGAAGTGGGCGAGGTCTCGCGCAGCGTGGCCCTGGCCTCCGACGAGATCGCCAGCGGCAACCACGACCTGTCGGTACGCACCGAGGAACAGGCCGCCCACCTGCAGTCCAGCGCCGCCACCCTGCGCGAGCTGGCCGAGTCGGCCGGCCAGAGCGCCGCCTCCGCCGGCGAGGCGGCCAGCCTGGCTCGCGAGGCGGTGGAACGCGCCCGCCGTGGCCAGCAGGTCATGCAGGACACCCGCACGGCCATGGACCAGATCAACGATGCCAGCCGCCGCATCGCCGAGATCACCAGCCTGATCGACTCGATCGCCTTCCAGACCAACATCCTGGCGCTGAACGCCGCGGTGGAAGCCGCCCGGGCCGGTGAGCAGGGCCGCGGCTTTGCCGTCGTGGCCGGCGAGGTGCGCACCCTGGCCCAGCGCAGTGCCGAGGCGGCCAAGGAGATCCGCGCGCTGACGGTCGACTCCGAGCAGCGGGTGGCCAGCGGTGCCGCGCTGATCCAGACCGCCGAGCAGACCCTGGCCGAGCTGGGCGAGGCCGTGCACACGGTGGACGCCCGCATCGCCGAGATCAGCGTCTGACGCG
>NZ_BADL01000123.1 GCF_000333615.1 Ideonella sp. B508-1 | reverse complement strand
ATGCGGATCACCGCAGCAGCTCGCGCATCCAGCTCGTCATCTCGGCCGCCGCCGAAGAGGGCCAGGCGACCGTCATCGTGAGCGCGCCGCGCCGGAGTTCGACATGGATCTCTTTGTCGACGACAGCTGACGCCGGGATGGCCAGCGGCACGAAGGCGGGTCCTACGACCTGCGCTACGCCTTGCTCGCGAGCCAGCTTACGCCAGCCGTGGACGATGTTGGCATTGATGCCGTGGGCCATCGCGACCTTCGCCACCGAGGCGCCAGGGACCTCGCACTCGGCGATGATCTGCGCCTTCAGCTCCGGGGTGTGGTTGCGGCGGATCCGCTTCTTGTCCGTAGTCATCGTGTCCAGGATGGGTTGATCGTGGACAGGATCGTTGGCCGATCAAGCGCCTGCTTCAAGATGGGATAGCTGGCCGCTTACGCCTGTACGAAGAAATGCGGAGTCGATCCGAAATCCTGGGTAGACGGCGCTTCGGTGCAAGTGCGATTACCGGACTTCCGAAGCACCTGCGCCGCACCTATGAAGCCTTCCGGACGGGCAAAAACATCCGTCAAACCATGTCCAGGGCCACCTTGTACCGGCACAGGGCGGACTTGTTGAAGCATGGCATCGACATCGCGGCGCCGTTGCCCGCGGAATTGCTCGACACAGCGATCCTGGGCGCGGTTTGAGAGGGGTGAACCGTCGGTTTTGAAGTTCGGTAATCGGGCGCAGATGGTCGTTTTTTGTGCTTAATAGTCCTTGGTGTTCGTAAACAACCCCGGGCTGATTGCCCATGAAGATGATGAACACCGAGAACCAAGCCAACCAAGTCGCCACCAACCACAGCGAACAACTCATCGCGGAAGTTCGTCGCATCGATGCCGCCGATTGCGCGGCCATCGGCGCGATGTCCAAGAGCTGGTGGAGTCAAAAGGTCAAGGAAGGGATCGCTCCGCAACCTGTCGTCCAAAAGAAGCGGGAGACCCGGTGGCTGCTGCGCGAAGTGATCGACTTCTGGAAGAACTATCCGAACCTGGTCGCACAGGCACAGTGAGCATGAATCCCCCGCCACGCGCGGGGGCGCCATGCCCCCGCTTGCACCCGCAGGATCAGGTGCTCGACCGCCGGTCAGCCTGCCGCGCTGCCTCTCTGCCGGAGGCCCTCGTACAGCTCGGCAGGCCCCAGCAGGATGTGCTTGAGGCCTTGCCGCACCTTGTCCGAATCCAAGGCTTGGCGGCTCATGGTGCCATGGGCCTCGAATGCATCGATGATGGCGTTCATCAGCTCGCTGGCCAGATCGGGCGAATTGGCAAACTGCTCCTTGCTGTTGTGCATCGCCTGCTGCACCAACAGGTCCGATTCCAGCAGCTTGCCCTTGAGCACGCTGTTCACGTAGATCAGCTTGTCGTCGTCGGTCAGTTCACCGTCGAACAGGTCGTTCACCTTCTGCACGATCTCGGATAGGCGGATCTTCTCCTTGTCCTGGATCTGCCCCGTGCCCGGGGCCGTCATGGGCTGCAGCTTGTATTCGTCTCGGGCATCCGGCTCTTCCTCGCCCAGCACCAGGCGCTGCAGGCCGCGGTCCTTCAGCCGATGGTGGGTCAGCGTGACCTTGGACAGGTCCACCCCTTCGCGCTCGCGCCCAAAGTCCAGCAAGGGCAGCAGGCGCTTGAAGAAGATGGCCCGCTTCTCGATGGCCGAATTACCGTAGTCGAACATCTGCGACAGGAAGGCATACACCCGCACGAAGGTGCCCAGGTCGCGCTTGAACAGCAGCAGCGCGTCCCGCGCATCCTTGTCGTCCTGCGCTGCCTTGAAGCGCTTGAGCAAGCGGTCAGCCACCGGCTCGATGGCCGCCACCAACTGGGCCTGAGTGGCCCGCGGGTTGATTTCGGCCGCGACCACTCGCTCCACCTCGAAGTCGTCATAGTGGCCGCTGGCGTCCAGCTTCGCCCGCAGATCGAAGATCAGGTTCGGGTCGGTCACGCCCGCCAGCTCTGCGGTCTCGTAATAGGTCTGGAACGCCGCCAGAACCTCCTGGGGTTCGTTCACGAAGTCCAGGATGTAGGTGGTGTCCTTCAACCCGTGGGGCCCGTGGTAAGCACGGTTCAGGCGCGACAGGGTCTGCACTGCCTGGATGCCGGCCAACTTCTTGTCCACGTACATGCCGCAGAGCAAGGGCTGGTCAAAGCCCGTCTGGAACTTGTTGGCCACCAGCAGGATCTGGAATGCCTCGGTGGCAAAGGCCTCTCGGATGTCGCGGCCCTTCAGCTCCGGGTTGAGGCTGGCGCTGAGCTCGGTTACCGGCTCCGGCAGCACGCTGGGGTCGTTCACTTCGCCGGAATAGGCCACCAGCGTGCCCAAGGCATAGTGCTGGGACTGGACGTAGCTGTCGATGGCCAGCTTCCAGCGCACCGCCTCCACCCGGCTGCCCACCACCACCATGGCCTTGGCATGCCCGTTCAGCAAAGGCTGCACATTGGCCAGAAAGTGCTCCACCACCACTTGCACCTTCTGGGCAATGTTGTAGGGGTGCAGGCGCACCCAGCGCATCAGACCTTTCAACGCCTCGCTGCGCTCGACCTCCTTGTCATCCCATTCCTGGCCGTTGTGGGCCAGCTTGAAAGCCAGCTTGTAGGAAGTGTAGTTCTTCAGCACATCGAGGATGAAGCCCTCCTCAATGGCCTGGCGCATGGAATAGACGTGGAAAGGCTGAGGCAGGTTGTCCGGCCCGGCAGGGCGATCCGGATGGGGCCGACGACCGAACAGCTCCAGCGTCTTGGCCTTGGGCGTGGCGGTGAAGGCCACATAAGTGATGGACGCATTGCCCCGCGCCGCCATGCGCGCGTTCATCACGTCCTCGGTGCTCACCTCGCCACCGTCCGCCAGTTCGGCCTGTTCCTGGGCGCTCAGCACCTGCTTGAGCTTGCTGGCAGCCTCACCCGTCTGCGAGCTGTGGGCTTCGTCGGCAATGACCGCAAAGCGCCGGCCTTGTGTGGCGGCCAGGCTCTGCGCGGCCTCCAGCGCCTTCGGGAAGGTCTGGATCGTGCACACCACGATCTTCTTGCCACCGGACAGCGCCTCCACCAGCTCCTTGCTCTTGCTCTGGCTCTCTCCGCGGATGGATGCCACCACGCCCGCCGTGCGCTCGAAGTCGAAGATGGCCTCTTGGAGCTGGGTGTCCAGCACGGTGCGGTCGCTCACCACCAGCACACTGCTGAACAGCTTGACGTTGGCCGCATCGTGCAGGTCCGCCAGAAAGTGGGCGGTCCAGGCAATGGAGTTGGTCTTGCCACTGCCCGCGCTGTGCTGGATCAAGTACTTGCCCCCTACCCCCTCGGCCAGCACGGCATGCACCAGCTGACGGGTTGCATCCAGCTGGTGGTAGCGGGGAAAGAGCAGCCCGGTCATGCGCTTCTTCTCGTCCCGCTTGGTCACCAAGTAGCGGGCGAGGATCTCCAGCCAGCTGTCGCGCTGCCACACCTGCTCCCACAGGTAGTGGGTGCGGTGGCCCTGGCCGTTGGGTGGGTTACCGGCCGCGCCATGGTCACCCTGGTTGAAGGGCAGGAATTGCGTGGCGGCCCCCTGCAGCCGGGTTGTCATCATCACCGTTCGGTTGGTGACGGCGAAGTGCACCAGCGCCCCACGTGGAAAGTCCAGTAGCGGCTCGGCAAAGGCCCGGCCTTTGGGCTTGGGCTGGCGCTCGTAGCGGTACTGGTCCACCGCCTCGTTGATGCCCTGGGTGAACTCGGACTTGAGCTCCGCCGTGGCCACCGGGATGCCGTTGAGGAACAGCACCAGATCGATGATGTCGTCGTGGTTGGTGCGCACCTGCCGCACCACGCGCAAGCGGTTGGCCGCATAGCGGGCCTGCAGGTCCGGGTTCATGGCCAGCGCGGGCCGGAACTGGGCCATCTTCAGCGGCGCCCGTAGGCCCAGCATCTCCACGCCCACCCGCAGCACATCCAGCGTGCCGCGGTCATCCAGTTGCTTGCGCAGCCGGTCCAGCAACATCACCTCGGCGCTGGTGCCATGGGTCTTGGCCAGCGCATCCCAAGCATCAGGCTGGGTGGCCTGCACCCAGGCCAGCACATCGGCCGGGAACAAGGCCCGCGGCGTGTCATAGGCCTGGGCATCCCCTTCGGCGTACAGCCACCCGTGGGCGGCCAGGTGGCGGCAGATGTCGTTCTCGAACTCCACTTCCCGATGCAATGCCACCCTGCTCTCCCTGCTTGTTGTAGTCTGTGCTCAGTCTTCGTCGTCGGTGAGCGGCACGCCCTGCATGGCCCGCGCCACCGCCTGCTCAATCGCGTCCAGCGCTTCCGGCGGTACCCGATCGGCATAGCGCTTGCGCCGATTGTTCGACAAGTTACCGCCGTTCTGGTGAATGGCGACGATCAAGGCGGACAGGTCGCTGCCGCGCAGGTCGTAGCGCTCATCGATGTACCGCTTCACCGTGTCGAACAAGGCCAGGAAGTCCACTTCCTGCCGCAAATGGATGTCCAGCGCCGCGTCGGCCATGGCCAGCGTGAACTCCACGCCGGCCGTCACATCCAAGGTGCGGAACCACAGGTCCGCATCGGCTTTCCAGTCGTAGCTGTAATGCTCGTCACCCGCCCAGGTCACCTGGCACAGGTCCCGGGCAGGCCGGCTGAACGCGGTCAGCGCCCGCAGATAGTCGGCCTCGTGGCGCTTCATGGCCACCGACACCGGCAACAGGAACTGTGGCGGCAAGCGCCCTGATTGCCCCAGGCAGTAATGGATGAGGAACCGGGACAGGCGCCCATTGCCATCCATGAACGGGTGAATGAAGACAAAGGCGAAGGACACCAGGGCTGCATGGACCAATGGATCCACCTGTGCAGGGCGCCGATTGGCCAGGGCCATCAAGCCCTGCATCAGCTCAACGGCCAGGTCCGGCCATGGCGGCACATAGGTCACCCCCACGGCGCCGCGGGCCTCGTTCTGCAGGCGGTTTTGTTCGGTGCGGAACTGCACGGCCAGGTCGTAGGGGTTGGTCAGCGTGGCGTTCTGCCAAGCCACCAGCAGTTCCTCGCTCAGGGGCTGCTGCTCATGGGCCTGGCGCAGCAGGGCCGCAAAGCGGGCGGCCTTGTCCTGGCTGGGCGCCTCGCCTTCGATGGCGAACGAGCCTTCCGTCTCGCTCAGGTAGGCCCAGGCCAGGGCGCGCTCCAGCATGGCCGCCCCCAACGTCTGCGCAAACGCCTGGGCCCGCCCCAGAATGTCCCGCGACAAGCACGCCATCAGCGCTGGCGTCTTGCGCACGACTGGGCAGAACTGCCAGTCCCCCAGGCCGTTGAACTCGATGCGCCAGCGGGCGTCCCGCCGCGCCTCGCCCACCACGTAGGCCTCCGGGTCCCACATCGGCACATAGGCTGCGGCAACGCCTGTGTCCTGCAAGCCCGGCAGCCACTGCCCGTGCAGCCCCTCCCACAGGCAACCCAGCTTGCGCCCATAGATGCTGTTGGGCGTGGCGCGCACCCAGACCACCAACTCCTCGGGCGGGATGTGGCGCAAGGCCACCGCCAACAGGCCCAGTTCCACCCCCTCGTGCTTCAGGGCAAACAAGGCCTGTTGCAACAAGCTGGGGCCAGGCGCCAGCCGCTGCGGCACCAGCAAGGCCCCCTCGGGCAAGCGCTCCACCCGCTGCACCGGCGCCAAGCGCGCCCGGCGGGGCCCCAGAAAGTCCGGGGCGCCCAGGGCATCCTGGATCCAGGCGTAGCCGACGGCACTCATGTCCTCTGCGCTCCCGTGGGTGGAAAAATCTTCAGCGTCCGGGGATTATCTTCAGTTACCAGAGATGCACTGAAAATTTCTTCAGTCATGCGCATGGCACTGCGGGTGGCCCCTTCAACGCGGCAACTTGGCCATACGGCAGACGCGGTACCAGCTGAACGCCGCCTCGATGCCCAACGTCTGGTGCAACAGCAATTCGATGTGCCGCTGATCTTCCCGGCCATGGGCTGCCTCCCACAGATCGCGGAACAGAAAGCCCATCGCCTGCCTCCAGGCACCTACATGGCCGCCATACGCGGTGCAGACCTCACCCAAGGCCTTGTAAAGCACATCCTCGTCCGTTCTGGCGCACCTCTCCTCCAAGGGAGGACGGGCGATGCCTGTCAGTGAAGCCAACGCATCCGCAGCCTCAAAGCCATAGGCGTACCGAGCTGCGTCGAACACCCGCCTCGGTTGCCCCACTGAGCGTTCCGCCACCTCGGCCACCTGCCGCAGCATCAGGCTCAGCGCGGCCAACATGGGCTCGATGGGCTCATCCTCCTCGCCCAGGGAATATTCGAGGCTTCGCAGGAAAGCCTGGGCGTCTTCCTCAAGCGGCATGGAAAGCTTCCAAGTTGCGGACATCAATCTGGCCGGTGACGGCGGCGGAGATGAGGGCGGAGCGACGCTCAAGCAACAAGTTCTGTGCTTGCTTTGCTTCACGGATCAGTGCCAAGAACTGATCGGACCGCCGTGTCACCCACCTCGCGATCTCATCTTGCTCCTCCAAAGGAGGTATCAAGACTGGTGCCTTCCGGAGCACCTCTAACGTGATCTCTCTGAAAGTGGCCCCCTTGGCCATCCGATCAAAATATGTCTGAGCACCGTTACCGGTGAGAAAAGCCAACAGATACCCGGGATCGGTATCAGGACCTGGCGCGATCCGTGCCGTGCCTTGAGTCAAGTTGGCACCGTCTAGCTGTTTGGGCACCGGAAGGCATTTCCCAACTGTCGCCCGAATCGCAATGACCAGATCCCCAACGGAAACCCTCGAACGCGCATATGAAGCGTCGATCTCGGGCGAGGTCTTTGGATATCCATCGAGCGGCAACTCATCACCCGACATGTCGCTAGTCCTAATGTAGGGAACGCCATCCTCGACATCGGGGCCCGCCTGAACGATGCCGTAGGTAACGGAGGTACCAGGTTTGACCACACGCTGAAGCCTGTTCACCTGCCAATGCGCCGGCACCTCCCCCAACCACTCGACGCCCGAATCCTTCATCGGCACCGACGGGCCCAGCCCCTTGGTCACGGCATGGGAGATGACGGCCTGGCGCTTTTCCTTGAGCAGGGTGATGAGCTGTTCTTGCTCGGTCACCAGGGCGTCAATCTTGGCGGTTTCGCGGTCGAGAAAATGAGCAATCCCGGCCTGCTCATCGGGTGGCGGGCTCACAAACATAAAAGACCGAAAGTCGTCTTGCCCTAAGTTCTGCATGCTCGAACTTGTGCCCGCACATGCCATCTCGACTTGTGCACGATAGCTTGCCGTGCGCGTCCAGAAATACAGGAAGTCTGCCCTGATGCCTTTGGGGAACACTTGCCACAGGCGATCCGGAAGAAACAGCGTCGGGTGGTCAGCCCTGGTCAAGCCAGCAGCTCCAACCAGGTCCGGCGTGTTCATGCGGCTAACAATCAATGTGTTGGCCACGACAGGGCAAGCGACTCGGTCGTATTCGGCATTGACGACAGCCTTGTTCTCGGCTGCATCGAATTGGCCTGTATAGACGCAGCTCGTCTTGAGCACCCCAAACTGCTCGCTTTCGGCTGGTGTGTCGGTGGCGTTCACGCTGACGCCCGACTCGATGCGATCAATGAACGCTTTCAACGGCGCTACGTGCCAGTGCTTTGGTACCTCTCCAAACCACGGCACCCCACTGTCCTTGTACGCCGGATACCTCGGAAAGCTCATGCCGACAGCCCCTTGATCATGTCCAGGATGCGGTCGGTGGTGCGCTTCAGGTCGGCATCGATCTCAGCCAGCGGGCGCGGTGGCTTGAAGACGTAGAAGTGCCGGTTGAACGGGATCTCGTAACCCACCTTGGTCTTGTCCGGGTCGATCCAGGCGTCCGGCGCATGGGGCAGCACCTCACGTTGGAAGTACGCAGCCACGTCTTCGGTCAAGGGTACGTTCTCGGTGTCGCGCAGGGCCGCATCCGGCTGGGGCCTGCCCTTTTGCTTGCCCTTTTCAAACAACACCACCTTGCCCTCGGCGTCGCGCAGCGGGCGCTCCACGGTGATGGTGCGGTAGCCAAAGGCCTCGTTGGCAAAGATGCGGCTGATGGGCTTGCCTTCGTCGTCCGCAGCTTCTTCAAAGCGGCCAAACAGCTGGGTGATGTGGTCGATGTGGGCGTCGCTCAGCTCCTTGCGCTTGGAGCCCAAGCTCTTGCGCATCTTCTGCCACATGCCGCTGGCGTCGATCAGCTGCACCTTGCCCCTGCGCGCCGGTGGCTGCGG
>NZ_BADL01000124.1 GCF_000333615.1 Ideonella sp. B508-1 | reverse complement strand
AGGCCAGGGCCAGCTCGCGCTTGGGCTCCAGGCCCTCGGCGTCGGCCAGCAGGCAGGCGCCGGCGCAGGCGGCGAAGAAGGCCGCCTCGCGCTGGGCCTGGCGGGCCGGCAGCGGGCCGGCGGCGGCGCCCTCGAACTCGGCGGCTTCCAGGCCCTGCGGGAAGCAGGCTTCCAGGTGGGCGATGCGCTGGCGCAGGTCGCCCTTGAGCGCCAGCTGCGCCCAGACGGCCTCGTCCACGATCAGCCGGTGGCCGCAGCGGGCGGCCACCGCCACCAGCTCGTCCAGGGCCTCGGTCTCGTTCAGGGTGAGGCGACCGTCGCGGTCTTGCCAGCGCGAGACGGCCTGGCGCAGCGTCTCGGGACAGCCGCGGCCGGCCTCCCACTGCAGGCGGCGGGCGGTCAGGCTCAGCCGGCTGGGGGTGGGCGGCTGCGGGGCGGGGGCCGGCGCGGCTTCGACCACCACAGCCAGCTCGGCACCGGCCTCGGGCTCGGACTGGGCCGCGGATGCCGGCGGCAGTGCCTCGGCGGCTTCCAGCATGGGCAGCGGCGTCTCAACAGGCGCGGCCACCGGCGCATCGGTCGTCGCGGGCTCGGGGCGCTCGGCGGCGGCGGGCACCTCAGCCTCGGTCGCCGTCACCGCCGTCACCTCCTCGGGCGTGGGGGCGGCCGGGCTGCGGCGGCGCGAGCGGCTGGATGTGCGGGCCGGCGTCTCGGTCGCCTGGGTCGCCTCCGGTTCGGCCGCTGCTGGCACCACTGCCACCGACGCAGCGGCCGGGGTCTCGATCTGCGCGTCGGCCGGGGCCGCAACGACCTCGGCAGCAGCCGAGCGCCGCTTGGCGGTCTTGCGGGCCGGCGCGCGCGGGGCGGCTGGCGCGGCCTGCGCCGGAGCCTCGGGCTCGGGGACCTCGGCGGGCGCGGCCTCGGCGGCCGCCGCCGTCTTGCGGGGCTGGGCCGCCGCGCGCTTGCGGGCAGGCTTGGCGGCGGGGGCCACCGGTTCGGCGGATGCCTCGGGAGCCGGGGTGGAGAGGGGGACAGGGGCCGCGTCCAGCGCGGCCGTCAGCGGCGCGTCGTCGGCCGGTGCGGCGGCGCGGCGGCGCCGGGAGGTGGTCGCCATGGGGCGAGAGCTTCCGTGGTTGGTCAGTGGAAGGCGCATCGCCCGTGGCCACAAGGGCCGGGCGATGGCCGGGTCGGCAGGCTGCGGCGGGTCGTCAGACGCCGCGGGCGCGGTCGGTGGCGAACTGCTGGCGGAATGCCTCGAAGCGGTCGGCGTCCAGCGCCTCGCGCACTTCGCGCATCAGGTTCAGGTAGTAGTGCAGGTTGTGAATGGTGGCCAGCATGGGGCCGAGCATTTCGCCGCAACGGTCCAGGTGGTGCAGATAGGCGCGGCTGAAGCCACCGTTGCTGGCGTCGCCGGTGCAGGCGTAGCAGGTGCAGGTCTCGTCGATGGGACGGTGGTCGCTCTTGTGGCGGGCGTTGCGGATCTTCAGGTCGCCGAAGCGGGTGAACAGGTGGCCGTTGCGCGCATTGCGGGTGGGCATCACGCAGTCGAACATGTCCACGCCGCAGGCCACGCCGGCCACCAGGTCCTCGGGGGTGCCCACGCCCATCAGGTAGCGCGGCTTGTGTGCCGGCAGCCGGTGCGGGGTGTGGGCCATGATGCGCAGCATGTCTTCCTTGGGCTCGCCCACGCTGACGCCGCCGATGGCGTAGCCGGGCAGGTCCATCTCGACCAGGGCCTGCAGGGACTCCTCACGCAGGTGCTCGAACATGCCGCCCTGGACGATGCCGAACAGGGCGTTGGGGTTCTGCAGGCGCTCGAACTCGGCGATGCAGCGCTGGGCCCAGCGGCGGCTCAGCTCCATCGAGAAGCGGGCTTCCTTCTCGGTCGTCAGGTGGCCCTTGGTCTCGTAGGGCGTGCACTCGTCGAACTGCATGACGATGTCCGAGTTCAGCACGGTCTGGATCTGCATGCTGACCTCGGGCGTGAGGAAGAGGCGGTCGCCGTTGACCGGCGAGGCGAACTTGACGCCCTCCTCGCTGATCTTGCGCATCTCGCCCAGGCTCCAGACCTGGAAGCCGCCGGAGTCGGTCAGGATGGGCTTGTCCCAGCGTTCGAAGCCGTGCAGGCCGCCGAAGCTCTGCATCACGTCCAGGCCGGGACGCATCCAGAGGTGGAAGGTGTTGCCCAGGATGATCTGCGCGCCCATGTCGTGCAGCGAGCGCGGCAGCACGCCCTTGACGGTGCCGTAGGTGCCCACGGGCATGAAGATCGGCGTTTGCACGACGCCGTGGTTCAGGGTCAGGCGGCCGCGGCGGGCCAGGCCGTCGGTCTTGAGCAGTTCGAACTGGAGCATGGGCGGGATTGTCGCCGAGCCGGACGCGCCCCACGGGGCGGCGGTCGGATGTGCGACAGTGGCGGATTGCACAGCCCCCTCGCGGCGTTTCGCCCCCCATGGCCTTCACCCTTGCCCACCCCGTCCACAGCGAGCTGCTGATCAAGAAGAGCCGCTTCATCGGCTGCGTCGAGCCCATGGCCGACCGCGCCGCGGCCCAGGCCCGGGTGGCCGCGCTGAAGGCCGAGCACCCCGGCGCCGCCCATGTCTGCTGGGCGCTGCTGGCCGGGGGGCAGTCGGCCGCCAACGACGACGGCGAGCCCGGCGGCACGGCCGGCCGGCCGATGCTGGACGTGCTGCGCCACCAGGAACTCGAAGGCGTGCTGGCCACCGTGGTGCGCTACTTCGGCGGGGTGAAGCTGGGCGCCGGCGGGCTGGTGCGGGCCTACACCGACAGCGTGGCCCAGGCCCTGCTGCAGGCCGAGCGGGTGACCTTGCAGAAGCGGCGGACCCTGGCCTGCCAGGTGCCGTACGCGCTGGAGGGCCGCATCCGCCGCGCGCTGGAGGCGGCCGAGGCCCCGCTGCTGGATGCCCGGCACGCCGCACTGGTGCGGCTGGACTTCAGCGTGACGGAGGGCCAGCAAGCCACGCTGGTGGCTCAGCTGGAGGAGCTGGGCCAGGGCCAGCTGGGCTGGGTGGCCCACCCGGAAGAGGGCTGAACCCCGGCCTCAGTGCGCGGCGCCCGGCTTGCGCTGGATGACCGTCGCCTTGCGGGCGTCCTCGGGGTAGTAGAAGTGCAGATCGCCGCGGCGCCAGGTGGCCAGCCACAGCATGTTGGCGCTGATGGCGTCGTGGTCGCTGGGCGAGAAGGGCTGGTCGTAGGTGGTCACCACCCCGCTGTAGGGCCGGTTCAGGTGCTCCAGCGCATTCTTGAGGGCCTCGCCGTCAGTGCGGCCCTGGGCCTGGAACAGCGCGCCCAGCATCAGGTAGACGGCGTCGTAGGACTGGGCGGCGGCCATCAGCGAGCCCAGCGGCTCCTTGCCCCGCAGGCGGTGCAGCCGGGCGATGAAGGACGTCCGGCGCTCCAGCGTGGTGTCCGGCACGATGGTCTGCGCCATGGCCGCGCCTTCCAGCGCCTTGCCCCCGCGCTCCTCGGCCGAGCGCAGCGCCAGCGTCCACGAGCCCAGCAGGTCGGCGCTGACGCCGGCCTCGGCGCGGGACTGGGCCAGCATGCCCATCTCCGGGCCGACGGTGTAGGCGATGAGGGCCTCGGCCCCGGCGGCCTTGGCCTCGCGCATCTGCGCCGTGAGGTTGGCGGTGCCCAGGTCGAAACGGGCCACATAAACCGGCTTGAGCCCTTTCTGGGCCAGGAAGCGCTCAACGTCCTTGAGCCCGCCCTCGCCGTAGCCGGTCTTGTCGGCGAAGACCGCCACCTTGCTCAGGCCGCGCCGCTGCACCTCGTCGACCAGGAAGGCGGCCTGCAGCGCGTCGCGCGGAGAGACGCGGAAGATGAAGCTGCTGGCCGGCGGGAACTGGCTGGTCAGCGCGGTGGCGGTGGCCACCGGGATCATCAGCAGGTGGTGGGCGTTCTGGAACACCTCCAGCGACTTGAGCGCCACGCCGGAATTGCAGAAGCCGATGGTGAAGTCGGCCTTCTTGCCCTGCACCAGCTCCTCGGCGATCTTGCGGCCCTCGTCGGGGTTGGACTTGTCGTCGCGAGCGACCAGCTCCAGCGGGCGGCCCAGGTAGCCGCCGGCCTGGTTGATCTCGCTGACGGCCAGCTCGGCGCCCAGCCGCGCGGCGGTGCCGAAGTCGGCCGAGCCGCCGGTGAAGGGGCAGATGAAGCCGACCCTGATCGGCGCAAGGCCCTCCTGGGGACGGGCCGCCCAGGCCGACACCCCCCACAGCAGGCCCGACAGGGCCCACACCAGCTTGCGTCGCAT
>NZ_BADL01000125.1 GCF_000333615.1 Ideonella sp. B508-1 | reverse complement strand
CCTGCAGCCGTTGATTGACTGCCAGGGCGGGCTGCGCTACCCGGTGCTGGACGGCCAGGCCGCAAGCCCGACCGGCTGGACGCGGTGTACAAGCCGCGCTGAAAAACCGGCATGTCCACGCCCTCCCCCTCCAGCCAGTTCGCCCTGCTGCGCCAGCGCCGCTTCGCCCCCTTCTTCTGGACCCAGTTCCTGGGGGCGATGAACGACAACGTGCTGAAGTTCGCCTTCACGGTGCTGGTGACCTACCGGCTGTCGGTGGACTGGCTGCCGCCCGCCCTGGCCGGGCTGGCCATCGGCGCGGTGTTCATCCTGCCCTTTTTGCTGTTCTCGGCCACCGCCGGCCAGTTGGCGGACCTGCTGGACAAGGCCCGCGTGATGCGCATGGTGAAGAACCTGGAGCTGGCCATCATGGCGCTGGCGGCCTGGGGCCTGTGGCAGGGCTGGATCGCGCTGCTGCTGGGCTGCATCTTCCTGATGGGCCTGCACAGCACGGTGTTCGGCCCGGTGAAGTACGCCTACCTGCCCCAGCACCTGGGCGAGCGCGAGCTGACCGGCGGCAACGGCCTGGTGGAGATGGGCACCTTCGTGGCCATCCTGCTGGGCAATGTGCTGGGCGGGGTGCTGGCCGGCCTGCCCGAGGGCAGCGTGCCCAGCAGCGTGCAGGCGGTGGGCCTGGCCGGCCTGCTGCTGGCGGCGCTGGGCCGCTGGGCGGTGCAGGGCGTGCCGCCCAGCCCGCCGGACGCGCCCGGCCTGCGGCTGAACTTCAACCCCTTCTCCGAGACCTGGCGCAACCTGCAGCTGGCGCGCCAGCAGCCCACGGTCTTCCGCACCCTGCTGGGCATTTCCTGGCTGTGGTTCTTCGGCGCGGTCTTCCTGTCGCAGTTCCCGGCCTATGCCAAGGAGGTGCTGCACGGCGACGAACACGTGGCCTCGCTGCTGCTGGTGGTGTTCTCGGTGGGCGTGGGCACCGGCTCGCTGCTGTGCGAGCGACTGAGCCGCCACCATGTGGAGATCGGCCTGGTGCCGCTGGGCGCGCTGGGCATGACGGTGTTCGCCGGCGCCCTGGCCTGGACCTCCGGCCTGGAGCCGGCCGCCGCCCAGCGCTGGACGCTGGGGGCCTTCCTGGCCCAGCCGGGCCACTGGCCGCTGCTGGCCGAGCTCTACCTGCTGTCGCTGTCGGCCGGCCTGTTCAGCGTGCCGATGTACGCGCTGGTGCAGTGGCGCTCGCCGCCCAGCCACCGGGCCCGCATCATCGCGGCCAACAACATCCTCAACGCGCTCTACATGATCGCCAGCGCGCTGATCGTCGGCGCACTGCTCTCAGCGGGCCTGGGCATCCCCGGCGTGTTCGGCCTGCTGGCCCTGGCCAATGTGGCGGCGGCAGCCGTGCTGTTCCTGCGCGTGCCGGACTACCCGCGCCGCTGCGTCGCCTGGCTGGCGGCCTGGCGCCAACATCCCCCTGCGAACGAATGAGCCCCCTGCCCTCGCCCCCCCGCGACCGGCCGTCCCAGGCGCTGGCCCTGACGCTGATCCTGACCGGCCTGCTCGGTGCCACCACGCCCGCCGCGGCCAAGGTGACCGAGGACATCCTGAAGCTGCCGGTGACGGTCACCAACGCCTGGGGCAAGACCTGGACACAGGACATGGTGGTCACGGTGTTCGCCGAAACCGAGCAGCCCCGGCCCCGCGCACTGCTGGTCATCCTGCACGGCCGGGCCACCGACGCGGCCGGCCGCCAAGCCCTGGGCCGCGCCCGCTACAGCGACAGTGCGCGCTGGTTCGCGCGCATGGGCTTCGTGGTGGCCGTGCCCACCCGGGTCGGCTACGGCGTGACCGGCGGCGAGGACGTGGAGGACTCGGGCAGCTGCAGCCAGCGGATGTACCCGCCGGTCTACGCGGCGGCGGCCGACGAAACCGAGGCCCTGATGCGTTTCATGCGCCAGCGCCCGGATGTGAAGGCGGACCACGGCGTGCTGCTGGGCCAGTCCTTCGGCGGCATGACGGTGGTGGCCCTGGCCGCCCGCAACCCGGCCGGGGTGTCGGCCATCCTGAACTTCGCCGGCGGTGGCGGCGGCAACCCCGAGCTGAGCCCCGAGCAGCCCTGCAACCAGCCCGCGCTGGAGCGGCTGTACGCCGACTATGGCCGCAGTGCCCGCACGCCGGTGCTGTGGTCCTATGCGCAGAATGACCTGTTCTGGGGCCCGAAGCTGCCACGCGAGTGGTTCCAGGCCTTCCACAACCAGGGCGGCGTGGGCGAGTTCCAAGCCTATCCGCCGGTGGGCAAGAACGGCCACAGCCTGTTCACCGCGGCGCCCGAGCTGTGGCGACCGGTGGCGCTGGCCTTTCTGCGGGCCCATGGTTTTCCGGACCTGAAGGAGCCCCCGGCGGCTGCGCCGGGCACCATCGCCTCCACCCCGTCATCGCCCACGGCGGAATGAAACCACCGCGGCGCGCCTAAAATTGGGGATTCCCCGTCGGCTTCTGCGAGAACACCTGTGTCCGCCACCATCCTGCAACAACTCCCCACCGGCGTGCGCGTCGGCATCGCCTTCTCCGGTGGCCTGGACACCAGCGCCGCCGTGCACTGGATGCGCTCCAAGGGCGCCGTGCCCTGCGCCTACACTGCCAACCTGGGCCAGCCCGACGAGAGCGACTACGAGGAAATCCCGCGCAAGGCCAAGGCCTACGGCGCCGACATCGCCCGCCTGATCGACTGCCGCGCGCAGCTGGTGGCCGAGGGCATCGCCGCCATCCAGTCCGGTGCCTTCCACATCAGCACCGGCGGCGCGACCTACTTCAATACCACCCCGCTGGGCCGCGCCGTGACCGGCACCATGCTGGTGGCGGCGATGAAGGAAGACGGCGTCAACATCTGGGGCGACGGCTCGACCTACAAGGGCAACGACATCGAGCGCTTCTACCGCTACGGCCTGCTGGTCAACCCCGCGCTGAAGATCTACAAGCCCTGGCTGGACCAGCGCTTCATCGACGAGCTGGGCGGCCGCAAGGAGATGAGCGAGTACCTCATCGCCAACGGCTTCGACTACAAGATGAGCGTGGAGAAGGCCTACTCGACCGACTCCAACATGCTGGGCGCCACCCACGAGGCCAAGGACCTGGAGTTCCTGAACGCCGGCATGCACATCGTCAAGCCCATCATGGGCGTGGCCTTCTGGAAGCCCGAGGTCGAGGTCAAGGCTGAGACGGTGACCGTGCGCTTCGAGGAAGGCGTGCCGGTGGCCCTGAACGGCCAGACCTTGGCCAACGCCGTGGCCCTGTTCGAAGAGGCCAACAAGATCGGCGGCCGCCATGGCCTGGGCATGTGCGACCAGATCGAGAACCGCATCATCGAGGCCAAGAGCCGCGGCATCTACGAAGCCCCGGGCATGGCGCTGCTGCACATCGCCTACGAGCGCCTGGTGACCGGCATCCACAACGAGGATTCCATCGAGCAGTACCGCATGAACGGCCGCAAGCTCGGCCGCCTGCTGTATCAGGGCCGCTGGTTCGACCCGCAGTGCATGATGCTGCGCGAGTCGGCCCAGCGCTGGATCGCCCGCGCCGTCACCGGTGAGGTGACCCTGGAGCTGCGCCGCGGCAACGACTACTCGATCATGAACACCGAGAGCCCCAACCTGACCTATGCGCCGGAACGCCTGAGCATGGAGAAGGTGGAGAACGCCGCCTTCACGCCGGCCGACCGCATCGGCCAGCTGACCATGCGCAACCTGGACATCGCCGACACCCGCGAGAAGCTGGGCATCTACAGCGACGCCGGCCTGCTGGGCCGTCCGGACAGCAGCATCGGCCTGATCACCGCGCCCGACAAGGCCTGATCAGCGCACACGGTTGACAGCGGTTGTGTCCGGCCCCGGCCGGCCCACCGCCTTCCAAGGGACCCTCCGGGGTCCCTTCTTTTTTTGTGCGGCGATTCAGGGACAGCATACGGTCTACTGCCGAACATCGGTCTTTGCGATTACCCATTGCCGAAGATTCTTGAGTTTTCGTGGTGCTCGCTCAGTCCAGGCGACCTCTGCACCGTCGACAATATCTTCATAGATTGGAAGGACACTGGTGACGCCAAGATACTCCCACTGTACGGAGACTCCTAGTGGGCCTCCTTTGTACGGCTTTGAGTTCAGCTTGCCAATCCGCTCCACCTTTGAATAAGCCGCCTCAATTGTTTTGGCTTTGACTAAGACCGTGTTCTCCCATGACAGGAAGCGCGCCTCGGGGTCATCTCTGCCTTCATCGTCCAATTCGATGAACCTCAGAAGATAGGACCCGAGGTACCAGCCGACTGGCGATGTGTTTTTATCGTTTGGCATTGCGATGGTGGCTCGACTGGCCGACCTTTAACGTGAGGGTGACTGGCGCACAGCAACTGCGGCGAGGTGTCCGTGTCGATTGACATGTTAGGGTGCGCTGCCATGAAAACCTATATACAGGCTTTTCAACGACTGCGGCAGACCTCGCCAGTAGTCCTGCGCGAGCACCATATCCACCCGCCAAAATAGATTCTCAACAAAGGAAACGTCGATGCACTCTTTCACCTCGTCGCTTCCGTTAGAGAACGCATCAGAGAAGAAGCGGAAGAGTGCCTCGTGCTTAACGAACGGAACGCCCTCCGTCATTTGATAATTCAGCGCGTTCGCCAAGTGACCAAACCAAAGACAGGCGTACTCTGGATCAACCTCAAAACCCAGCCTCCTGTGCTCAAGGTCGGCACCATTGGCCGCCTCCGGGAAATGCTCCCGCACTTCGCGATAGAGATCGATAACATATTGCATATCTGCGCCTTACCGTTCAATTTCAACGGACGTTGCAGGCGATCCGCTGCAGACCAGTTAACCCAATCACAGGCCACCAAGATAAAATGAGAGTAAGCCATCGGAGCTCTCGATTCCCAGGATGCCCATGAGCCTTTCCAACTCCATGCCAAAATGCTCTCGGGCCTCGGTGTCGTGATCTTCTAGTTGCAAGAGCGCGCCCTGAAACTTCTGCATGACCCACAGCTTGGAAGGGTGCTCTGCCACCCCAGCAAGTAACTGATCAGTGAGCCCATTGACCAATTCGGCGAGCCGACCTCTTTCGGCGGTCGTATCGACGCCGGGCAAGAGATCAATTTTTGGCAACGCTCGATATTCAGCGAGCGCCTTTACAACGCTCGGTAGAACGATCAGGGGTTCATCGACGATGTCGGAAATTGGATCGTAGGTCATCGGGCCAGCTTGCCAATGGGACTCGCCTCGATCGAGGGGTTGAGCGTCTCGGCAGGCGCAGAAAGCACGGAAGTCGATGTTGCCGTGACAACCGGGATGATCAGCGTTAGCAGCAAGCAACTTATATAGTTTAGGATTGAACGAACCTTCTTGCCTGATTCTCTACTCTTGAGGAGATAGATAGGAATTGCAATTACAGAGAACATCAGTACTGCGCCACCTAACAGGGTGGATCGCTGATAGGAACGCTCCTTTGCATCGAAGTAGTACCAAAGATAAATACTCACGGTGGTGAACACCATGAAGAGCATGTTAATAATTTTTGGCGGTTCCATACCACGGGCGCCCGAGTAGCCGATCGTGATTCCGATGAGCACGAGAAGCGCGAAATAGATGTAGAGTGCTCTTTTGGATGACATGGTTCTCCCGACTATGTTAAAGACGCCCAACGCGACGCTACCCGACCTGCACTGCTTTGCTCGCGGGTCCGGTTGAGCGCAAGGTTATGCATCGGCTTGGCCGGAGCGTCACGGCAGCTTTGCATAGCGCTACGAAGCGATGGCGGATTGAAGAAGGGAAACGAGCCTCTTGGCTTCAGCGGCGGAAAGGGTAATTGGCATCATTTGGTAGCTGGCTACACCCTTTGCCACCAATTCGATCCCCACTGCCTTTTCACTTGGGCCGCCTTCAAGCAAGTGCACTTTCAGCCGCGATGACAATAGTGCCTGACGCTGGCCTTCAACTTCGCCGAGAGTCTTCTCGATCTTTGCACCGAACATGGCAGATTTAAAGCCACCATAACGGACCATGCGGAATATGAAGTAGCCAACGATGCCAAGAAAGAAGAACCAAAACAGATTTTCAGTAAGCCAAGCCATGTGGAGGCTCCGATAGATGCATAACGTGTGCTAGACCGAAAGGGTACGCCACCTAAGCAGGCAAGCCTCCCCCTAAATCAAATGAGACTTCTAACGCCAAGTGTCTGACAGGTCGACACTTTTGCGGCATTGCCTGTGTTTTTGTACAGAATTGAATTTCCGGCAAAAGTGGCACGTTGTGGCAAACTCTCATCGAAGGCTGAGCATGCGCCGGGAGGTCATGATGACCAGTCACCCTGCCCACCTTTCCAGCTCGCAGGACGCTGCGTCCTGCACAAGCTGCCCAGCAGTTGCCCCTGAAGTCGCCGCGGGTTCTCGGTCAGCTTCGCGAGCGGCTGCGCTTTCTCCACGACAGCCCACGCACCGAAGAGGCGTACGTCCACTGGATCAGGGCCTTTGTCCGCTTTCACAGACTTCGTCACCCGGCCGAGCTGGGCGGCGGTGCGGTCCGCAGTCCGCTTGATGTGCTGGCGAGAGCCGAGGGATGGGGTCGTTCCAGGACCTCGGAAATCGACCCACCGTGTCAGCCGCGTAAAGCACGCCGCCTCGGCCCATCCCTCATTAAGGTGACATAAAGGGTTCCTAACGTCGCGGGCTTTGTTCCACTCCGCCAAGAGCCCTTTCATGCTGCCCTTGCTGTACCGCCGCCATGTTTTGGCCCTCGCCGCCACCCTCGCCCTCGGCCTGAGCGCCTGTGACGACAGTTCCTCTGATCTGAGCATTCCCGCCGCGCCCACCGGCCTGGGGCAGGTCGATTCCGCCCCGGTCCAGAACGAGACCAGCGTGCCGCCCTTCGTGGACAATGCGGCCACCAACCAGCGCGGCGACCCCTGCCATGCCACCGTGGCCACCAATGCCGGCGTGCGCGTGCTCAAGGGCTTCCTGGACCTGTGGACCCCCGCCACCCTGCTGGTGGACGCTGGCGTGAACGCCGCGGCCTCGGGCGGCTGCGCGGCCATCACCGCCTACACCGGCAATGGCATGGACGGCACGGTGCTCAACCAGGCCGTGCTCAACACCAGCCTGCAGTACGTGGTGAGCACGACCACGGCGCGCACCGCCGACGAGGCCTCGGCGTCCTACTACGACGACCGCCGCGGCAAGGGCTACAGCGTGACCGACGGCATGGGCCCGCTGACCGCGGCCTGGCGCAGCGCAGCCCAGCAGACCACCACCATCACCTCCATCCCCGCCGATGCCACGACCGTGGCTTACAACGACGGTGGCAACAACACCGGTGTGGGCAGCAGTGGCGGCAACGCCACCTTCGGCGCCGTGGTCGATTTCGTCAACAACGTGGGCAACAACGCCTCGACCGAGCCGGCCAAGCGCTTCTACAAGTTCGCCCGGCCCTGGCGCTGGAGCAACAGCGTGGTCGTCACCCCCACCCTGGTGCCCGCCGAAAGCAGCACCCCCGCCACGGACGGCGGCTTCCCCAGCGGCCACACCGCGGAAGCCGTGCGCGATGCGCTGGCCATGGCCTACGTGATGCCTGAGCGCTACCAGGAGATGGTGGCCCGCGCCCTGGAGCTGGGTCGCAACCGCATCGTCGCCGGCATGCACTCGCCGCTGGACGTGATCGGCGGACGCATCCTGGGCACGGCCTCGGCCGTGGGCAACCTGGCGGCCGCCACGCCCACCACCCGCGCCGCCGCCTATGCGCAGGCCCACACCGCGCTGATGGCCGCCGCCGGCACCACCGACTGGAAGAGCTTCTACGCCTACGCCCATTCGGGCACCAGTGCCAATGACCGCTTTGCCGACACGGCCGGCATGAAGGCCACGGCCGAGCAGCGCCTGACCTTCGGCTTCAGCCAGATCGCCTCCGCCACCCAGCCGGCCCAGGTGCCCAAGAGCGCCGAGGTGCTGCTGGAGACCCGTCTGCCCTACCTCAGCGCCGACCAGCGCCGTGTGGTGCTCAAGACCACCGCGCTGCCCTCGGGCTACCCGGTGATGGACGATGCCGAGGGCTATGGCCGGCTGAACCTGATCGCCGCGGCCGACGGCTACGGCGCCTTCAACGGCGACGTCAGCGTGACGATGGACGCCAGCCAGGGTGGCTTCAGCGCCGCTGACAGCTGGAAGAACGACATCAGCGGCGCCGGCATGCTGACCAAGGATGGCTCGGGCAGCCTGAGCCTGACCGGTGCCAACAGCTACAGCGGCGGCACGGTGCTCAAGGCCGGCACCCTGGTGGCCGGCTCGGCCAGCGCCCTGGGCAGCGGCGACGTGTACGCCAGCGGCGGCACGCTGGTCACCAGCCCGACCAGCCAGCTGGCCCTGGGCGGCAAGCTCACGCTGCTGGCCGGTTCCACGCTGCAGCTGACGCTGGGCGACCCCAGCCAGAACCTGGGCCGCATCGCCGCGGCGGGCACGCTGACGGTGGACGGTGCCGCCCTGCAGGTGAACATCACCGGCGTCCAGCCGGTGGTGGGCGAAAGCGTGCTGCTGATCTCCGCGGGCCACGTCAACGGCCACTTCGGCAACGTCACGGTGAACGGTCACCAGGCCACGGTGGTCTACAGCCAGGGCCAGGTGCGCCTGAAGATCACCGCCTGATCGGCGCGCACGGTCGGCAGCGTCGGTGTCAGGGCCGGTTCACGCCGGCCTACTCCTGTCGGCAGATGCAACCCTCGTTGTCGTCGTAGGCGGCCAGCATGTGGGGTGGGCAGACCGCGCCCCCCACCCGGCATTGCTGCAGCCCCGGCTCGGGGGGCTCCGCACGGTCCAGCGGCGGGGGCGCATGGGGCCGCACGGGGCGGTTGCTGGCCAGCAGCCGGGCCTGCTGGCGCGAATAGGCCAGGTGGTTGTCGCGGGCCGCCCGGTCGCGCTCGGCGGGCAGCACGCACACGCGGTCACGCGGCCCGGCCTCGCGCCAGACCCAGCCCTGACGGCAGGTGTCCGGCCCCCAGGCCCCGCCGCCGGGCTGCACCCGGGATGCGGCCGCGGCATTGTCCCGGGCCACCTGCAGCCGGGTGGCCGGGGTCACGCAGACATGGTCGTCGGCAAAGGCGTCCCGGAACACATAGCCGTTCTGGCAGGTGTCGGGCCCGTAGGGCAGGGACGAGAGGGCATCCTGAGCCCGGGCAGGGGCACTGCCGATCAGCGTCAGCAGGACGGCAAGGGGAAGGAACACGCGGTGCATGGTGGCACTCCTGGCATCGGGGCCGGGCCCCGTTCATGGCTGGCGCCGCCCACCTCGGGCGGTCCTGTTCCGATGAACGGGATGGCCGGCCGCAGTCGGACAGAGCGCCATCCTCCAAGGGGAGGAGGTCGGCTCAGGGCCGCTCGCTGTCCTGTCCGCGGTTCCGTCCGGTGGCCCGCCCCAGCAGCCGGCGCAGCCAGATGCGCAGGCGCCGCGCCAGCCGCCAGGGCGCGCTGGCCCGCACCCGGGCGAGCAGGGCTTCCTTCCAGGGCACCCAGCGGCCGTGCAAACGGGCAAACCAGGCCAGGCGCATCAGGGCGGGCTGGGTCAGCGTGAAGAGCCGCGCCACCACCGCCGTGCCGCCCAGCTTGGCCGCCAGGATCACCGCCAGACCCAGCAGCGCATGGCCGCGGCTGACGGCCCACAGCGCCAGCAGCTTGATGGGCAGCAGGGCCAGCGTGGGCAGGGCGAACAACGCCAGCGCGCCATAGGGCGGCAGGCGCCGCACCCAGGACTCCAGCTGCCGAAAGCCCGGCCAGGCGCCGACCCAGGCCAGCAGGCGCTGCAGCGGCTCCCAACCCCATTCCTCGAACAGGATGAGCAGCGCCAGCGGCCACTGCCACAGCGCGTGCAGCAGGGCTTTCAGACGGGCGCGCCAGGGGCTGTCGGACATGGCCGTTGGCCTCAGACCGCCGGAACGGCCTCGGCTTGGGCCGGCAGCAGGCAGGCCGCCAGGCCGGCCAGCCAGGCCTGCAGGGCCGGGCCGCGGCGCAGGCGGCCGGTGGCCGGCGTGCCGGCCGACTCCGGTGCGGGCAGGTGCTGGCGGCGCGCGGCCAGGCTGTCCTCGGGCAGCAGCTGCCAGACGGGCACCGCGCGCTGGGCGCGCGGCAGGCGCAGGCGCTGCAGGCGGCGCTCGCGCTGGGCCTCGTCCCAGGGGCGGTCCAGGTGGACGATCAGGGGCAGGCGCGGTGCGGTGGGGATGCGCGGCTCGCTGCCGGGCAGACCATCGGCCACCAGCAGCAGGCTGGGACCTTCGGCGTCGCGGAAGCGGCGCAGCGCGGCATCGGCCTCGCGGTGGGCCGTGGGCAGCACCTGGGCCTGCCAGCCGGCCGCGGCCAGCCACTCGTTGAGCAGCTCGGCCCAGGCGGGCATCTCCTCGGCGGCATCGGCCTCGGCAAACAGCACCACGCGGGACAGGCCGCGGCCCAGGGCCTCGGTCAGCAGCTCGGGCAGCGCCACCAGCGCGGCCTCGCGCTCGGCCGCCTCGGCCTGGGCCAGCTGGGCCCGCAGCGCCAGCTGGTCGCTGTCGGACAGGAAGCCGCTGCGCTGCCAGCGCGCCAGCAGCGGCGTGGCGGCGGCCAGGGCCTGGGTGTGGCGCTGGCGGGTCTCGTCGGGCCAGGCCACGGTGCGCTCCTCGGGTGCCCAGGCCGGCCACTGGTCGGCCACCTCGGCCCAGCCGCGCTGCAGCAGCAGCGGGCCCAGGGCATCCGGCGTGGCCGCGGCCAGGCCCTGGGCCACGGCCCCGGTGCCCAGGCGGTCCAGCCGGCCCAGCCAGGCCTCGGCCTCGGCCGGGTGGGTCTGCAGGCCATCTTCCGGCGCCAGCACCCACAGCCAGGGCGCGGCGGTGTCCTCCTCGGCCGGCAGGGCCAGCCAGCCGGGGCGCTGGTCGACGATCAGCACGTCCAGGCCGGCCGGCAGCGGCTCGCCGGGGTGCAGCAGCTGCACCGAGGCGTCTGCGCTCAGCGGGGCCAGCAGGGCCTGCCAGCGCGCGCGCAGGGCCTCGTCGGCCTCGCCGTCCAGACACCACGCTGCCATTGCAGGGCCGCCAGGCCAAGGTACATCGCGGCCATGCCGGCCAGGGCCAGCCAACCCAGCCCGGTGTGGGGCCGGTCGTCCAGCCCCAGCGGCAGGGCGTGGCCCAGGCTGGCCAGGGCCGCCAGGAAGGCCAGCATGGCGGTGCCGGTGAGCAGCGCGCGGGCCGTGTCAGCCAGGCGCTGCGCCCCCGCCGCCAGCCACAGCAGCGGCGCCCAGGCCAGCGCCAGCAAGGCGCTCCACCAGACAGGCCAGCCGCCCGCAGCCAGCAGCGGCTGCGGCCCCAGCCCATGCAGCCCGGCCTGCACCGCCACCGTCACCGCCCAGACCACCGCCAGGCTCAGCAGCGGCGCGGCCAGCAGGCTGCCGCGCCGCACCGCGCTCGCGGCGCTGAGCATCTGCTGCCGGGTGTGGGCCACCACCTCGGACGCGGCCAGGAAGTGATGGGCCTTGTAGAGGGAGTGACCGAGCAGGTGCAGCGCCGCCATCTGGTACAGGCCCAGGCCGCACTCCATCACCATGAAGCCCATCTGGGCCACGGTGGACCAGGCCAGGCGCACCTTGATGCTGATGCGGGTGAGCATGGCGAAGGCGGCCAACAGCGCGCTGGCCAGACCGAAGACCACCAGCAGCGCCCGGGCGGCGGGCACGGCCTCCAGCAGCGGGGCGAAGCGGATCAGCACGAAGCCGCCCAGGTTGACCACGCCCGCATGCAGCAGAGCCGAGACCGGCGTGGGCGCCTCCATCACCTGCAGCAGCCAGCCCTGCAGCGGCACGTGGGCCGTGCGCACGATGACCGCCGCGGCCAGCGCCACCGCGGCCAGGGTCAGGCCGGGCCCGGCGCCCTGCCGCGCGGCCTGGTCCAGCGCCGCAGAGAGGTTGCCGCTGCCGGTGGCCTGCCAGGCGCCGGCGGCGGCCGCCAGCAGCAGCAGGTCGGCCAGGCGGTCGCTCACCCGCTTCTTGTGGGCGGCCAGTTGGGCAAACGGCCGGTCGGGGTAGAAGCACAACAGGCCGTGCAGGGCATGGCCCACCCAGGCCCAGGCCAGGATCAGGATCAGCCAGTGGTCGGCCAGCAGCAGCACGTGCACGCCCGCCAGCACACCGGCCAGGCGGCCCATGTAGCGGCCCTGCCCCGGCTCACCGTGCAGGTAGCGGGACGAGAACACCCCGATCACCGTGCCCAGGAACTGGACCAGCAGCGCCACCCAGGCCGACAGCGGGCTCAGCAGCAGGCCCTCCACCACCGGCGCCGGCAGGCCACGCCACTGGCGCAGCAGCTGCAGCAGCACCGTGAGCAGCGCCGCCGCCAGGGCCA
>NZ_BADL01000126.1 GCF_000333615.1 Ideonella sp. B508-1 | reverse complement strand
GCACCCGGCCGAGGCGGTCCGTGTGCACCTCCTGGTCGCCCCCCGGGGTGGTGCTGCCGTCGGGCCCACCACGGTGGCCAGCAGCGGGCCCGGCGCCACGGCGGGCGGGTACAGGCACTGGCCGTGATTTTCCACCCACAGCGGCCGCCAGGGGATGTGGGCGCGGATGGCGGCAAAGGCGTTGGCGTAGCCGCGGGCCTGGGCCTGGCGGATCAGCGCGGGCTCCAGCCACTCGGGCCAGAACTCGGCCAGCGGGTCGTGGCGGCGGCGCCCCGCCCCAGGGCTGGAACTGGCGCGCCAGGGTCTCGGCCAGGTCCTTGGGCAGATTGTTCAGGCCGGCGTGGGTCACGTCGGTCAGCAGGAACTGCTTGTCTTCCTCGGGGCGCAGCTCGTCCAGGGCGTCCAGCGGGGAGTCGGTCAGCGCAAAGCGCTGACCCGCGCTGAAGCTGCGCACCACCGAGCGGCCCAGAACCGAGAGCGCCCTACTCCGCGCATCTGGCAGTCTCAAATTCGAAGTGCAACACCAGGCGCCCCACAGCCAATTAGAATAAATAAATTAATTTCCCAAGCATGGGCTATTATTCATAGAAATCCTAAATAAAACGACTCTACCATCCTTGTACCCCGTGTACTTTATATAGCGCCCCCCCGGATTTCCATCGTAATTTCCATATTCAACATATTGCCCCGTGACCTTACGATCGACGATCTCCAGCCATGTTCTCTGAAAATCCCCAGAATAGCCCCCCACCCCCTGAACTTCACTATCATAGACGACGGAGATGCTTAACTTTGAGTTATTATAATTAACAAAGCCACCGATATATGTATGATCATCTTCATCTCGGTATGACTTAAAAAAGAAGAACGACCTTCCCTTGCCGCCAGCACCATGCACCCCCTCACTTTGATAGCAAGCCGATTCGATACTAACTCCCGCATAAGTCATGCAGGAAATTAAAGCCAAAATTAATCCAATGAAATATTTTTTCATATACCATTCTAGCGCGGACGCTGCTTCATGAGCGACACAGAAATATCCCAGTCAACCGCAATATAACCCTTTACCGACTGACCCTTTTTATTCACGGTGAGCTCTTGCTCACTATTGCGTCGCCATGTGAAATGCAAATTTTCACTCGGCGAATCGGCAGGAAAATCCAGCAGAACATCTCTGATGAACAACACACTTTGCAAGCGCTCATCCAACCCATTTATATTCTGCAAGGCAACATTGCCATTGACACACCTACAGACGGCAACGCAGTCATCCACCGAGATCCCAGAGTCCATCTTTTTAATCATCCCACGATAACTAGAAATATAGTACCCAGCACTGTCCGCGCAATTGTCAGGATTATAATTCGTATTACTAGAAACCAGTAGATCGTCTGGATTCCATCCTGCCTCTGAAAATCTCGATGTGGCGCCTTCCGTTTGGGGGAACCCTCTGTATTTCCCGTATTTCTTGTAAGTCTCACCCCAGGTTAATTGTATTAGCCCCCGACCATAAAACGGATAATATGGCTTACTCTTTAGATACTTCCCATCCTTGCTATCGCCCTCTTTCATGAGACGCAAGTACCCCGTCTCGGGTATGACTTGAGCAAAGTAGTGAACCAATCGCTTTCGGCGATCAATCCCATATTTGCGATTCGCCCGATTGAAATGCCCACCCCAAGTCTCGCTTCTACTGAGGGCATCATTCCATGGGAAAGTATGGGCAACAAATTGTCTTCCGGTGAGATGCTTAAGCTCCCTGGGAAAGCACTGAGCCATTTCGTTGTTACTAATCCAGCCACACATCTTGTAGTGCCTAATGAATTGAAGCGGATGGAAATGCCAGACGCTGCGATCGGTCATCCCTGCGCCCGTCCAGAAAGCCATCTTGCTGACGTGTTCTTGGAACTTGCCCCAGCTCTCGTCGCTTTGCAACGGCTGCCCATCTTCACGCATGCGCGCATAGCGTGTCGACAAGTCCGAGTCGTCCCACTCGGTGGGCGCCTTGCAGATCATGTGACGAAGACGCCGCTCCGCATCCTCACCAGTTGCCTGTGCTAGAGCAATAACATCAGCATCGTCACACAGACCGTCTGCAGCATTGACGGTTGCCCCCTCGTCACTGCGCTTCCATCCCTGCCAATGCGGAAAGTCTGCATCACTGAGTTTGACAATCTTATTGGGCGCCAAGTCAATGTAGCCCACGGCGGAGTCGCTGTAACGAACCAGCTGCCAGTTTTCATTGCGAGTGGTGGTGTCTGACCCCAGCACGCGACCAAAGCGCAGCCATTCCAATCCAGCGCTGGGGCAATCGGGATACAACGCCGTCGAAAGCCGATACAACTCGTACTCGTAGTTGTCCTGCACGACCGGATGGCCAACCTGTTCGTAGCCTCCGGTTGCAGCTTCGCGATAGGTCGTGGCAATGCGCCGGCCCTGATGCAGACTCACGGAAACATACAGCTTCTCGTCATTGCGCCCCGTCACCCCAGGCGGGGTAGGAAAGTAGACGTCATGCTGTGTCCCAGGCGCATCCTGGATCAGGATGCCTTGAGTAGTGGCCCGCGGGTGACTCGCGGCAAAGTCACGTTGGGCAGGAACCACGAAGTGCGCATCACCAAACCAGTCGTCGCTACCGGTGCCCTGCGCGATGGCACCACTGTCATGCCAGACGCGGTTGAAATCCGCATCGAGCATGAACACCTCGAAGTGACAGGTCTCGCGTCCATACAGTTGTCCTGCAAATCCAAGCACGTCCTTGCGCCACACACGTTGATTGGCGGGGCGTTTGACATCTGTGCCTGGATTATTCCGAAACCATGTCGGTAGCTGACTGAGCCGATCCGCAGCCAAGTCCGCCTGATTCGCCAAATGCATATACAGCGAATAGAACACCACGGTTGTGTTCTCGCCAGACTGGGTTTCGTGGCGCAGCAGTACAAAGCTGGTGTCGTAATCACCCAATCCCTCGTAGGTCTCGCGAGCAGCAGTAAAGCGGCAAGCCACCACGGTGCCATCTGCAATGGCCCGGAGAGGCTCCCCGCCGCCATAGAGGTGCACACCACCATGCCAGCGGTGAACTTGCCCTTGGGGTGTGGTCAGCGTCGAGATGGGATAGCGCCCCTCGGTATTGACCAGAGCCGACTCGATGACGTTGGCCAGATAGATATCCTCGTCGTCGTGAATGTTGTCTTGACGCAGGATGGGATAACTTATCAGCATAAGGGAGATCGGAAACTCAAAGAGAGAAAGGGACCACCCCCGTCAGCACCAGGGAGCCTCGAGGTAGCCGAGGCATCACGGGGCTCACGGACGCCCCGCCCTCGAAGCTCTTGCTCCCCGCCTTGACCGTGATGGTCCCCGGACATTCGAAGGTGATGTTGCCGCCCTCCAGGGTGATGGAGGCCCCACCAGCGGTGGCCAGGGTGATCTTCTTGGCCGCGGCCCAGTTGACGCTGGCGCTCTGGCTCTGGATGGCCAGCTGCTTTTGCGCGGCCAGCTGGGCGCTGCCGGCCTGGGCCTGGATGGTCAGCGGGTCCTGCCCGGCGATCAGGGTCACGCCGGTGCCCGCGGCCTGGCCGCCGGGCTGGATGGCCCCGCCCAGGATGCCGATGGCCTGGCCGGTGTGCAGGCGCCAGGCGCCAGCCACGGCCTGGTCGATGTCCTGCGCGCTGGCCTGGTGGATGTTCTCGCCGGCGGCGTAGACGATGTCGCTAGCGGCGGTTTGCAGCAGGCCGCCACGGGCGCTGACGGCGGCGATGGCGTCGGTGCTGTGGGGCAGCTTGTCTGCGCTGGCCTGGGTGTTCTTGCCGGCCGCGTCGGCCTGGGCCTGGTCCACATCCTGGGCGCTGACCATGCCGCTGACCTGGGTGAGCCAGGCGGGGATGGGCGCGGCCTTCGGGTCGACCCGGCTCTGGCCGGCCTGGGCGCTGCCCAGTTGGCCGGAGAAGGCCACGGTCTGGTGGGTGGTGGCAGCCTGGCTGAAGGTCTGGCTCAGGGTGCCCAGTTGCCGGGCCAGGGCGATGCCCGCGGCGTTGTCGCCCGCGGGCTCGGCGGCCTGGGTGCCGAAGGTGCTGATGAGCAGACCCTGGCGGGCGCGCACGGCGCCGTAGGCGTCGGTGCGCAGCTCCCAGCCGGTGCCCCTAAAGCTGCCGCGGTGGTTGTCGGCCTGGTGGATGAGGTGGCCCAGGTTGAGCTGGCTGGCGTGCTGGGTGCTGGCCAGTTGCACCCGCAGCTGGCCGTCGCTGTCGTCGAACACGAGCTGGTTGTAGCCGCTGCCGCCGAATTCCTTGCTCTTGTAGCCGGACAGGGCTGCGGCGTTGCGCTGGCCGCCCTGGCTGAGCTCGCCCGGGGCGCCGCCGTGCCAGGCGGGGCTGTGGCCGCCGGTCAGATTGCCCTGGGCCGAGGGGCTGGCGTCGCTGCTGTTGGCAAAGCTGCTGGTGTCGGCCTCGGCCCCTTGGCCCCCCGGCGTGGCGGGCACGCCGCCCTCGCCGCGGCCGTGGTACAGGCCGCACAGGATGATGGGCTGCTCCAGGTCATCGTCCACATGGCCCACCAGCACCTCGTGGCCGATGCGCGGGGTCCACTGCAGGCCCTGGCCTTCGCCGGCCAGCGCCTGCAGCACGCGCACCCAGGGGCTGGCCAGCGCCGTGCCGGGTGCGTTGTCTTCCTGGCCCTGGAACTCGTAGCGGATGCGCACCCGGCCGAGGCGGTCCGTGTGCACCTCCTGGTCGCCCGCCGGGGTGGTGCTGCCGTCGGGGCCCACCACGGTGGCCAGCAGCGGGCCCGGCGCCACGGCGCGCGGGTACAGGCACTGGCCGTGCTCGTCCACCCACAGCGGCCGCCAGGGGATGTGGGCGCGGATGGCGGCAAAGGCGTTGGCGTAGCCGCGGGCCTGGGCCTGGCGGATCAGCGCGGGCTCCAGCCACTCGGGCCAGAACTCGGCCAGCGGGTCGTGGCGGCGGCGCCCGCCCCAGGGCTGGAACTGGCGCGCCAGGGTCTCGGCCAGGTCCTTGGGCAGATTGTTCAGGCCGGCGTGGGTCACGTCGGTCAGCAGGAACTGCTTGTCTTCCTCGGGGCGCAGCTCGTCCAGGGCGTCCAGCGGGGAGTCGGTCAGCGCAAAGCGCTGGCCCGCGCTGAAGCTGCGCACCACCGAGCGGCCCAGCCAGGCCTTGTGGCGGGCTTCGACGGCCTGCTGGGCCAGGGTGAGGCTGCGCTGGAGCTGGCCGCTGTCGGCCAGCAGGGCCCCGTGGCCGCTCTCGCCCAGGCTCTCGTAGGTTTCGAGCCAGGGGGCGTTCTGGCCGCCCACGCTGCCGGCGGTGGCCACCTCGGCGGCCACCAGGCGGGCCTGCTCGGGGTCGTAACGGGTGGCGCTGAGCACGGCCACGGCCTGCTGGCGTTGGCCGCCGAAGGCCTGGATCGTGTCCTGGCCTTCCTGCACGCCGTCGCGGTGAAAGCGCACGCCGCCCCAGGCGGCCGAGCCCGCGTCCTGCGGGCAGCTCTGGCTGGATGTGCTGTCGGCGAAGAAGACGACGGTGGGGCCGGGTTGGCCGTCTTCGGCCTCTTCAAAGCGATAGGCCAGGCCTTCGCGGGCCAGGAGGCGTTGCAGAAAGGCCAGATCGGTCTCGCGGTACTGCACGGTGTAGGGCCGCACGCCAGCCTGGGCCGAGGCCTGCAGGTGCGCGCTCACGCAGGGCGCCCAGCGCCAGCTGGCCCAGCCAGCGTAGCGCTCCAGCACGCTGTCGATGAGGTCGGTCAGCAGGGTGTCCTGCCAGACCTGGCTGCGCAGGGTCTGATCCAGAAAGCCCAGCCAGGGCTGGACGGTGAACTGGTAACGTGCCAGGCCGCCGTCGCTGTCCTCGGCCGCGGCCTGCAGCACCTGGCCTGTGCGGCGCTGCTCGCTGCCGTCGGCCAGGCGGGTGACCAGGGTCAGGGGCTGGCCCAGCAGGGCCTGCAGCGCCAGGCCCTGGGTCTCGCTGACGGCCAGCAGCTGCAGCTCCCAGGGGCGGCTGAGCGCTTCGCGCAGGGCCCAGGCCTGCACATGCAGGCCGGCCAGCTCGGCGCAGGGCGAATCGAGCCGGTACAGGCGCTGCTCATCGTCAAAGAGCCCCAAGGTGCTCGCCAGGGCGCTGGTCAGACTGCTGATCATGGTGTGCCGCCCTCCCTGGCCGGCTGTTGTGTGAACCTCTCAGCGCACGCCAACTCCACACTCGTCACACCGCACGCCCCGGGTCGCACGGATTCTAGGAAGGGGGCTCGGGCACTTCGTCACCCATCCGGGGGAGTTTTCATACGGACTGTCATGTCTGTCACCAACTGCAACAAAAAAAGGCCCCGAAGGGCCCTTGGAGGGATGCTGACGCGGCTCAGCGCGGCATGGCCTGGCCGGCGGTGGCGGCGTGCAGCAGGCGCAGGCTGTGCGGCTCGTTCAGGAAGTGCAGCTGCTCGGCGGCGGCGGCGTCCTGGGCGTTGCGGCTGAGCTGCAGCATGCGCTGGCGGCGGGCTTCGCCGCGCAGGCCCTGGCCGGTGTGGCGCGGGCCCACGGCCTTCATGGCCAGGGCCGCCAGGCGCGGCAGATCCGACAGCAGCGCGGTGGCCAGGGCCGGCAGGTTGGCGTAGAGCTGGGCGTAGTGCCAGGCCTGGCGCAGCACGGCGGGCGAACGCGCTTCCTCGGGGATGGTCAGCCAGCCGGCGTCGCGCAGGCGCTGGCCCAGCGCGCCCTGGCTGCTCAGCACCGTGAACGGCACCGAGAACAGCAGCGGCAGGCCCATGGGCAGCAGCCACAGCGTGGTGGCCGGCGACACGCTGGACACCGCCACCAGGGCCACGGCCACCACGGCGGTCAGCGGGCCGAAGCGGCGCAGGGCCTCGGTCCAGCTGACGTCGCTGGCTTCCCGCGGGGGCGACTTCCATTCCAGGGTCCAGCCGGTCAGGCCGCCGATGACGAAGACGCTGTGCGCGGCCATGCGGATGGGGGCCTGGATGGCCGACATCAGCGCTTCCAGCACCGAGCTGGCGATCAGCTGGGCGGTGCCACCGAAGGCGGCCTGCTCACCCCGGCGCAGCACGGCCCACACGCCCAGCACGCGCGGCAGGGCCAGCATCAGGCCGGTAGTGATCCACAGCGTGATCACGCTGCGGTGGGTCAGCAGGTTGGGCACGGTGTCGTCGTTGCTGTTCATCCAGATGCCGGCGCCCAGCACCACATAGGCTAGCCACAGTGGGGCCGACACATAGGACATGGCGCCGGTGGCCAGCATGGCGCGGTGCACGCCCTTGAGGCCCGGCTCGGCGATCAGGCGGGCGTTCTGCAGATTGCCCTGGCACCAGCGGCGGTCGCGCTGCAGCTCGGCCAGCAGGTGCGGCGGTTGCTGCTCGTAGCTGCCTTCCAGGTCGCCCACCAGCCACACCTCGTAGCCGGCGCGGCGCATCAGCGCGGCCTCGACGAAGTCGTGGGAGAGGATCTCGCCGGCCAGCGCACCGGTGCCCGGCAGGGTGCCCAGGCCGCAGTGCTTCATGAAGGGTTCGACGCGGATGATGGCGTTGTGGCCCCAGTAGTGGGCCTCGCCCAGCTGCCAGAACTGCATGCCCAGGGTGAACAGGCGGCCGGTCACGCGGCTGGCGAACTGCTGGGCGCGGGCGTGCAGGGTGGCGTGGCCGCAGGCGCGCGGGGCGGTCTGCAGGATGCCGGCGCGCGGGTTCTTCTCCATCAGGCGGGCCAGCGTCACCAGGGTGTCACCGCTCATCACGCTGTCGGCGTCCATCACCACCATGTAGCGGTAGTCACGGCCCCAGCGGCGGCAGAAGTCGGCCACGTTGCCGGCCTTGCGGCGGGTGCGCAGCTGGCGCCAGCGGTAGTACACGCGGATCTCGCTGCCCCCGGCGGCCAGTTGCTCGCGCATCGTCTGCCAGGCGCGCAGCTCGGCGGCCCGCACCTCGGGGCGGTTGGTGTCCGACAGCACGAAGACGTCGAACAGGCGCTGGGCGCCCGAGGCGGTCAAGGATTCGCAGGTGGCGCGCAGGCCGGCGAAGACGGTGGTCACGTCCTCGTTGCAGATGGGCATGATGACCGCGGTGCGGGCATCGGCCGGCAGGGTCACGCCCTCGGCGTCCTTCGCCGACAGGGTGTGGCGGTCGCCCTTGAGGGTGACCCAGAAGCCCATCACCGCGGTGATGGCACCGGCGGCCACCCAGGCGAACAGCAGGGTGAACAGGGCGACCTGGGCCAGCTCGACCAGGTTGGTGCCGGCACTGGGCTGGATGCTCCAGAGCAGGCCGGCCGACAGCAGAGTGGCCGACAGCACCCAGAACAGCAGCCAGCGGCGGCGGGTCTTGGCGGCGGCTTCCCAGGCCGCGGGAGCGGCGGCGCTGCGCGCGGCGCTCTCGCGCCAGGGCGCGTCGGCCGGGGCGGTTTCGCCGCGCAGGCGGCGCGTCACGCCCAGCCAGGGCTGGGGCTTCATGCTGCCGCGGTGGATGGGGGGCATGCCCGGCGCCGCGGTGGCGCCCGACGGGGTGGTGCTCGGAGTGCGGGTGTGGGTCATGGTCATTGCGGAGGAAGGATCTGGGTCCAGGTTTCGCTCACGGTGTCGGCACCGGAGCGCAGGTAGGCGCGCAGCTCGACCGGCCGGGCCGGGTCCAGGGTCTGCACGCGCAGGGTCAGTCGCCAGGCGCCGGTGGCGTCCACGCGGTAGACGTTCTGTTCGGTGATGCGGCCGGCGTCGTTGCTGCTGACCACCGCCTGCACGGCGGCGTTGTCAGGCAGGGGCTTGCCGCCCACCGTGCCGTTGAAATCGATGACGAACTGGCGCTCGCCCGCGGCCAGCGGGGCGAAGCCGCGGCCGGCGCGGGTCTGGCTGACCCACAGGGCGGGCGGGCGCTGCTGGGCGTCGCCCTGCCAGTCGATGCGCCAGGCCAGGTTCAGCGGCTGGCCCGCGGCGGGCAGTTGGGCCGGCACCCAGTAGGCGACGATGTTGTCGTTGGTCTCGTCCGGCGTGGGCAGCTGCATCAGCTCCACCCGGCCGGCGCCCCAGTCGCCCACCGGCGTCACCCAGGCCGAGGGTCGCTTTTCATAACGGGCCTCGGGGTCCTCGTAGCTGGCGAAGCTGCGGTCGCGCTGCATCAGGCCGAAGCCGCGCAGCGAGGGCATGGCGAAGGACGTGACCAGCGGCCAGCGCGGGTTCTGCAGCGGGCGCCACAGCCATTCGCCGGTGCCGCTGGCCACCATCAGGCCGTCGCTGTCGTGCACCTCGGGGCGGAAGTCGTCCTTGTTGGGCTGGTTCTCGCCGAACTGGAACATGCTGGTCAGCGGCGCGATGCCCAGAGTGCGGATGGGCTGGGTGGTCTGGCGCAGGAAGACGCGCGCCTGGACGTTGACCGCGGTGCTCTGGCCGGGCTGGATGTCGAAGCGGTAGGCGCCGGCCACGCGCGGGGAATCCAGCAGCGCGAAGACGGTCAGCACCTTGGCGCCGGCCTCGGGCCGCACGACCCAGAAGTCGGTGAAGCGGGGGAATTCCTCGGGGCCGCTGCCGCCGGCCGAATCGACCGCCAAGCCGCGGGCCGACAGGCCGTAATGCTGGCCGGCGCCCAGGGCGCGGAAGTAGCTGGCGCCCTGGAAGACGATCAGCTCGTCCTTGTAGGCGCTGCCATTGAGCGGGTAGTGCACGCGAAAGCCGGCGTGGCCGATGTCGCCCCAGGTGGCGGGCTGCAGGGCGGTGTTGGCGCCGTAGTCGAAGTCTTCCGGCCGATAGGGCAGCGCGCGTTCGCCATCTGGCGACAGCTCGTGCATGCGCACCGGCTCGGTCTGGTACTTGCCCAGGTGGAAGAACATCAGTTCGAAGGGCAGGCCCAGGCTGCGCCAGACGGCGTGGTCGGGCCGGAAACGGATGTCGCGGGCCTGGTCGTAGCTCAGGTCCTTCAGGGCCTGCGGGGTGCGGCTGGGCACCGGGGCGTAGGGCTGGCCGGCCAGGCTGCGGGCCCGCTCGCCCAGGCGGTCGAAGAAGGGCGCGACGATGCTGGCCGCGCTGGACGCGGCGGGTGCCGTGGCGGAGGCGGCGGCGCTGGCCGAGGAGGCAGCCGCCACCTGCAGCGGGGCTTGCGGCAGCTCAGGCGCGGCAGCCCGGGCACCGGCTTGGGCAGCCAGCAGCACGGCCAGCGCCAGCATCCGGCAAGCCGGGCGGCGGGCTGTGAAGAAGCGGCGGACAGGTGCAGTCATGCCGCTGACAGGGCAAAGCCCGTGCCAGACGGAAAAGTCGTTTCAAGTCAACGACTTGCAAACAAGCCCCCGGCCCACCCCCGGTGCTCGGGGGCAAAAGCGTCGCCGATCAGCGACAGGCTTTTTCGCTGCAGCGCAACAATTCAGCCAAGTGCTTGATGCACAAGGCTATTTGTCCTGTCGCTCGTCGGCGACAGGGGCCCCGCCCTCGTCGCCATCCGGCGACTCGCCGCGGAACAGGCCGGGCGTCAGGCCATGCTTTTGCAGCAGACGGTAGAACTCGGTGCGGTTGCGCTCGGCCAGCCGGGCGGCGTCGGCCACCTGGCCGTCGGTCAGCTTGAGCAGGCCCACCAGGTAGTCGTGCTCGAAGCGGCGCTTGGCCTCGGCAAAGGGCAGCACCTCCACCGTGGGCACCCGCAACGCCCGCTGCACCAGGCTCAGCGGGATCAGCGGCGCGGTGGCCAGCGCGCAGAGCTGCTCCACCACGTTGTGCAGCTGGCGCACATTGCCCGGCCAGGCGGCGGTGCTCAGGGCGCTCAGCGCGTCGGGGGCAAAGCCGTTCAGGCGCTTCTGGTACTTGGCCGCCAGGCGCTGCAGAAAGTGCTGGGCCAGCAGCGGGATGTCCTCGCGCCGCTCGGCCAGGGTGGGCAGGGTCAGCGTGACGACGTTGAGCCGGTAGTAGAGGTCCTCGCGGAACTCGCCGGCGGCCATGGCCGCGTCCAGGTCGCGGTGGGTGGCCGAAAGAATGCGCACATCCACCGGCACCGACTGCTGGGCGCCCACGGGCCGCACCTGGCGTTCCTGCAGCACCCGCAGCAGCTTGACCTGCAGCGTGGGCGGCATGTCGCCGATCTCGTCCAGGAACAGGGTGCCGCCGTCGGCGCTCTGGAACAGGCCGCGGTGGTTGGCCACCGCGCCGGTGAAGGCCCCCTTGACGTGGCCGAAGAGCTCGGATTCCAGCAGGGCCTCGGGGATGGCGCTGCAGTTGACCGCCACGAAGGGCCCCTTGGCGCGCGGGCTGGCGCGGTGGATGGCGTTGGCCAGCAGCTCCTTGCCGCTGCCGCTTTCGCCGCGGATCAGCACCGAGGCATCGCCCGCGGCCACCAGCCGGGCCTCGGCCAGCACCTCGTCCATCACCGCCGAGCGGCTGACGATCTCGGCCCGCCAGGCCTCGCCCGCCTCGTTGGTGCGGGGCGTGGCCGCGGCTGAGACGGCCAGGGCGCGGTCCACCGCGGCCATCAGCTCCTGGCCGTCGAAGGGCTTGGTGAGGTAGCTGAAGACGCCGCGCATGGTGGCGTCCACCGCGTCGGGAATGGTGCCGTGCGCGGTCAGCAGGATGACCGGCAGGCCGGGGTAGCGGGCCTGGATGGCGTCATAGAGCCTGAGCCCATCCATGCCGGGCAGGCGCACGTCGCTGAGCACCAGGCGCGGACGCGCCAGCTCCAGCCGGGCCAGGGCCTCCTCGGCCGTGGCGACCGCCGTCACGGCATGGCCGGCCGCGCCCAGGCGCAGCGACAGCAGGCGCAGCAGGTCCGGGTCGTCGTCGACCACCAGGATGGGAGTCTTGGTCTCGCTGTTCGTCGCGGCGCTGGGCATGGGCGTTCCTCGGGGCGGCGTTCAGGGACGCTTGGGGCCCAGCGAGCGCTCGATGGCCTTGAGGGCCTCGAGCTTTTCGCTGAGCTGGTCGATGCGGCGCTGGCTGTCGCGCTGTTGCTGGTTGAGCCGGTCGGCCTGCTCCTCCAGCCGACGCTGTTCGGCCGCGCGGCCGGCCAGCAGCCGGGCCCAGGGCGCCCAGGCCGCGGCCTCATCGCCGCTGGCCTTGCCCACGGCCTCCAGCAGGCCCTGGGCGCGGGCGGCGTCGCCGGGGTTGCGGGTGTGCAGCAGGGCCAGGCCCAGCTCCACCTGGTGGGCCGGCGTGGGGGTGTCGGCGCTCAGGCGGGCGATGCGCGCAGGCAGCGGCTCGCCGGTGGCGTTGCGCAGTTCGTCCTGCCACTGCAGCAGGCTGCGGCCCGCGAGATCGCGGTCGCTGTGGGTGGGCGCGCTGGCGGCCGGCGCGCAGGCCGGTGCGGGCGCGCTGGCGGGCACGGGCTCGGCCACGGGCCCCTGCGCGGGGGGCGGTGGCAGGCTGTCGCAGCCGGACAGCGCCAGCAGCAGGCCCATCAGGCCCGGCAGCAGCAAGCTTGGAACCCGGGCGGGGCGGCGGAACAGGAGGATCGGGTCAGGCATGGGGAGCTCGGGATGTGCGGGTGTCGCCCAGGGGCAGCAGGATGCGGAAGGTGGCGCCGCCCGGGCCGGGCTGCAGCGCCACGCTGCCGCCGTGGGCGGCCACCTGCTCGCGCACGATGGACAGGCCGATGCCGCTGCCGCGGGGCTGGTCCTCGGGCTGCAGGCTGCCACGGAAAAAGGGGTCGAAGATGTGCTCGCGGTCGGGCTCGGCCACGCCGGGACCGCTGTCCTGGATCTCCAGCGCGGCCTGGTCGCCCTCGCGCCAGAGCCGCCAGCGGATCTGCCCGCCTTCGGGGGTGAAGCGGATGGCGTTGATCATCAGATTGCCCAGGGCCATGCCCAGGCGGTCGGGGTCCACGGGCGCCTCCAGGCGCTCGCCGCCGGTCACCTCCACCGCGATGCGGCGGGCCTGCCAGCTCAGGCGCTGGGCCTCGACCACGCCCTCGACCAGGCTGCGCAGCCGGGTGGGCCGGCGCTGCAGGCGCTGGGCGTCGAAGGCGGCGGCGTTGTAGCGCAGCAGGTCCTCGATCTGCTGCTGCAGCACCGCGGTGTTGTGGCGCAGGATGCCCACGATCTCGGCCTGCCCGGCGCTCAGCGGCCCGCCCACGCCCTCCTGCAGCAGCGAGGCGCCCTCGCGCAGCGCGGCCAGCGGCGTCTTCAGCTCGTGCGAGGTGTGGCGCAGGAAGCGGTCCTTGTCGGCGTCGGACTCGATCAGGCGCCGACGCAGCCAGTCCAGCTGATGGCCCAGGCGAGCCAGGTCGGAGGGCCCGGAGATCTCCACCGGCTCGGCCATGCGCCCCTCGCCCAGGGCGGTGATGGCGCGGCCCAGCTGGCGCAGCGGCCGGGTCAGCCACAGGCCGAAGGCCAGGGCCGCCAGCGCCACCACCACGATGGCCACCGCCACCTGGCGCACCAGGCGGGCCCGCTGGGATTCCAGCGCGTCCTGCACCGCCTGGTTGCGCTCGGCGATGCTGCGCTGCACCTGCACCGTCAGGCGCCGCGTGCCCTCGCCCAGTTGCTCGAAGCCCTGGCTCAACGCCTGGTCGCGCTCGGGCGAGCCCAGGCCGGACTCGTCCAGCTGGCGGCGGATCTGGCCGGCCGCGCCCAGCCAGTGGCGGGCCAGCGGGGCGGTGGGCTCGAAGTCGACCAGCGGCTGCATGGCGTTGCGGGCCTCGCGCACCGCGGCGTCATAGCGCTGGCGCAGCGCCGGGTCGCCCAGCACCAGGTACTGGCGGGCGGCACGCTCCATGTCGGTGGCCCGGTCGCCCAGGCCGCTGACGGCCAGGTTCAGCGCCACCGCCTGCTGGGCGGCCTCGCGGCTCTTGGCCATCAGACCCTGCAGCGCCTGCAGGCCGCTGAGCGACACCGCGCCGAGCGCGGCGGCGGTCAGCACGAAAGCCAGCAGCAGCAGTTGGCGGAAGGAGGTGCGCAGGACCAAGGCAGGTGGGCTCCGCCGTGGAGCCGTGTGAAGCAGCCGGCAGTGTAGGCCGGCCGCGCCGGCCCGGGCGTGACCAGGGGCGACGCCGACTTGCGACAATGGCCCCCACAACCGCATTCACACCCCTTCCCATGCAACAGCGTGTCCTGACCGGCATCACCACCACCGGCACCCTGCACCTCGGCAACTACGTGGGCGCCCTGCGCCCGGCCATCGAGGCCAGCCGCGAGCGCGGCGTGGAGAGCTTCTTCTTCATGGCCGACTACCACGCGCTGATCAAGTGCGACGACCCGGCCCGCATCGAGCGCTCGCGCCTGCAGATCGCCGCCACCTGGCTGGCCGCCGGCCTGGACACCGAGCGCGTGGTCTTCTACCGCCAGAGCGACATCCCCGAGATCCCCGAGCTGTGCTGGCTGCTGACCTGCGTGACCAGCAAGGGCCAGATGAACCGGGCCCATGCCTACAAGGGCGCGGTGGACGCCAACACGGCGGCCGGCGAGGAGCCCGATGCCGGCGTGACCATGGGCCTGTACTGCTACCCCATCCTGATGGCCGCGGACATCCTGATGTTCAACGCCCACCGCGTGCCGGTGGGCAAGGACCAGATCCAGCACATCGAGATGGCGCGCGACGTGGCCACCCGCTTCAACCACCTGTTCGGGGCCGGCGAGGCGTTCTTCGTGCTGCCCGAGGCGCAGGTGGACGAGACCATGGAGCTGCTGCCCGGCCTGGACGGCCGCAAGATGAGCAAGAGCTACGACAACGTCATCCCGCTGTTCGAGGGCGGCGAGAAGGCGCTGCGCGAGGCGATCGCCCGCATCGTCACCGACAGCAAGCTGCCCGGCGAGCCCAAGGACCCGGACAGCGCCCACCTGGTCACCATCTTCGACGCCTTCGCCACGGCCGAGGAGCGCGCCGCCTTCCGCGCCGAGCTGCGCGCCGGCCTGGCCTGGGGCGAGGCCAAGACCCGCCTGTTCGAGCAGATCAACCGCCAGATCGGCCCGATGCGCGCGCGCTACGACGCGCTGATGGCCCACCCGGAGGAGATCGAGGCCATCCTGCAAAAGGGTGCCGAGCGCGCCCGCGCCCTGGCCCGCCCGCTGCTGGACCGCCTGCGCCACGCGGTGGGCCTGCGCCGCTTCCAGCCCCTGGCCGCCAGCGCGGCGCCGGTGGCCAAGGCCAAGACCGCCCTGCCCGTCTTCAAGCAGTACCGCGAGGCCGACGGCCAGTTCTACTTCAAGCTCAGCGCCCACGACGGCCGCGTGCTGCTGCAGAGCCAGGGCTTTGCCGGTGGCCGCGAGGCCGGCGAGTGGGTCAAGCGCCTGAAGCTGGAGGGCGCCGCCGCCCTGGCCGGTGCCCCGGTGAGCCTGGGCGAGGACGTGCAGGCCGAGGAGGTCGGCCTGGCCCTGGCGGCCCTGCAGCAGGCGGAAGTTTGATCTGCATCTCGCCTTGCCCCCCGCACAGGGGATTGCCGAACTGAGGCCGGCCCCCTAGCCTGCGGGGCGCATCAACACCCTGAGGGGCCCATGGATACTCCGGTTCGGCTGGTGTTCGCCGGCACCGTGCGCGATGGCTTCGATCGCGCCACCGTTCAGCAGAAGCTGGGCGCCTGGCTCAAGCTGGACGCCCCCCGGCTCGAGACGCTGTTCTCCGGCCGTTCGGTGGTCATCAAGCGCGGTCTGCCGGCCGAGGAAGCCGCGGCCTGGGTGAAGCGCTTCGCGACCCTGGGCGCCGAGCTGAAGGTCGAGCCCGACACCCCGATGCCGGCCAGCGTGCGCCCCACGCCAGCCCCTTCCGCGGTGCCCTCGGCCCCTGCGGCCACAGGCGCCCCTGCGGAGCCCGCGCTGTCCCTGGTGCCCACCGAGCCCCCGGCCACACCGCCGCAGGCCGAGCCGCCCATGCGCCTGGCGCCGGACCCCGCCAGCCTGGATGAGGTCACCTGCCCCACCTGCGGCGAGCGCCAACCGCGCCGCATCCTGTGCCGCCAGTGCGCCACCGACCTCCCCCGCGCCCTGGCCGCCCAGGAGGAACGGCGGGCGGCCGAACGGGCCGAGCGCGTGGCCGCGGCCCGGGCCCGGCGCGGCCTCAAGCCCCTGCCCGACCCGGCGGCCGAGCGCTTCCAGACCACCGAGGATGAAGTGCCGCTGCTGGGCCGCAGCTTCGACGGCCGCCTGGGCCGCATGAGCTACCTGGCCGGCAACCTGATGGCCTGGGCCGGCATGGCGCTGAGCTTCTTCCTGCTGATCAAGTGGCCGGGCTGGATGACCGGCCTGCTGCTGCTGGGCGTGGTGATCTGGGTCATGTTCTTCAGCTGGCGCCTGACCACGCTGCGCATGCACGACTTCAACCGCAGCGGCTGGTGGGCCCTGCTGTTCGGCCTGCCGGTGATCGGCCCCATCCTGAGCATCGTCATCATGCTGGTGCCGGGCGACGAGCACCCCAACGACTACGGCGAACCCCAGCGCGAGCGGCACTCGGGCCTGGCCATCGCCGCGGTGGTGGTGCTGGGCCTGTCGCTGAGCCTGAGCCTGCACGCGAGCAAGCGCTGGATGGAACGCATCTCCGACGACGAGGAGGCGGCACGGGCCGAGCAGGCCAACCGGCCCAAGGTCACGCTCGAGTCGGTGCTGGGCAGCCCGGAAGCGGTGCGGGCCTTCAACCGCCAGTACGTGACCGGGCGCGGTCACCGCGCCTTCGCCCGCTCGCCCAGCGGCGCCGCCTGGGGTCTGCGCACCGATGCCGCCTCGTCCGACGAGGCCGCCACCGACGCCCTGCGCCAGTGCAACGGCCGCCGCCCCGAAGGCGGCGTGGCCTGCCAGCTGGTGCACCTGGACGAGGACTGGGTGCTGCCGGAAGACTGAGCCCCGGCCCGGCCGCGCCCTCAAGACCCGCGACAGGCCCCAGGGCGATGGGCCGCCCCCCGTTGGCGGTCGCGACGGCGGCGCCAGCCGGTCCAGATGAGCACGGCCGGCAACAGCCCCCCCAGACAGGCCAGGAGCCGCCCCGCCTGACCAAACGCCTCGCCGTTGTGCAGGGGGTGCAGCCAGCGCCGCAGGGCATCGCCGGCCCCCTCTTGCGCCGGGTCCTGCACACCGCGCAGGGCCCCGCTGCAGGCGTCCACCCAGACATAGGTGGCCGGAAAGCGGGCACTGGGCTCGCCCGGCTGCTGCAGCCGCACCCGGATCAGGTCCTGGCCGGTGGCCGGGGTGTCGATCCAGCGGGGGCGGCCCTGCGGAAAGCGCAGCCGGGCCACGGCCAGGGCGACATCCAGTCCAGCCCCCCCATGCAGAGGATCGCAGGCCGGCACCGCCGCCGCAGGTGCGGGGGCCGGATGGGACCAGGGCCGCAGCAGCAGCGCCACGGTGTCCGGCCAGGCCAGGGCCGTCCCGGTGGCCATGAGCACGGCCAGCAGCCCGGCGCCATAAAGGCCGGTGAGGCGGTGCTGGTCCCAGCTGCGGCGGGGCCGGGCGGCGCCGGCCTTGGCCCACCAGGCCGTGCGCCACTGCGCGGGGCTGCGCGGCCACCACAGCACCAGGCCGGTGAGCAGGGCGGCCAGGCCCCACAGGCCCAGCAGGCCGACCACGGTGCGGCCGGTGGCGCCGGCCAGCAGGGTGTAGTGCAGGTCGTAGAGCCAGGTCATGGCGGTGTCGCCCCAGAAGCGCCGGGCCAGGGGCTGCAGGGTGCGCGGGTGCAGCGTGACCAGCCAGGGCGCGAAGAAGGCGCCTGCCCGCTCCGCCGGTCGGTACAGCCGCGCCGTCACCATGCCGCCCGGGGACGGCGGCAGCTCGATGCGCCAGGCCGTGCCCCGCTCGGGCGCCTGGGCCACCAGGGCCTGCCACACCGGCTGCCAGGCGGTCACGGCGCCGTCCCGCGGTGTCCAGGCCAGGGCGGGGTTGAGCTGCTCGTCCAGCGCCGGGTAGTAGACGAGCAGGCTGCCGCTCAGGCCCAGCAGGGCCAGCAGCAGCCCCAGCGGCCAGCACAGGCGGGCATGCCAGCGCCGCCAGCGCTCCCGCGCCTGAAGGGCCGCGGCCATCAGAAGCGCACCCGCAGGCTGCCCTGGACGTTGAAGCCCTCCACCGGGGAATGCAGGCGCTGGCTGCCATCCCACCAGACGTAGCCGGCGCGCTCGTCGCTCAGGTTGTTGAGGGCCAGGGTCCAGTCCACATCGGGCTGCATCTGCCAGTCCAGAGCCAGGTTGACGGTGGTCGCGCCACCCCAGCGTCCGGTGCTGTTGCTGCGCTCCAGGTAGTAGCGGGTCTGGCCCTGGTAGGACAGGGAGAGCCTCAGATTGGGGCGGGCCTGCCAGTCCAGCCCGCCGTTGTAGAGGACATGGGAGACGTGGTCGAGCTCCTTGCCGGCGGTGTCGGGCGCGTCGGGTGCCGGTGTGGTGATGCGGGCCCGCTGCAGGCTCAGGCCCGTCCAGGCCTGCCACTGTGGCGTCAGGCTGGCCTGCAGCTGCAGATCCAGCCCCCGGCGGCGGGTGGCGCCCACGTTCTCGGAATCGCCGCTGGGGTCGTTGAGCCGGCGGTTGACCTCGTCGGTGGCCAGCTGCTGCCAGACGGCCAGCCGCCCCTGCAGGGCCTCCAGGGGCTGGAACTTCCAGCCCAGCTCCCAGCCGGTGTTGCGCGAGGGCGCCAGATCGGCCTGCCGCGGCGGGATCTTGTAGCTGGCCGCGCCCACGCCGATCTGGAAGGTGCGCCCCCAGTTGGCATAGAGGCTGTGCCCGGGAACCAGTGTCCAGACGGTGCTGAGCTTGGGCTGGTGGATCAGGCCGTAGTGGTTGATGTCGGCCTCGGTGCCGGTCAGCCGGTTCTCGAAATGGCCGCCCACCGAGTCGATCCGCCAGGCCGGGACGATGCGCCAGGCGGGGGTGGGCTGCCAGAGCGCCTGCAGAAAGCCGCCGGTGGTGTCCAGGGTCCAGTGCTGGTCGCGGGTCTGGCTGCTGCGGCTGCGCTCGACGGTGAGGTAGCGCTGGCTGTCGTTGCGCTGGTGCTCCAGGTCCACACCGGCCTCCAGGGTCAGCCTGGCCGGCAGCAGGCGCCAGCTCCATTGGCTGCGCAGGCCGGTGTGCAGTTCCTGGCTGTCACGCTCCTGCTGGGAGGTGGTGGCGGAATAGCGCACCCAGCGGCTGTCGTCGTAGTGGTTGACCCAGCTCTTGAGCGACCAGGACAGGTCCGGGGCCCACTGGCCGTCCAGGTGGAGGCTGGCCTGGCTGACCTGGCGGTTGCCGCCATCGGTGGCGGAGATGGCGTAGGACATGTCGGGGTGGTCGACGGCATCCTGGTCGTCCAGGTAGCCGGGCTCCTGGGCTCGCTGGCTGTGGTGCCGCAGGATCAGGCCCAGGCGCCAGTCCGGATCGGCCTGCCAGAACCATTTGCCGGCCAGGGTGAGCTGGTCGGCGCTGGCGTGGTCCCGTGCGCCATCGTCGTGGCGCAGGGCCAGGGCGGTGTTCTGGCTCCAGTCGCCGCTTTCCATGGCGGTGGTCCACTGCAGATCGGCCAGGCCATGGCCGCCGGTGGCCAGGCGCAGGTCCTGCCCCTGCCCGCCGATGCGGCTGGCCACGTCCACATTGCCCGCGATGTTGTAGAGGCCGTAGCGGGCGTCGTTGGTGCCCCGCACGGTGGTGATGGTCGCCACGTCCAGCGGGGTGACGAGGTCCAGGTAAGGCATGTTGCCGTCATTGCTGTTGGACGGGATGCCGTCGAGCAGCAGCTTGACGGCGTTGACCTCGCCTTCGCCGTTGAAACCGCGCATGGAGATCTTGCCGGAGGTGGTGCCCTGGTTGAAGTTGGTCAGCTGGATGCCCGGCACGCGGCTGAAGATCTCCCAGGCATGGCCGATGGTGGTGTCCGACAAGGTATCGCCCCAGACCACGTCCACCGAGCTGAGCACCTGGCTGGCGGAGACCGGGCCGGTGGCACGGCCCGTGACCTCGACGCGGCCGATCTCGAAGGTGGTGCCGGCCGGCGTGGCCGTGGAGGGGGCCTGGGCCTGGGCGGGCAGTGACAGGGCGCAGGCCGCAGTGGCGATGAGGGACAGGGATGGCCGGCGCAGGACGGCCACGCCATGGAAGTGATGCTTCATGGTGACAACAAAGGCAGCAGCCCGCCGGGCATGCGCACGCAGGCGCGCCCAGCAGGCGGATCAAAGGGGAATGCGGGGAAGAAGGCCCGCGTCAGGCGGGCAGGCCGTGGCCCGGCACCGGGGGTGCGCGCGGCTGGGCGGTGCGCCAGACGGGCAGCCGGTACGGCGCCTGCAGGAACAGGCGGGGCAGCGCATAGGCCAGCACCCACACCACGGGCGCCAGGGCGGGGGGCTCGGCGGGCCAGACCAGCGGCGCATGGCCGAGGCTGCAGAGCTGGCATTCACCGGCGGCAGGCGTGCCGCCGCCGTCGTGGTCATCGTCGGTCCGGGCCGCGATGATCTTCATGCCGGTGCTGGTGCAGATGACCAGGCCGGGGGCCTGCCCGCTCGCACGCTGGAGTTGCAGCCCGAGCGGCATCAGGGCCGAGCACAACAGGCCCAGCCCCACCAGCACATGCAGCAACCTGGCCCAACGTGACGACATGGCCGGGATTCTAGAAAGGACCGGCGCCCGATAATCGCTGCGTCGACTCTTTGTGGCTTTGGCCCCTCACCGCCTTGACCTTGCCCCACGTGACCCTGGCTGACACCCTCCCGGCCCTGCTGAAGGCCCGCGTGGCCCTGTCCCCGCAGGGCGAGGCCTACCGGGCCTTCGACCCCGCCACCCAGCGCTGGGCATCCCTGAGCTGGGCCCAGGCCGGCGAGCGGGTGGGCCGTTGGCGCGACGCCCTGGCCGCCATGCCCCTGCCCGAAGGCGGGCGGGTGGCCATCCTGCTGCCCAATGGCCTGGATGCGATGAGCATCGACCAGGCTGCGATGGCCCTGGGTCTGGTGCCGGTGCCGCTGCACGCCATCGACAACCCGGGCAGCATCGGCTACATCCTGGCCGACAGCGCGGCCTCGCTGCTGGTGCTGGAGACGCGCCGCCAGTGGGAGGCCATCCTGCACACCGGCGCCATCCTGCCGGCGCTCAAGGCCGTGGTGGTCACCGGCGACCTGACCGCCAGCCCGGAGGACCTCTCCCGCCTGCCCTCGGCCCATGTGCCGGTGCTGGGCCTGGCCGACTGGCTGGCCGCGGGCCGGCCCTCGGCCGACCGCCCCGGCCCGGGGCCGGAAGACCTGGCCGCCATCGTCTACACCTCCGGCACCACCGGCCGGCCCAAGGGCGTCAAGCTGAGCCACCGCAACGTGGTGGCCAACCTGACCGCCGTGCTGCAGTGCGTGGCCCCGACGCCGCAGGACCGCTTCCTGTCCTTCCTGCCGCTGTCGCACACCTTCGAGCGCACGGTGGGCTATTACCTGCCCATCGCCACCGGCAGCTGCGTGGCCTACGCCCGCTCGGTGGCCGAGCTGCCGCAGGACATGCTGGTCCAGCGGCCCACCGTGCTGGTCTCGGTACCGCGCATCTACGAGCGGGTCTACGCCAAGCTGCAGGAGGTGATGGCCGCCTCGCCGCTCAAGGCTCGGCTGATGAACTGGACCATCACGGTGGGCTGGAGGCGCTTCCGCGCCCGCCAGGAACTGCCGCCGGACGCCGACGGCGCCCCGCGTCTGCTGGACGCCCTGGTCTGGCCGCTGCTGTCGCTGCTGGTAGCGCGGCCGGTGCTGGCCCGCTTCGGCGGGCGCATCCGGGTGGCGGTCAGCGGTGGCGCGGCCCTGCCCGCGGCGGTGGCCCGCACCTTCCTGGGCCTGGGCCTGCCCATCGTGCAGGGCTACGGCATGACCGAGACCTCGCCCATCGTCTCGGCCAACCGGCTCGAGAGCAACGACCCGATGAGCGTGGGCCGGCCCCTGCCGGGCGTGATGGTGCGCATCGGCGAGAACCGCGAGCTGCAGGTCAAGGGCCCCTCGGTGATGCAGGGCTACTGGCACCGCGACGAGGACACCGCCCGGGTGCTGACCCCCGACGGCTGGCTGTGCACCGGCGACCAGGCCGAGATCCTGGACGGACGCATCTACATCCGCGGCCGCATCAAGGACATCATCGTCACCTCCACCGGCGAGAAGATTCCGCCGGTCGACCTGGAACAGGCCCTGTGCGAGGACCCGCTGATCACCCAGTGCTGCGTGGTGGGCGAGAACAAGCCCTTCATCGGCGCGCTGGTCGTGATGCAGGAGGACGAATGGCGGCGACTGGCCTTCAGCCTGGGCCTGGACTGGCAGGACCCGGCCAGCCTGCGCAGCAGCGTGGCGCACGAGGCGGTGCTCAAGCGCCTGGCCCAGCGCGCTGCCGGCTTCCCGCGCTACGCGGTGCCGCGCGCGGTGGTGCTGAGCCTGGAACCCTGGACCATCGAGAACACCCTGCTCACGCCGACCCTCAAGCTCAAGCGCCAGAACCTGATGGCCCGCTTCGAGAATGAGCTGCAGGCACTGTACGCGTCGCGCTGAGCTGGCGCGTTACGAGCTCCATGCTGCTTGTTGTCTTTTCCGTTCTGACGCTGCTGGTGTCGACCACGCTGGTGCACTACGAGGTGCTCAGCCGCATCGACGCCAGATTGCCCCAGCTGCGCATTCCCAGCCGCAGCAAGCTGATGGTGGTGATGCTGGCCGCCTTCGTGGCCCATGCCCTGGAGATCGCGCTCTACGGCCTGACGCTCTACACCCTGCAACGCCTGGGGATGGGCAGCCTGACCGAGTCGGGGCGCCCCGAGTGGGGCAGCAGCCTGTACTTTTCGGCCGAGACCTTCACCTCGCTGGGCTTCGGCGACCTGGTGCCGGTGGGCCCGCTGCGCATGCTGGCCGGGGCCGAGGCGCTCAATGGCCTGGTGCTAATCGGCTGGTCGGCCTCCTATGCCTACCTGGCCATGGAGCGCTTCTGGCGCGAGGCGCGGCCCTCGGACGACCGCTGAGCCGCGGGCCCGATCATCCCGCCATGGCCTGGCGCACCGCCTGGTCCCAGCGCGCCATGCGTTCGCGGGCCTGATCACGCGGCAGCGTGGGCTCGAAGCGGCGCTCCACCCGCCACTGGCCAGCCAGGGCCTCGGGCCCGTCCCACACGCCGGTGGCCAGGCCGGCCAGGTAGGCCGCGCCCAGCGCGGTGGTCTCCACCACGGCCGGCCGCACCACCGGGATGCCCAGCAGATCGGCCTGGAACTGCATCAACAGGTCGTTGACGCAGGCGCCGCCATCCACCCGCAGCTCGCTCACGGGTTCGCCCCCGGCGGCCGCCACGTCCTGGCCCATGGCCTGCAGCAGCGCCGCGCTCTGGAAGGCGATGCTCTCCAACGCGGCGCGGGCGATGTGGGCCACGGTGCTGCCGCGGCTCAGGCCGACGATGGTGCCGCGGGCCTCGGTGTCCCAGTAGGGCGCGCCCAGGCCGGTGAAGGCGGGCACGAACATCACGCCGCCGGCGTCGGGCACGCTCTCGGCCAGGGCCTGCACCTCGGAGCTGGCGCTGATGGCGCGCAGGCCGTCGCGCAGCCACTGCACCACCGCCCCGCCGATGAAGACGCTGCCCTCCAGCGCGAACTGGGGCGCCTGGCCCGGCGCCGCCGCCGCGGCGGTGGTCACCAGGCCGTGGGTGCTGGCCTGGGCCTGGCCGCCGGTGTGCAGCAGCATGAAGCAGCCGGTGCCGTAGGTGTTCTTGGCGATGCCCGGGCCGAAGCCGGCCTGGCCGAACAGGGCGGCCTGCTGGTCGCCCGCCATGCCGGCCACCGGCACGGGCGCGCCCAGCAGGTGGGCCTCGGTCTGGCCGAACAGGTGGCTGCTGGGGTGGACCTCGGGCAGGGCCTCGGGCGGCAGGCCCAGGGCCAGCACCAGGGCCTCGTCCCAGCCGCCCTGGGCCAGGTTGTACATCAGCGTGCGCGAGGCATTGGTCACGTCGGTGGCATGCACCCGCCCGCCGGTGAGCTGCCACAGCAGCCAGCTGTCGACCGTGCCGAAGGCCAGCTCGCCGCGCGTGGCGGCTTCGCGCACGGCGGGCACCTGGTCGAGCAGCCAGCGCAGCTTGCTGGCGGAGAAGTACGGGTCCAGGCGCAGCCCGGTGCGCTGGCGCACCTGGGGCTCCAGCCCGGCCTCGCGCCAGGCGCTGCAGATGGCCTCGGCCCGCCGGTCCTGCCAGACGATGGCGCGGTGCAGCGGCTCGCCGGTGCGGCGGTTCCAGACCACCGTGGTCTCGCGCTGGTTGGTGATGCCGATGGCGCGCAACTGGCGGGCCTCGAGGCCGGCCCGGGCCAGGGCTTCGCGGGCGGTGGCCCACTGGCTCTCCCAGATCTCCATCGGGTCGTGCTCGACCCAGCCGGGCTGGGGAAAGATCTGGCGGAATTCGCGCTGGGCCATGGCGACGATGTGGCCGCGCTCATCGAACACGATGCTGCGCGAACTGGACGTGCCCTGATCGAGGGCCAGGATGTGGCTCACGGCGTGTCTCCTTGTCTGGTGCGTCTGTGGCGTGGCGCGCGATGGCAGGACCGGTGGCTCAGGCCGAGGCCAGCTCCAGCTGCACGCCCGCCTCGGCCAGCAGGGCCGGGAAGGGCTCGGGCGGCGCGGCATCGGTGAACAGCAGGTCGATCTGGTCGACCCGGGCCAACTCCACCATGGCCGGGCGGTTGAACTTGCCGTGGTCGGCCACCAGCCAGACCTCGCGGCTCTGCTCGATGATGACCCGCGCCACCATGACTTCGCGGTAGTCGTAGTCGCGCAACGAGCCATCGGTCTCGATGCCCGAGATGCCGATGATGCCGATGTCCACCTTGAACTGGCGGATGAAGTCCACCGTGGCCTCGCCGACGATGCCGCGGTCACGGTGACGCACCACGCCGCCGGTGACGATGACCTCGCAGTCGGGGTTGTCGGCCAGGATGCGCGCCACGTTCAGGTTGTTGGTGATGACCCGCAGGCCCTTGTGCTGCAGCAGCTCGCGGGCCACCGCCTCGTTGGTGGTGCCCAGGTTGATCAGCAGCGAGCAGCCATTCGGCACCCGCGCCGCCACCACGCGCGCGATGCGCCGCTTGCCCTCCGCGTTGAGCGACTCGCGCTGACGGTAGGCGATGTTCTCGGTGGTGGAGTGCGGCAGGCGCACGCCACCGTGGAAACGCGCCAGCAGGCCGGCCTCGGCCAGCAGCTTCACATCCCGGCGCACCGTCTGCAGCGTGACGTTGAAACGCTCGGCCAGGGCCTCGACCGTCACCGCGCCACGGGCACGCACCTCGTCCAGCAGCTGGGATTGGCGGGGATTGGGGGTCATGGACTGCATTGTCCACCGCCCCAAAACGAAAACAAACGATGCAATTCACATTGCAAACGATCAAATATTTGGTTAAAAAGGAAAATATAGGAACAGGCTCGCACCCTTCCGGGGCCCTTTCAACCTCAGGAGACACCGCTTGCCCAACGCCTCGTCCGCACCGGCCAACCCCGGAGCCACCACCGCTGCCCCGCTGGACTGCGACGTGCTGGTCGTGGGCGGCGGCATCAATGGCTGCGGCATCGCCCGCGACCTGGCCGGCCGCGGCTGGCGCGTGGTGCTGGCCGAGCAGGACGACCTGGCCGCGCACACCTCCTCGTCGAGCACCAAGCTGATCCACGGCGGGCTGCGCTACCTGGAGTACCGCGAGTTCTCGCTGGTGCGCAAGGCGCTGCAGGAACGCGAGGTGCTGCTCAAGAGCGCGCCACACATCATGTGGCCGCTGCGCTTCGTGATGCCGCACGACCCGGCCATGCGGCCGGCCTGGCTGATCCGCCTGGGCCTGTTCCTGTACGACCACCTGGCCCGCCGCGAGGTGCTGCCCGGCTCGCGCGGCGTCGACCTGCGCCAGCACCCGGTGGGCGCGCCGCTGCAGGACCGCTTCAGCCGCGGCTTCGTCTACTCCGACGGCTGGGTGGACGACGCCCGCCTGGTGGTGCTCAACGCCATCGACGCCCGCGCCCACGGCGCCCGGGTGTTCACCCGCGCGCGGGTCAGCAACGCCCAGCGCGAGGCTCAGGGCTGGCAGGCCACGCTGGCCCAGGCCGATGGCCGCCAGTGCCAGGTGCGGGCCCGCGCGCTGGTGAACGCCGCCGGCCCCTGGGCCGAGCGCTTTCTGCGCGAGACGGCCCGGCCGGCCGGTCACGAGGCCCTGGCCACCAAAAGCCTGCGCCTGGTCAAGGGCTCGCACATCGTCGTGCGGCGCTGCTTCGAGCACGACCACGCCTACATCTTCCAGAACCCGGACAAGCGCATCATCTTCGCCATCCCCTACGAGCGGGACTTCACCCTGATCGGCACCACCGACCAGGAGATCCACGGCGACCCGCGTGGCGCGGCCATCACCGAGGACGAGATCGCCTACCTCTGCGCCCAGGCCAGCCGCTACTTCAAGCGCGCCGTCACGCCGGCCGACGTGGTCTGGACCTATGCCGGCGTGCGGCCGCTGCTGGACGATGCCTCGGGCGACCCCTCGGCCGTCACGCGCGACTATCTGCTGGAGCCCAACCACGAGGGCGCGCCGCTGCTGAGCGTGTGGGGCGGCAAGATCACCACCTTCCGCAAGCTGGCCGAGGATGCCGCCACCGAGGTCGGCCAGATGCTGGGCGAGGCCCGCCAACCCTGGACCGAAGGCGCCTTCCTGCCCGGCGGCGATCTGCGGGACTGGATCGGCCCGGCCCGCCGCCCGGACACCGATTTCGAGCGCCTGGTGCAGACCCTGGGCCAGCGCCACCCCTGGCTGCCCGGCCCGCTGGCGCGCCGCCTGGCGCGGGCCTACGGGGCCCGGGTGGGCGCGCTGATCGGCGAGGCCCGTTCCCTGGCCGGGCTGGGCGCCGAGGTGGCGCCGGGCCTGCACGAGGCCGAACTGCGCCTGTTGCAGCGCGAGGAATGGGCCCAGGACGCCGACGACGTGCTGTGGCGGCGCAGCAAGCTGGGACTGCACTACACCCCGGAAGAGCGCCAGCGCGTGCGCGACTGGCTGCGGCAACACCCTGGGGGCAGCGGCGGCCTCCCCCAAGACTGCCCGCCGTGCTCGGTGGCGGCAGACCCGCCCTGAAGACGCGCTGACCGCGCCCGATCACGGCACGTGGCGAATCACTGCGCGTGCCAGAGCGCCGCGAAGAAGTGGCAGGTGCTGCCGCCCAGCACGAACAGGTGCCAGACGAAGTGGGCGTAGCGCACCCGGTTGTCGAGCATGAAGACCACCGCGCCCAGGGTGTAGCTGAGCCCGCCGATCACCAGCCAGAGCAGGCCGGAGACGGCCATCTGCGCCACCATGGGCTTGAGCGCGAACAGCGCCAGCCAGCCCATGGCCACATACAGGCCGGTGGACCACCAGGGGTGGCGCAGCCGGTCCAGCAGCTTGACCGTGACCCCGGCCACCGCCAGCGCCCAGATCACGCCCAGCAGCCACCAGCCCCCGTGCTCGCGCAAAGCCCCCAGGGCAAAGGGGGTGTAGCTGCCGGCGATGAAAAGGTAGATGGCCGCATGGTCGGCCCGGTTCATCCACAGCTTGGCACGCCCGGCCGGCAGCGCGTGGTAGACCGCAGACACCAGGTACAGCAGCATCATCGTGCCGGAGAACACGCTGACGGCGACCAGATTGAGCGTGCCGCCCCCCTGGCGCTGGGCCTGCCAGAGCAGAATGGGCAAGGAGGCCACGGCCAGCAAAAAGCCCAGGCCATGGCTGATCGCATTGGCGATCTCCTCCCCCAGGGTCTGGGGGCGGTCGGCGGTGAGGGACGCGGTGCGCATGTGTTCATTGTGCACCGCAGCGAAAACCATGTCCCCTCTCGGCATCAGGGTTTGTGGCCGATGGCGAAGTAGATGCAGCCCATCCAGGTGCTGTGCACCTGCAGGTCCGGCAGCCAGCGGGCCAGGTGCTGCCAGGGCTGGTGCAGCCGGTCCAGCGTGGTCAGCGAATAGAGCGCCGCGCTGAAGACCCAGGCGTTGGCGGCCCAGGCCCAGGCCGGCGCCCATTCCAGCCCGCAGGACACCACCGTGGCCCCGGGGCGCAGATGGTCCATCACGGCCGACAGGGCTTCGGGCTGCTGCAGCAGATCGTGGGCGAACTGGAACAGGGCGGCATCGGCCTGCAGCCCCTGTGGCCAGCCGGCATGCTGGACATCGGCCTGGCAGATCTGTACCTGGGGCCAGCCGGCCTCGGTGCAGCGCTCCTGTGCCCGCCGGGCCATTTCGGGGCAGGGCTCCAGCCCCCAGACGCGCCCTTGCGGCCCCACCTGCTCGGCCAGCAGCGGCAGGCTCAGGCCGGTGCCGCAGCCCAGGTCCAGCACCTGCTGGCCCGGCTGCAGCCCCAGCAGGGCCACCGCCTCGCGCCGCAGGGGTTCGAAGGGCGCCAGCTCCGCGTCATAGAAGGCCGCGCGCTGGCGGTAAAGCGCCTGGGCGCGCGCCAGATCCGGCGCGCCCGGCGGCGATGGGGATGCGGTGACTGGGGCCATGGCGGATCCTCCCGAAGCCTGAGCTTCAGGCCGAGCTGCCTGGCTTGTCCAGTCGACCGCCTGATCCTCGTCAACCCGTGGGGGTGTGCCGAGGGAAAGTCCCAGGCTTACTTGGCCGTGGGCATCACGAACTCGGCGCCCTTGGCGATGCTGTTGGACCAGCGCTGCATGATGCTCTTCTGCTTGGTGTAGAAGCGCACGCCCTCTTCGCCGTAGGCGTGCATGTCGCCGAACAGGCTCTTCTTCCAGCCGCCGAAACCGTGCCAGGCCATGGGCACCGGGATAGGCACGTTGATGCCCACCATGCCCACCTGCACCCGGCGACCGAACTCGCGCGCCACCTGGCCGTCGCTGGTGAAGCAGGCCACGCCGTTGCCGTACTCGTGGGCGTTGACCAGGTCCAGCGCCTCGGCGAAATCCTTCACCCGCACGCAGGCCAGCACCGGGCCGAAGATCTCTTCCTTGTAGATGCGCATGGCCGGGGTGACGTGGTCGAACAGCGTGCCGCCGGTCCAGAAGCCCTTCTCGTGGCCGGCCACCGTGGTGCCGCGGCCATCCACCACCAGGGTGGCGCCCTCAGCCACGCCGGCCGCGATGTAGCCCTCGATGCGGTCACGCGCCTCGCGGGTGACGATGGGGCCCATCTCGGCGTCCAGCTCCATGCCGTTCTTGATCTTCAGCGTCTTGGCGCGCTCGGCCAGCATCGGGATGATCTTGTCGGCCACGTCGCCCACCAGCACCGCCACCGAGATGGCCATGCAGCGCTCGCCGGCCGAACCGTAGGCCGCGCCGATCAGCGCGTCCACCGCCTGCTCCAGGTTGGCGTCGGGCATCACCACCATGTGATTCTTGGCGCCGCCCAGGGCCTGCACGCGCTTGCCGTTCTTCGCGCCGGTCTCGTAGATGTACTGGGCGATCGGGGTGGAGCCGACGAAGCTCACCGCCTTCACGTCCGGGTGGTTCAGCAGCGTGTCCACCGCCAGCTTGTCGCCCTGCACCACGTTGAAGACGCCATCGGGCAGGCCGGCCTGCTTGAGCAGCTCGGCAATGAACAGGCTGGGCGACGGGTCGCGCTCGCTGGGCTTCAGGACGAAGGTGTTGCCGGTGGCCAGGGCCATCGGGAACATCCACATCGGCACCATGCAGGGGAAGTTGAAGGGCGTGATGCCGGCCACCACGCCCAGGGGCTGGCGCAGGGTCCAGTTGTCGATGCCGGTGGAGACCTGGTCGGTGAAGTCGGTCTTGAGCAGCTGCGGTGCGCCGCAGGCGAATTCAACGATCTCGATGCCGCGGGTCACCTCGCCCTGGGCGTCGGTGAAGACCTTGCCGTGCTCGGCAGTGATCATGGCCGCCAGGGTGTCGCGGTGCTGGTTCAGTAGGGCCAGGAAGTTGTTGAGCACACGGGCGCGGCGGATCGGCGGGGTGTCGGCCCAGGCCGGGAAGGCGGCAGCGGCGGCAGCCACGGCGGCGTTCACGTCCTCGGCGCTGGCCAGCTGCACCTGGCAGCTCACCACCCCGGTGGCGGGGTTGTAGACGGCCTGGCTGCGGCCGCTGCTGGCGGGCACCGGCTTGCCGCCGATGAAGTGGCCGATGTCGGTGCTGCGGGTGAAGGCTTCAGGGGCGCCCATGGCGGTCTCCGGTGTGTTCTGAAAGGCCCTCAGTCTAGGCAGCGCCCGGCCTGGCGCCAATGCCCAGATTCTGGAATCATTGTTCACTGAAATGAACAATGAACCCCTGCGCGCCGACGCCTCCCGCCCCCTGGGCAGCCTCTGGTCCCACGTCCACGCCCTGACCGTGCTGGGCGAGGCCGGCAGCTACACCGCCGCGGCCCGCCGCCTGGGCCTGAGCAAGGCGGCCATGAGCCTGCGCATCAGCGAACTGGAGGCCGCCGCCGGTGTGCCCCTGGTGCGCCGCACCACCCGCAGCGTGCGCCTGACCGAAGCCGGCCGCCAACTGGCCGACAGCACCCGCCCGGCCTTTGCCAGCATCGCCGAGGCCTTTGCCGGCGTGCACGACCTGGCCGGCCAGCCGCGCGGCCTGTTGCGCCTGACCGCCCCGGTCGCCCTGGCCCGGCAGCAGCTCTTTCCCCGCCTGCCGACCTTTCTGCAGGCCTACCCCGAAGTGCGCCTGGAACTGGACCTGTCCGACCGCCTGGTGGCCCTGGCCTCCGAGGGTTTCGACCTGGCGCTGCGCCACACCGACCACCCGCCCGAAACCCATGTGGCCTGGGCCCTGTGTCCCACCGAGACCCTGCTGGTGGCCAGCCCCGGCTACCTGGCCGCCCAGGGCACACCGGCCCACCCGGCCGACCTGGCCCGGCACCGCTGCCTGTTCTACCCCCGGGCGGACGAGGCCCCGGGCTGGAGCTTTGAGCCCGATGGCGGTGGCGAGCGGGTGACGGTGGGCATTGCCGGGCCGCTGGCGGCCAACAACAGCGAGGCCCTGCGCGAGGCCGCGCTGGCCGGCCTGGGCATCGCCCTGCTGCCGGACTTCAGCATCCAGGCGGCCTTGCGTTCGGGCGCCTTGACGCCGGTGCTGCCCGGCTGGCGGCCGGTGGGGGTGTTCGGTGGCCATCTGTGGGCCATCCGGCCGCGCACCGCCCAGGTGCCGCGCACAGTGCAGCTGCTGGTGGAATTCCTGCGCCAGGCCTTCCAGGACGGCTTTCGCCCCTGAGGGATCCGACCAAAAAAAACGACCCACCCCCTGCGGGGCAGGTCGCTCAAGTCCTCCAAGAGGACGTCGTTGGGACCGGGGGAAGCGCCAACGCGCTTCGATGGGCATCACTGTAAGGAAATTCCGCTTTTGCGGTATCCCTCTGAAGAGGGACACCCCGCGCGGCGTGACAATGTCACGATGGCAGCTTCAATTCCCACCACCCCGTTGTCCGACGCCGACATGGCCGCGCTGGAATCCGCCCTGGATGCCCTGCCCGCCCCGCTGGAGCCGCTGGACCTGTCGATGCTGGACGGCTTCCTGGCCGGTGTGCTGCTGCAGCCCACCCCCGTGCCCGAGGCCGAGTGGCTGCGCCACGTCTACGACGCCGATGGCCGGCCGCTGCCCAAGGGCGTGGACCCGGCCCCCATCGCCAACCTGGCCCGCCGCCGCCATGCCGAGCTGAATCGCGCCATCCACGGCCGCCAATGGTTCGACCCCTGGGTCTTCGAGCTGGAAGACGAGGACGGCGACGAGATGGACCCCTTGGCCACGGTGATGCCCTGGGCCGCCGGTTTCGCGCTGGCGATGGAGTTCTTCCCGCAGCTGATGCGGCAGGACCCGCAGCAGGTCATGGAGCCGCTGGCGGCCATCTACCGCGCCTTCGACCCGGACGATCTGGAAGACGCCGACGAGCTGCTGGCCACCATCGAGGAGCTGGAGCCCCCGGCGGATCTGGAGGAAGCCGTGGAGGCCCTGGTCAGCAGCACGCTGCTGCTGGCCGATGTGACGCGCCCGCAGTCGGGCCAGCCGCGCACCGCGGGGGCCCGCCGCAGCGGCCCTCGGCCGGGCTCAGGGGCCAAGGCCCCGGGCCGTCCGGCGCCCCGTGGCCCGGGCAGCGGCCCGCGCAAGCCGGGCCCCAAGCACTGAGGTACGCCCGTCGAAGCGGGCGCTGACTTTCAGGCGAAGACCCGCTGGGCGTGCAAGCCCAGGCCCTGGGCCACGGAAGCCAGCCGGTCGCCGCGCACCGTGCGCGCCTGGGCGTAGGGCGCGGCGATGCGCTGGGCCAGCGGCGCCAGGCCGGTGGAACCGCCGGTCAGGTAGACCGCCTCGATGCGCTCGGGCGTGACGCCGGCCAGCCGCACCGTCTCCAGCCCGGTCTGGACGATGCGCTCCAGGTCGGTCTCGATCGCGTCCAGCGCCTGGGTCTCACCCAGCTGCGCCTGCAGCCCGCGCTCCAGGCTGTCCAGCGCGATGGTGGCGTCGCGTCCCTCGGCCACCGCGATCTTGGCGGCCTCGGCCTGCGCCAGCAGGCCATGGCCCAGGCGTTCCTCGGCAATGGTCATCAGCCGCCGGTGCAGCACCGGGTCGGCATAGAAGGCCTTCATCCCCCGCAGCTCCATCACCCGCGGCAGGGTGTAGACGGTGTTGATCAGGTGCCAGGTGGCCAGGTCGAAATAGACCTTGCTGGGCACCTCGCGCTCGGCCGGCTTGGGGCCGCGGGCGCGGTAGCCGGCCAGCGGCAGGATGGCGCTGAGCTCCACATGGCGGTCGAAGTCGGTGCCGGCCACATGCACACCGTGGCTGGCCAGGATGTCGTCGGCCCGGTCGATGCGGGCGCTGCGCTGCGGCCCCACCCGCACCACCGAGAAGTCCGAGGTGCCGCCGCCGATGTCGGCCACCAGCACCAGCTGCTCATGGTCCACCGTGGCCTCGTAGTCCAGCGCCGCGGCGATGGGCTCGAACTGGAAGGCCACTTCCTGGAAGCCGACCTGACGCGCCGCGGCCTCCAGCGCGGCCTGGGCCTGGGCGTCACGGGCCGGGTCGTCGTCCACGAAGAACACCGGTCGGCCCAGCACCGCACGCGGGATGGCGTGGCCGGCCTCGCGCTCGGCCAGGGTCTTGAGGTGGCGCAGGTAGCCGGCGATGACCTCCAGAAAGGTCACCGCATGGCCTTCGCCCAGGTCGGTGCTCTGCTCGATCAGCGAGGAGCCCAGCACGCTCTTCATCGAGCGCATCAGCCGACCCTCGACGCCGTCCACATAGGCGCGCAGCGCGGCGCGGCCGTACAGGCGCTCGGGCGCCTGGTCGGGGGCCAGGTCTTCCAGCGCGTAGAAGACCGCGGTGGGCATGGTGCGCTGGCCGGGCTCCACCTCGACCAGGCGCACCTGGGCGGCGGCCACCGGCAGGGCGATGGCCGAGTTGGAGGTGCCGAAGTCGATGGCGCAGAAGCCGGCGGTGGCGCCGGCGGAGGGCGAAGCGGTCGTCATGGCAGCGCGGAAACGAAAAGGGCGGCGATTGTGGCACGCAGGGGCCACCTTCGCCGCCCAGGGTCGGGCGCGGCCTTGGAAAGTCGTCCTCAGGTGGCCGCGGCCACCTGGGAAGCCGTGCTCAGGCGGCCACGGCCACCTGGGGCTTGCCGGCGGGCAGGGCCTCACCGCAGAAGCCGAACTGCAGCTGCGGGCGCTTGCCGCTGATCAGCTCGGCCATGGCCTTGCCGGAGCCGGCGCCATGGGTCCAGCCCAGGGTGCCGTGGCCGGCGTTGAGCCACAGGTTGCTGATCTTGCTGCGGCCGATGTAGGGGATGTTGTTGGGCGTGCTGGGGCGCAGGCCGGTCCAGAAGTTGGGCTCGCTGGTGTCGGCCACGCCGGGGAAGAGCTGCTCGTAGCGGCGCACCAGGGCGGCGCAGCGGGCCTTGGCGGTGGGCGTGTCCAGCCGGGTGTCCAGGCCGGCCATCTCGGCGGTGCCGGCCACGCGGATGTGGTCGCCCAGGCGCGAGATGGCGACCTTGGCGCCGTCGTCCAGCAGGCTGACCATGCTGGCCGCCTCGGGCTTCTTCAGGCGCATGGTGGCCGAATAGCCCTTGGCCGGGTAGATGTCCAGGTCGATGCCCAGGGGACGCAGCAGGGCCGGGGTGTAGGAGGCCATGGCCACCACCACCTGGTCGCCGGTGACGGTGCGCGACAGGCCGGTGCTGTGGTCCACCAGCTTGACGCCCGAGACCTCGCGGCCACGCAGGTCGAAGCCCTGCACCTCGTGCTGCCACAGGAACTTGACGCCGCGCTCGGCGCAGCGCTGGGCCAGCTGCTGGGTGAAGACCTTGGCGTCGCCGGATTCGTCGCTGGGCGTGTAGGTGCCGCCGAAGATCTGCTGGGTCGAGTGGGCCAGGGCCGGCTCGACCTTCAGCACGTCTTCACGGCTCAGGATGCGGCGGTCCACGCCGTAGTCGCGCATCAGCTCGGCCGCCTGGGCACCGGCCTCGAAGTCCTTCTGCGAGGAGAAGAAGTGCAGGATGCCCTTCTCCAGGCGGTTGTAGTCGATGGTCGTGCTGGCCAGGATTTCCTTGAGCGCGGCGTGGCTGTACATGCCCAGGGACACCAGCTGCTGGACGTTGCGGGCAAAGGCCGCGTCGGTGCACTGGGTCAGGAACTTCAGGCCCCAGCGCCACTGGTACGGGTCCAGGTGGGGGCGGAACAGCAGCGGCGCGTCGTCCTTGAGCAGCCACTTGGCCACCTTGAAGGGCGCGCTGGCATTGGCCCAGGGCTCGCAGAAGCAGACCGAGATCTGCGCGCCGTTGGCGTAGGTGGTCTCCAGGCCGGCGTCCGGCTGGCGGTCCACCACGGTGACTTCATGGCCTTCCTGGGACAGGAACCAGGCGGTGGCCGTGCCGATGATGCCGGCGCCGAGAACGATGACCTTCATGCCGCAACCTCGCGAGAAAAAATGGGACCCGACACCTGATCGATGTCAATGGGCGCATTCTGCGCAGAGGTCTGGCAGCAATGAAGATACTTTAATGAATTTCAGAGGCGATCAGTTTCTCTAATGTCTCAGGCGACGTCGGAAGGACCTCAGCGCACGAGCAGGACCGGCAGCTCGCAGCCGGCCATGACCTTGGTGGCCACCGAACCCAGCACCAGGTTGCCCAGAGTGCCGTGGCCGTGCGAGCCCATGATCAGCAGGTCGTAGCCGCCCTTCTTGGCCTGGGCCGTGATCTGGTCGGCCGCCGGCCCCACCTTGGCCAGGAACTCGGCCGGGATCTTCTGGCGGTTGAAGAAGGTGCGGATGGGCTTGAAGACCTTCTCGGCCTCGTCCTCGTAGTGGGACTTCAGCATGGCCTTGTCCAGCACCGCGGCGGCGCGCGGCGGCACGGCCGGCACGACGGTGATGACGGTGTATTGGTGCTGGCCACCCAGCCATTCGTCGTGCGCGGCCAGGTAGGCCAGCATGCGCTTGGTGTAGGGGCTGCCATCGGCGGGCACGAGGATCTTCATCGTCATCTCCTGGTGAGTTCTGGCTCCAGTGTGTCAGCCTGACCCGGGCTTCTCTTGCCCGGGATCAAGCCTGTGGCTCAGACCTCGATGAGGCGGTGAGGTTCAAAGCCCTCGGCTTCGCCCTTCTTGGCCAGGCCGCGGGCCTGGCAGACCACCCGGGCGGGCGCGCGACCGGGCCGCTCGATGCGGTAGTCGTGGCGGCAGTGCAGGTGCCCGTGCAGCCACAGGTCGGCCCGCGGGATCAGGTCGTCATCGGCGTTGCAGAAGCTGGCCGTGCCGGGCTGCCGGCCAAAGCGCGGATCGGCGCTGCGCAGGCTGGGCGCGAAGTGGGTGATCACCACGGTGGCATCCCAGGTGCCCTGGGCGGGCTGCATCAATGCAGCTTCCAGCCAGGCCCGGTCGGCCAGGCCGGCGGCGCGCACCGCCTCGGGGTCGAAGACCGCGCCGCCACGGGTGCTCTGCTGCACCCGGGTGAAGTAGCTGGCCGCGCGCATCGCGCGCTCCCGTTCACCCACGCCAAAGAGGTCGAAGTCACTCCAGCGCACTGTGCCCAGAAAGCGCACCCGCCGACCGTCCGCACCGGTGCGCACCGTGGCGTCGTGCTCCAGCAGGGTGATGCCCAGTTCGGCGCAGCGCGCGCGCAGACCGGCCAGGGCCTCGTCCAGGTCGCGGCGGTCGAACTCGTGGTTGCCCGGCACGAAGATCACCGGCACCGGCCAGTCGGCAAAGCGGGCCAGGCCGTCCCAGGTGGCGTCCACATCGCCGGCCAGCACCAGCAGCTCGGCGCCGGGGGCCGGCGTCGGGTCGAAGGTCTCGGTCTCGAGGTGGAGGTCGGACAGGAGCTGGAGTCGCATGGGCGGCAAGTGTCGCCCATGCGGGCCGGGCAGACCGGCTCAGCGCGCCAGGGCGGCTTCGAGCTTCTGCTTGGTGGCGCTCAGCTCGGCCGGCAGGTGGTAGGCCAGCTTGTCGAACAGCTCCTGGTGCAGGGCCAGTTCGTCCTTCCAGGCGGCCGGGTCGGCGTCGATGATGCTGTCGAACTGGGCCTTGGAGAAGTCCAGGCCGGTCCAGTCCAGATCTTCGTAGCGCGGGCTGATGCCGAAGAAGTGTCCTTCGCCCTGGGCCTGGCCCTCGATGCGGCCGATCATCCACTTCAGCACGCGGGCGTTGTCGCCATAGCCCGGCCAGACGAACTTGCCGTCGGCGCCCTTGCGGAACCAGTTGACGCAGAAGATCTTGGGCAGCTGGGCGCCCTCGCCCTCCAGCTTGTGCTCGATGTCGAGCCAGTGCTGGAAGTAGTCGCTCATGTTGTAGCCGCAGAAGGGCAGCATGGCGAAGGGGTCGCGGCGCACCACGCCCTGGGCGCCGAAGGCGGCGGCGGTGGTCTCCGAGCCCATGGTGGCGGCCATGTAGACGCCCTCGGTCCAGGTGCGGGCCTGGGTCACCAGCGGCACCGTGGTGCTGCGGCGGCCGCCGAAGATGAAGGCGTCGATGGCCACGCCCTTGGCGTCGTCCCAGGCCGGGTCCAGCGCCGGGTTGTTGGTGGCGGCCACGGTGAAGCGCGAGTTCGGGTGCGCGGCCTTGGCGCCGGTCTCCTTGGCGATCTGCGGCGTCCAGTCCTTGCCCTGCCAGTCGATGGCGTGGGCCGGCGGCTCGCCGTCCATGCCCTCCCACCAGACGTCGCCATCGTCGGTCAGCGCGACGTTGGTGAAGATCACGTCCTTCTTCAGCGACGCCATGCAGTTCGGGTTCGTCTTGAAGTTGGTGCCCGGGGCCACGCCGAAGTAGCCGGCTTCCGGGTTGATGGCATAGAGGCGGCCATCCTTGCCGGGCTTGATCCAGGCGATGTCGTCACCGATGGTGGTGACGGTCCAGCCGCCCAGGGCCGCCGGCGGGATCAGCATGGCGAAGTTGGTCTTGCCGCAGGCGCTGGGGAAGGCGGCCGCGACGTGGTACTTCTTGCCCTCGGGGTTGGTCACGCCCAGGATGAGCATGTGCTCGGCCAGCCAGCCCTGGGTGCGGCCCATGGTGGAGGCGATGCGCAGCGCGAAGCACTTCTTGCCCAGCAGGGCGTTGCCGCCGTAACCCGAGCCGTAGGACCAGATCTCCTGGGTCTCGGGGTAGTGGACGATGTACTTGGTGCTCGGGTTGCAGGGCCAGACGGTGCTGTCCTTCGCGCCCTCGGCCAGCGGCGCGCCCACGGTGTGCACGCAGGGCACGAAGTCGCCGTCGGTGCCCAGCAGGTCGATCACGGCCTTGCCCATGCGGGTCATCAGCTTCATGTTCACGGCCACATAGGCCGAGTCCGACAGCTCCACGCCGATGTGGGCGATGGGCGAGCCCAGCGGGCCCATGCTGAAGGGAATGACGTACAGCGTGCGGCCGGCCATGCAGCCCTTGAACAGGGCCTGCTCACCGGTCTGCAGCAGCGCGCGCATCTCGGTCGGGGCCATCCAGTTGTTGGTGGGGCCGGCGTCTTCCTTCTTCTGGCTGCAGATGAAGGTGCGGTCTTCGACCCGCGCCACGTCGGACGGATCGGTCACGGCCAGGTAGCAGCCCGGGCGCTTGACCGGGTCGAGTTTCTTGAAGGTTCCAGCGTCGACCAGCTGCTGGCACAGGCGGTCGTACTCTTCCTGGCTGCCATCGCACCAGTACACGTCCTTGGCCTGGGTCAGGGCCGCGATCTCGCGGACCCAGGCCAGCAGGCGGGCATTCTTGACGTAGGCGGGGGCGTTCAACGACACGCCCGGGGCGGCAGGATGGTTCATGGACAGCGCTCCTCAAGAGGGGAAAGGCGGAATGGGGCCAGCACCTGCAGGCCGGGGCCGGCCTCTGGCGAACAGCTCGCCCGAGGCGCTCGCCCCATCCCGTGAAGGGGGCAGACAGGCAGCCCGGATGCAGGCGCCGGACCCGTCCGGGATGTGAACGAGCGGCCCTGCCCCGGCTGCGCGAGGGGTGACTTTTGAGTGTAATTCGGTGGTAACCGTCGTGGCTCGCGGGAAGCCATGCAAAAGACGCATGACGGAATGTGCATCTCGACTGAACCCCGCGGGTTCACCCTGATCAGTGCAAATGAGACATAATCTCATTCACGTTTCACCCGGACCTGGTTTGCGTCATGTTGTTGTCCCAACTGCCCACGGGCGCCCGTGCCCTGGTTGACCGCTTGGAAGCGGCCAGCCCCGCGATCGATGACGGCACGCTGCTGCGGCTGGCGGAGCTGGGCTTTCTGCCCGGCGAGCCGGTGCAAATCGTGCAGCGTGGCCCGGGCGGGCGCGAGCCCCTGGCGGTGCTGGTGGGCGACACCCTGTTCGCCCTGCGTCTGGTGGAAGCCGGCTGCGTGGCGGTGACGCCCGCGGCGGCCTGAGGAGAGCGACCATGAGCGAGACCGTGGCCGCCACCCTGGGCGAACTGAAGCACCGCGCCCCCAGCATCGCGCTGGTGGGCAACCCGAACTGCGGCAAGACCGCCCTGTTCAACCTGCTGACCGGCGCGCGCCAGAAGGTGGCCAACTACGCCGGCGTGACGGTGGAGCGCAAGATGGGGCAGGTGCGCCTGCCCGATGGCCGCACCGTCTCGGTGATCGACCTGCCCGGCACCTACAGCCTGCGCCCGGCCACGCTGGACGAGCAGGTGACGCTGGAGGTGATCGAAGGCCGGCGCGCCGGCGAGGACGTGCCCGACCTGATCGTGGCCGTGGTGGATGCCACCAACCTGCGCATGAACCTGCGCCTGGTGCTGGAGCTGCGCGCCCTGGGCCGCCCGATGGTGCTGGCCCTGAACATGGCCGACGTGGCCCGTGACCGCGGCCTGGCCATCGACACCGCCGCCCTGGCCGAGGAGCTGGGCTGCCCGGTGGTGGAAACCGTGGGCGTGCGCAACGACGGCCACGCCGCGCTGCTGGCCCAGTTGGGCCCCAGCCTGACGGCCGCCGCCGGCCAGCATGTGCCGGCCTGCATCAACGCCAGCGAGGAAGTGTCGCTGGACGACGTGATGGCCCTGCAACAGCAGGTGCGCCGCATCCTGGCCCGGGTGCAGCCGCCGGTGGCCAGCAAGCCCCGGCTGGATGCCCAGCTCGACCGCTGGGTGATGCACCCGGTGGTGGGCCCGCTGCTGCTGGCCGTGCTGCTGTTCATCGTCTTCCAGGCGGTGTTCTCCTGGGCCAGCGTGCCCACCGACCTGATCGACGGCGGCATGAAGGCGCTGGGCGCCTGGGCCAGCGCGCACATGGCCGAGGGCCCGCTGCGCAGCCTGATCGTCGATGGCGCCATCGCCGGGGCCGGCAGCGTGCTGGTCTTCCTGCCGCAGATCCTGATCCTGTTCGCCTTCATCCTGGTGCTGGAGGACTCCGGCTACCTGCCGCGGGCGGCCTTCCTGCTCGACACCCTGATGGGCAAGGTCGGCCTCTCGGGCCGGGCCTTCATCCCGCTGCTGTCCTCCTTTGCCTGCGCGGTGCCCGGCATCATGGCCACCCGTACCATCAGCAACTGGCGGGACCGGCTGACGACCATCATGATCGCGCCGATGATGACCTGCTCGGCCCGCCTGCCGGTCTATGCGCTGCTCATCGCCGCCTTCGTGCCCAACACCTCGATGGGCCCCTTCAACCTGCGCGGCCTGACGCTGTTCGCCCTCTATGTGGCCGGCATGCTGGGCTCGGTGCTGGTGGCCTGGATCTTCAAGCGCCTGTGGCACAAGAGCCGCTACCAGCCACTGATGCTGGAGCTGCCGCCCTACCGCCTGCCCAGCCTGCGCAACCTGGGCCTGGGCCTGTGGGAACGCGCCCGCATCTTCGTGCGCCGGGTGGGCACCATCATCTTCGCGCTGACCGTGGTGCTGTGGTTCCTGGCCACCTACCCGGCCCCGCCGGACGGCGCCACCGGCGCGGCCATCCAGTACAGCTTTGCCGGCCAGCTGGGCCGCCTGCTCGAGTACATCTTCGAGCCCATCGGCTTCAACTGGCAGATCGCCATCGCCCTGGTGCCCGGCATGGCCGCCCGCGAGGTGGTGGTGGGCGCCCTGGGCACGGTGTACGCCCTCTCGGCCGCCGATGACGCGGTGGCCGACGCCCTGACCCCGGTGATCGCCCACAGCTGGTCCCTGGCCACCGCGCTGTCCCTGCTGGCCTGGTTCGTCTTCGCCCCGCAGTGCATCTCCACGCTGGCCACGGTCCGGCGCGAGACCAACTCCTGGCGTTACCCCGCCGCCATGGCGATCTACCTCTTCGCCCTGGCCTACGGGGCCGCCTTCATCACCTACCACGTGACCCTGGCGCTGACCGCCTGAAGCAAGGAGCCCCACCATGCTGCAACACCTGATCGTGGCCCTGATCGTCGGGGGTGCCGGCCTGTACGCCGCCTGGACCCTGCTGCCCGCCGCGCTGCGCCGCCCGCTGGCCCGCAAGCTGCTGCCCCTGGCCCCCAACGCCACCTGGCTGCGCAAGGCCGCCGGCAGCGCGGGCGGGGGTTGCGGCGGTGGCGATGGCTGCTGCGGCTGCAGCAGCAGCAGTGACCCGGCCCAACCCAAGCCGGTGACGCTGCACCGCATGCCGCGCCACTGAGCGCGCCCCCGCCACCGCACGCCTCCTGCCACGTCAAGCCGGGCCATCCCGGCTGTCACCACCGCGCCTCGCTGCCCCTGCAGACTGGGGGTTTTCCGTGATGGCGCGTGCCCCCGCCGACACGCGACCATCGCGCCGCACGACCGTTCGTTCGTGCAGAGAACACCGCGAGGAGGAGAGGCACCGTGAAGAAGGCACCACGCACCTGGATGTGGGCGTTCGCTGCCCTGGCCGCCATGGCCGTGGCGGGCACCGCCCTGGCCACCAACTATGCGCTCTGGGTCAATGGCCGCGGCGGCGGCGGTGTGGCCGGCAACTATGCCGACTTCACCTACTGGGGCCCGTCCTCCACCGCCGCGGGCGTCAACAAGAAGGCCGTCAACTGGGACGGCTACAACCACATCTCGGACCAGAACTACCTGATCCGCAACGCGCTGGACTGCTACTGCACCGGCAGCAACTGGTGCTACATCGCCGCCCACAGCGCAGGTGACCTGATGATGGGCTACACCCTGGCGATGTACGGTGGCAGCAGCCGCACCATCACCAACGCCACGCCCAACAGCGCGGGCGTGTGCAGCGCCAGCGGCGCCGGCACGCAGACCGGCTGGAACATCAAGTGGGTGGACATCGCCGCGGGCGCCGGCGGCGGCAGCGAGCTGGCCGACCTGGGCGACTGGGCGATGTCCGAGCCGCTGGTGTCGGACCTGAAGACCAGCACCGCCCGGGCCATGTACGACCACAGCAGCACCCGCGCGATCTGGTTCTACATGTACGCCGGCGCCTCGGGCACGCTGTACTCCGGCCTGCTGCCAGGGCAGGACGACGAGGCCGTGGCCTACCACTCCTCGGGCGGCGTCTCGGGCAGCAGCGGCGCGGCCTTCTGCAACCCCAGCGACTGGTTCTGCAACGACCTGACCCTGGGCACCGCGGCCAACGAGGGCGGACGGGCCAAGTGGGGCTACCACTCGGTCAAGTTCCGCGACGACAACGAGGCCTACAACCACTACACCAACGGCAACTGGGCCGGGGTGACCTCGCTGGTGCGCACCGACATGGTCAACAACGCGCGCTGAGCGCCCAGGCGAGGCCGACGGTGCGCAAGCGGGTGTGGATGATGCTGGGCGCGGGCCTGCTGGCCGCCGGCCTGGGCTGGTGGTCGGCCGGCGCCGCGCCCAGCCCGGCCGAGGCCCCGGCCCCTGCGGCGGCGCCGTTCTCCGCCGCGCCCGCCTCGGGCCTCTCCCGGGCCCCCTACAGCGCCGCCGGCCTGAAGCAGCGCGACCGCCGCCTGTCCCTGGCGCAGGACCGGCTGGCGCGCGCGCAAGAGACCCTGGCCAGCTACCGCCAGGCCACGGTCTACCCGCCGGAATCGCGCCCCTTGCGCGAACACCCCGACCAGCTGCGCCCCTTCGCCCCCATCCAGCAAAGCCTGCCGCTGCGCCGCCCTGGCCAGGATCCGGCCTCGGGCGTGCGCATCGTCACCACCCAGGAGAAGGTCTTCGCCAGCGGCGCCGAGACGGTGAAGCTGACCGTGGCCGCCGTGGACGACAACGGGCAGAGCCTGCCGCTGACCATCCCCCGCGCGGTGGCCTTCGACCTGCCCGACCCGCGCCAGGCCGCCGGCCGCCCGCAGGTGGCCATCGACTTCAACGATGCCGGCCTGGGCGCCGACCTGCTGGCCGGGGACGGCACCTACAGCGCGCTGCTGGCGCCGTCGCTGCAGGGCTTTGCCGATTACGCCGGCACCGTGCGCGTGCAGGTGGAGCTCAACCAGGACGGCCGCAGCGGGATGGTGTCCTTCGACGTGGTCTACCAGCCGCTGGTGCCGGCCGAATGGGGCGGCATCCGCGAATCGGTGGTGAACGGCTCGCTGGCCTTCGACCTGCAGGCCCAGGTGCATCAGGCCGGGCGCTATGTGGTCAACGCCCGGGTGGTGGACGCCCGTGGCCAGCCCCTGGCCCTGTTGACCTTCAACGACGAGGTCGGCACCGGGGCGCAGCGCTTCCGGCTGACGCTGTTCGGCCGGCTGATCCGCGATGCCCAGCCCGTCTTCCCGCTGCGGCTGCAGGACGTGGAGGGTTTTCTGCTGCTGCCCGACCAGTTCCCCGACCGGGCCATGCTGCCGCGCCGTGCCGGCGTGGTGTACAGCTCGCAGCGCTACGGGCTGGACCGATTCTCCGACGCCGAATGGCAGAGCGAAGAACGCAGCCGCTACCTGACCGAGTACCAGAAGGATGTGGACCAGGCCGCCCAGGACCTGGCCGGGCTGGGCGGCAGCGGCCCCTGACACCCCGGCCGCCGTGCGGCCAGGCGCGCACCCGCACAATGCGGGCCATGAGAGTTCTGAGCGTGAACGTGGGCACCGCGCGGCCGGTGCAGATCGGCGGGCGCACCGTGATGACGGCCATTGCCAAGCAGCCGCAATCCGGGCCGGTGGCCATCGGGCCGATGGGCCTGGCCGGCGACGAGCAGGCCGACCCCACGGTGCACGGCGGCCTGTCCAAGGCCGTCTACGCCTACCCCAGCGAGCACCTGGCCTTCTGGCGCACGGTGCGGGCCCAGGCCCGCGTGGCCGGCTGGGACGCCGAGGTGCCACCCGGCCTGGTGGGCGAGAACCTGACGCTCCAGGGTCTGACCGAGCGCCAGCTGTGGATCGGCGACCGGCTGCACCTGCCCGCGCGCGACGGCCAGCGCGCCGTGCTGGTGGTCAGCGAGCCGCGCCAGCCCTGCTTCAAGTTCAACGCGGCCATGGGCTTTGCCCAGGCCGCCAAGATGATGGCCCAATCGGGCTTTTGCGGCAGCTACCTGGCGGTGCTGCAGCCGGGCTGGGTGCAGGCTGGCGACGTTATCGAACTGGAGCCCGGCCCGCGCGAGCTGGCCCTGCCCGAGCTGTTCCGGGCCAAGATGCACCGGAACAAGGTGGACTGAGGACTCAGCCCAGGGTCGGGTAGTCGGTGTAACCCTCGGGGCCGCTGCCGCCGTAGAGCTTGGCCGGGTCCACCGGGTTGAGCGGCGCGTTCTCGCGCAGGCGGCGCGTCAGGTCCGGGTTGGAGATGGCCGGCTTGCCGAAGGCCACCAGGTCGGCCGCACCGCTGTCCACCGCGGCAATGGCCATGGCGCGGTCGTAGCCGTTGTTGACCATCCAGGCCACGCCGCCAAAGGCCGCCCGCAGCGCGGCGAAGTCGAAGGTGATGCCCTGGTCGGACAGGTCGCGCGGGCCACCGGTGGCGCCTTCGACCACGTGCACATAGGCCAGCTTCATCGGCGCCAGCACGCCGGCCACCGCGGCGAACAGGGCCTGGGCGTTGCTGTCCTGGCCGATGTCGTTGGCCGGGGTGATGGGCGACAGGCGGATGCCGGTGCGGTCGGCACCGATCTCGGCCACGATGGCTTCGGCCACCTCGCGCAGGAAGCGCACGCGGTTCTCGATGGAGCCGCCGTAGGCGTCGCTGCGGTCGTTGCAGCTGTCGCGCAGGAACTGCTCGATCAGGTAGCCGTTGGCGGCATGGATCTCGACGCCGTCGAAACCGGCCTCGATGGCGCAGCGCGCGGCATGGCGGTAGTCCTGCACCGTGGCGGCGATCTCCTCCACCGTCAGCGCGCGCGGCGCCGAGGTGGGCGCGAAGCCGCCGGCGATGTAGGTCTTGCTGTTGGCCGGCTTGCGGGTGGAAGACACCGGCGCCGCGCCACCCGGCAGCAGCGAGCTGTGCGAGATGCGGCCCACGTGCCAGAGCTGCACGACGATCTTGCCGCCCTCGGCGTGCACCGCGTCGGTCACCTTCTTCCAGGCGGCCACCTGCTCGGGCGTGTAGACGCCCGGGGTGTCGAGGTAGCCATGGGCCATCGGGCTGATGGGCGTGGCCTCGGTGATGATCAGGCCCATGCCGGTGGAGGGCTTGGCGCGCTGGCGGTAGTACTCGACCATCAGGTCGTTGGGCACCTGGTTCGTGGCCCGGTTGCGGGTGAGCGGCGCCATGACGACGCGGTTGTCCAGCGCGATGGCGCCGGCCTGGAAGGGGGTGAAGAGCTTGTCCATGGCGCGAAGCGTAGCGAGACCGGTACAGTGCGGGATTGATCTGTCCTGAAAGACCCCCCGAATGCTGGCCTATCGTCACGGCTTCCATGCAGGCAACCATGCGGATGTGCTAAAGCACCTGGTGCTCACGCGCGTGCTGCGTTACCTGGGCGAGAAGGACAAGCCTTTCCGCTACATCGACACCCATGCCGGCGCCGGGGGTTATCTGCTCAAGGGCGCCCAGGCCCAGAAGACCACCGAGTACCGCGAGGGCATCGGCCGCCTGTGGAGCCGGGCCGACCTGCCACCGCTGACCGCCGACTATGTGCGCCTGGTGCAGGAGTTCAACCTTCAGCCCGACGAGAACGGCCAGGCCCCGGTGCTGGAAAAAGGCATGACCCCGCCGCTGGCGCTCTACCCGGGCTCGCCCTCCATCGCCCGCCAGCTCATGCGCAAGGGCGATTCGATGCGCCTGTTCGAACTGCACCCGGCCGATGCCCGCACCCTGGCCACCCATTTCGGGCCCAGCAAGCATGTGCAGGTGCTCAACGAAGACGGCTTTGCCGGCCTCAAGGGCCAGGTGCCGCCCTCGCCGCGCCGCGCCCTGGTGCTGATCGATCCCTCCTACGAGCTGGTGCAGGACTACGGCAAGGTGGTGTCCAGCCTGCGCGACGCGGTGCAGCGTTTCGCCGAGGGCGTCTACATGGTCTGGTACCCGCAGGTCAGCCGGGTGGAGGCGGTGCAGCTGCCCAAGCGGCTGACGGCCCTGGCGCCCAAGGGGTGGTTGCATGTGCGCCTGACCGTGTCCCAGCCCGACCCGCAGGGCTTCGGCCTGGTGGGCAGCGGGGTGTTCATCCTGAACCCCCCCTGGACCCTGCACCAGGAACTGGCGGCCGAGTTGCCCTTCCTGGTGGACACGCTGGCCCAGTTCGACGGCGCCAGCTACCTGCTGGAAGAGCAGCCGGCCTGAGCGCCCACGGGTAGACGGACCTCAGCCCGGGGCCGACCAGCGGGCCCGCAGCCTGGCCATCCAGCCGGTCTCGGCGGGCGGCGCAGCGTGCAGGTCGGCGGCCATCGGGCCGTCCCGATCCGGCGCCGCGGCCGGATCCTCCTCGGTCAGGCAGCTCAGCAGACCCTGGCGATCCATCTCGGCCAGGAAATCCTCGCACTCGGTCTCGCCCACATTGCTGAGCGCGGCCAGCCCCGACAGGCTGAGCGAACGCGACAGCAGCAGGCTGGCCAGCCGAGGCAGGTAGCGGTGGTGCACCAGGCTGCCCGGGGCCGGCCAACGGCGCAGGCGGTAGAGGTGCGGGCCGGCCCGCCAGGCCGCCACGGGATCGGCCAGCGGCGCCGCGGCGGCCTCTGGCACGATCAGCATGGCGGCCGGCGTGGCCGGGGCGGCGACCGGCTCTGGCCGGCGGGGCCGGTACCAGGACGGCATGCCCGCCTGGCGACGCGCCGGCTGCATGCGCTCGACATCGCGCAGCACCAGCAGCAGGGCCGCCGCCTCGAAGGGTTCCTGGAGCGAACACCCCTGGCCGGCGCCCGCGGCGAGGGGTCGCTCGGGCGCATCCACCCACACCAGCCGCACCGGCGGCACCACCGGCGGCATGGGCACGCCCCGCGGCAGCAGCACCACATCGGCCTCCTCGGCCGGCCCCAGCACCCAGGCATCGGCCGTGCTGCCGCCCAGGTGTTCCAGCGCCTGGCGCAGCTGCGCCAGCGAGTGATTGGGCAACAGGTGGCCCGCCAGCACCCGGTCGCGGGGCTGGCGGCTCGGCGAGGACAAGGGCAAGGCGTTCATTCGTCCAGCAGGCTCCGATGGACCAGGGCCCCCAGCACGGCGCCCGCCAGCGGCGCCACGATGAACAGCCAGAGCTGCTGCAGCGCCCAGGGCTCGGCAAACAAGGCCACGCCGAAGGAACGCGCCGGGTTCACCGAGGTGTTGGTGACAGGGATGCTGATCAGGTGGATCAGGGTGAGCGCCAAGCCGATCGCAATGGGCGCGAAACCGGCCGGCGCGCGCTCGCTGGTGGCGCCCAGGATGACGATGAGGAAGACCGCGGTCAGCAGCACCTCGGTCAACGCCGCTGCGGCCAGACCGTAGCCGCCGGGCGAGTGTTCACCATAGCCGTTGGAGGCGAAGCCGCCCAGCGTCACGCCGGCCTTGCCGGTGGCGATGGCATAGAGCGCAGCGCCGGCCAGGGCCGCGCCCAGCAACTGGGCCAACACATAGGGCAGCAAGCGGGCGGTGGGCAGGCGGCCAGCCACCCACAGGCCCAGCGACACCGCCGGATTGAAATGCCCGCCCGAAACATGGCCCACGGCATAGGCCATGGTCAGCACCGTCAGGCCGAAGGCCAGGGCCACGCCGGTGAAGCCGATGCCCAGCCCCGGGAAGGCCGCCGCCAGCACGGCACTGCCGCAGCCGCCCAGCACCAGCCAGAAGGTGCCCAGGCATTCGGCCGCCAGCGCTTTGGAGAAAGAATTCATCGGATCCTCGTTCGGGGATGTTGAAAGAGCCGGCAGCCTAGAAACTGCCAGGCGCGGGGGCCATCCCCCAAGCCGCCAGGGCGTGATCAATGTCACCATGACGAACTTCTCCCAGAGACAAACTGCAACAGAGATGAGAACTCCGCACATCCCCCCGACGCAGGATGGCGGCCCGCTGGCCGGCCTGAAGGTTGTCGAGTTGGGCCAGCTGATCGCCGGTCCCTTCGCCGGCAAGACCCTGGGCGACTTCGGTGCTCAGGTCATCAAGGTGGAGCCCCCGGGCACCGGCGACCCGCTGCGCCAGTGGCGGGTGGTGCAGGACGGCACCAGCGTCTGGTGGCAGGTGCAGAGCCGCAACAAGCAGAGCGTGGTGCTGGACCTGCGCACCGACGAGGGCCGGGCCGAGGTGCGCCGCCTGATCGACGAGGCGGACGTGCTGATCGAGAACTTCAAGCCCGGCACGCTGGAGAAATGGGGCATGGGCTACGAGACCCTGGCCGCCCGCAACCCCGGGCTGATCATGCTGCGCATCAGCGGCTACGGGCAGGACGGCCCCTACCGCGACCTGCCGGGCTTCGCCGTGGTGGCCGAGGCCATGGGCGGCCTGCGCCACCTGATGGGCGAGCCCGGCCGCCCGCCGGTGCGCGCCGGCGTCAGCCTGGGCGACACCCTGGCCGCGCTGCACGGCGTCATCGGCGTGCTGCTGGCCCTGCAGACCCGCGCCAAGTCCGTCAGCCCCGAGGCGCCCAGGGGCCGCGGCCAGGTGGTGGACGTGGCCCTGTACGAAGCCGTCTTCAACTGCATGGAAAGCCTGCTGCCCGAGTACAGCGCAGCCGGCCTGGTGCGCCAGCCCGCCGGCTCGGCCCTGCCGGGCATCGCCCCCAGCAACGCCTACCGCTGCGCCGACGGCCAGGTCGTCATCGGCGGCAACGGCGACAGCATCTACAAGCGCCTGATGGCCGCCATCGGCCGCGACGACCTGGGTGAGGCCCCCGACCTAGCGCACAACGCCGGCCGCGCCGCCCGGGTGGACGAGATCGACGCGGCCATCACCGCCTGGACGGTGCAGCGCCCGGTGGCCGAGGTGGTGGCCACGCTGCAGGCGGTGAGCGTGCCGGTGGGCCGCATCTACACGGTGCAGGACATCGCCGAGGACCCGCACTACCGGGCCCGCGGCATGATCGAACGCATCGTCACCACCACCGGTCAGGTGCTGGAGGTGCCGGGCATCGTGCCCAAGCTCTCGGCCACGCCGGGGGCGATCCGCACGCTGGCGCCGGGGCTGGGGGAGCACGACGAGACGCTGCTGGGTCGTCGTCCTGGCGACGCTCTGCCGGGCCCCACCTGAGCGCCGTGGGGCCCGCCTGTGTACGCTCAGGAGAGCCCGCGCCGGTAGGCGGCGGGAGACACCCCGTGCCAACGCTTGAAGGCTTGCGAGAAGGTGGAGAGGTCGGCGTAGCCCAGCCGCTCGGCAATGTCGGTGATCGACAGCGACCGGTCGCCCAGCAGCTCCGCTGCCTCGCGCGCCTGCGTGGAGGCCAGGATCGCGCGGTAGGACTGGCCTTCCTCCTGGAGGCGCCGGCGCAGCGTGCGTTCGCTGGTGTGGGTCCAATCGGCCATCCGCCCCAGGCTGGGCCGGGCATCGCTGGCGGTGGCGTCCAGCACCTGTCGGACCAGGGTGGCCGTGCCCGAGCGCAGGCGCCGACGCTCCACCAGCCTGGCGCACATCTCGTCGCACATGGCGGCCGACGTGGGGTTGGCGTTGGGCAGCCTGCGCGCCAGCCAGTGGCTGTCACAGGACAGGCCGTAGCCATCGGCGTCGTAGCGTGGCGACACGCCCGCCACGCTCGTCACCACCGATGAGGGGCGAAAGGCGCGCCCCCGCCCGCGCTGCAGCTCACAGGCCGAGAGCTGAAATCCCGCCCCGCCGAGCTCGCTCATCAGCGCCGCCGCCGCGGCCAGGTCGCGCTCCACCAGGAAGCGACTCAGGCCGGGCGCCAACGCCGGCGGACGGAACCGCAAGCAGGCCGTGTGGCCATCGTCGCTGTGCTCGATGAGCGAGTAGGCATGGGTGAGCTGGATGAAGCGCAGCGCACGCTGCAATGCCTGCGCGAGCGTGGCGCTGCAAACCAAACCGTAGCCCCAGAGCCCGAAGGTGGAGAAGCGGTAGCGCAAGCCCACCTCCAGCCCCAGCCCGGGCCGGGCGTTGGACAGGCGCAGCAGGTTCTCGATCACCCGCAGCTCCTGCGTGGCCGTGAACTCGGCGTGGGGATCGTCCAGCCGCGACGGCGCGATCTTGCTGCGCGCCAGCAGCGCGGCCTCGGGCAGGCCCTGCTCCAGACCGAAGTCCAGCAACAGCCGGATGCCTGCCGGACCGCGGGAGAAGTCCCAGAAGCTCATCGGGTGTTTCCCGTAACGTCGCGGGCTTGGCCGAAAAACTAAAGTTTACGGCCATTCCAACCCTTCGTCGGCCGGGCCATCCCCCGGATCATGGCGCCTCTTTTACGGAGCCCTGCCATGATCGAAGTCGATGATGTCGCGCCCCTGCTCGAGGAAGTTTCGAGCTTTGCGCGAGGGCGCGTGGCCACCGAGGCGGCACGCCCTGAACACCCGATGTCTCCCCAGACCGTGTCCGCGCTGACGGACGAGGCGCTGGCACTGGGCCTCCTGCCCGCTGCTCAGGCGCCAGGCGGAGTCGGCCTGTGGGAGAACCTCGACAGCGGCCATGAAATGGCCTTCAACATCGGCCTGCTGCGCCACGTCGCCCGGGCCGACGTGGGACTGGCCTTCGCCTGGCATCGCCAGGCCCTGGCGCACCGGCTGGCCCACGACGCCGACCAGCCCCTGCCGCAGGGCAGCTACTGCCACCTGGTCGGCCACCACGGCCTGGCCCGCACCGCACTCGCCCGCTGGCTGACGACGCAGGATCTGAACAAAGAGGAAACAGCTCTGCTGGCCGACTGGCTGGACCGGCGCACCCATGCCACCCCGGTGGTGCTGCCGCAGGACTGGCAGACCCTCGTCTGGCCCGTCTGGCGGCAGGGCAGCCTGCACTGGCAAGCGCTGGCGCGCGCCCAGGCGTCCATCAGCCTCTGCGCCCCCCAGCACGGCCTGGACGAGCTGCGCCTGTGGCGGGTCAGCGATGCCGGCCCGGGCGGTGAAACCTGGGCCGCAGGCCCCGCATCCATGGCTCGCCTGCTCACGCTGGAGATGGTGGGCCTGCTGGCCATCGCCGAGGGCGGGCTGGCCCGTGGCGAAGAGCAGGTGCGCGACTACGTGGCGATCCGCCGGCAGGGCGGCAAGCTGATCGGCAGCCATCCCGCAGTGCACCAGATGGTCAGCGAGATCCGCGCCATTCGGCAAGGCGCCGAGGTGGCCCTGGCCGCCTGCGAGCGCCCCATCACGGACATCGACCTGGGCCTGCTGGCCGGGCTGCGCGCCAGCCAGCACACGGCGCTGTGCCATGCCGCCAACCAGGCCGTGCAGGTACACGGCGGCATCGGCTACATGCGCGACCTGGGCATGGAGAAGCTGGTGCGCGACCTGAACATGCTGCGGCTGCAGGCCGGCGGCGTGCGCGAGCTCCCCGGCTTCGTCACCGGCTGGAATGGGGGCCGCGAATGAGCACCGCCATCCTGTCCCCGGCCCATCTGGAAGGTCATCTGGCCTTTGACCATCCGCTGTCGCCCCGCAGCCACCTGGCGGACCTGCCCGCGCTGGCCCGGGCCTTCGCCCACTACGACGCCCGGGATCTCTGGGAGACCGACACCCGCCGTCTGCCGCGTCCCTTGGGCCGGCTGCGCCGGCGGGCCCGGGCGTTTGCCGAGGCCTTCATCGCCCCCGCTTCGGCGGAGCTGGACCTGGCCCCTCATCTGCCCCCCGGCCAGGTCCATCCGGCGGCACAGCGCGTCCTGCAGGCGGCGGGGCGGGATGGCTGGCTCAGCTATTTCCTGCCCGCCCCCGTCGGCAGCATGGGCCTGAGCTGTGCGCTCCACAGCCCGATCTGGCAGTGCAGTCTGGTGGTCGAGGAGTTCGCCCGGGCCTGTGGTGGCCTGATGCTGTTGCTGTCGGCCCACCACCTGGGCGTCATGCCCTTGATCCTCTCGGGCAGTCCGTCGGTGATCTGGAAGCATGTGCGCCCGATCTACCAGAGCAACCTGCGCGGCAAGCCCCATCTCGCGGCCTTCGCCATCACCGAGCCGGGCGCAGGCTCCGACGCCGAAGAGGGCCATGGCGCAGCCGCCTATCGCCCCGGCGTGGTGGCCACGCGGGCCCCGGGGGGATGGAAGCTCAACGGGCGCAAGGTCTACATCAGTGGTGGCGACCTGGCCCAATCCCTGACCGTCTTCGCCGCCTTGGAAGGCGAGGGCATGGCGTCCTGGACCTGCTTCCTGGTGCATGCGCCGGCGCCGGGCTTCACGGTCGCACGCACCGAGCTGAAGATGGGCATGCGGGCCTCGGGAGCCGCCGAGCTGGAGTTCAGGGACGTGTTCGTGCCCGACGGCCATGTGATCGGCGGACTGCGGCAGGGCTGGGTGCTCAACCGCGCCACCTTGAACAGTTCGCGCATCCCGGTGGCCTCGATGGGCGTGGGCTTTGCCGCCGCGGCCACGGAAATCGCGCTCCAGTTCGCACTGAGCTACCGCCTGGGCGGCCGGCGCCTGATCGACTACCAGGACGTGCAGATGCACCTGGCCACCATGGTGGCCGAGACCCGCGCCATCCGCAGCCTGGTCTGGCAGGAAGCGCGGCATGCCTGGCAACCCCGACAGCTCTTCGCATCGGCCGCCAAGTTCCACGCCACCGACCGGGCGCAGGTCGTGGCCGAGATGGCCATGGACCTGCTGGCCGACCATGGCGCCGCCCACGAGGCACGCATCGAGCGGGTGTTCCGCGACATCCGGCTGACCCGGATCTTCGAGGGCACCAACCAAATCAACCGCCTGTCGCTGATCGAAGACTGGCAGGGCGAACTGCTGGCCCCGAGGGCCCAGCTGGGAGTGTGAGATGACCGACTGGAACCGCGACCCCTTCTTCCAGGTTCCCCTGAACCTGCTACCCACCTCCGAAGGGGAGGTGGCCATGCCCATCCTGTACCACGACAACTCCAACTTCCTGGCGATGTTCTGGGTGGACCATCCGCGAGCCCAGGCCCAGACCGATGCGGACGGCTTCGAGGCCGTGCGCTTTGGCAACGGCAAGGCGCTGGCGGTGGTGGCCTTCTACGAGTACCGCCAGACGGCCATCGGCCCCTACAACGAAGTGGGTGTGGCGATCGCGGCCGTTCCGCCGGGCACCGCCCTGCCTCGCTCGCCACTGCGTTCTCTCCTGCGCACGCCGGACAGAAATCCGGTGGGGTTCGACATCATCGACCTGCCTGTGACGACGCCCGCAGCCTGCGCCGCCGGACGCGAGATCTGGGGCTACCCGAAGTTCGTCACCCCCATCCGCTTCTCCCTGGGCTCCGGCCAGTTCTGCGGCACCGTCAAGGACCCCGCTGCGCAGGGGCCTATCGTGACGCTGTCAGGCCGCATGGGCCTGAGCGTACCTGCCCCCCTGCTCGACCTGGTGCTGTTCTCGCGCCACCGGGACCAGATTCTGCGCGGCAGTGCCATCACCCGGGGCGGCGGCCGGCTCTGCCTGCCTGGCTCGGTGCGGCTGGAGGTGTCCGACAGTGCGCACCGCATGGCCAACCACCTGCGCGAGCTCGGCCTGGACGGCGCCCGGCCGTTCTGCGTCAGCCACACCCATCGGCTTCAGCTCCGGCTCAACGCCGGGGCGGTGGTGGGCTGAGGCCGCCTTGCTGCCCCGCGCCACGGCGCCGGAGGGCCGGTGTGCGGGATACTGCCGCGGCCGATGGACACCCCGCCCGCCATGACGACCCTGCCGCTTTCCCCCCTGCGCCGGCTGGCGCTGCTGCTGGCCCTGTGCGCCAGCGCCCAGGCCGCCACGCTGCCCGCCCCGGTGGCCGCGCCGCTGCCGCCAGCCCTGCCCGCGGTGGCCAACGCCGCCTGGCCCGCCCCGCTGAGCCTGGAGGTGGACGCCACCGACCTGGCCCACCGCGTGCTGCAGGCCCGGCTGCTGCTGCCGGTGACGCCTGCGGACGCCCAGCGCGAGCTGACGCTGCTGTACCCGCGCTTCCTGCCCGGCGCCCACGGGCCCTATGGCGATGTGAGCCGGCTGGCCGGGCTGATGGTCAGCGCCGGCGGCCGGCCGGTGGCCTGGCAGCGCGACACGGTGGACACCCACGCCTACCGGGTGCAGGTGCCCGCCGGGGTGAGCCAGCTGGAGCTGCGCCTGCAGTACATCGCCCCGGCGCGGCGCAGCAGCGAGCGCATCTCCATCACCCGCAGCCTGCTGAACGTGGAATGGGAGACGGTGTTGCTCTACCCGGCCGGCACGGCCGCCAGCGACGTGCGGGTGCAGACCCGGCTGAAGCTGCCGCCGGGCTGGCAGGCCGCCACGGCCTTGCGCGGGCCGGACGGCCAGGCCCCGGCCGCGGCCGATGGCCAGGGCTGGTGGACCTTCGGCGAGACCTCGCTGGAGACGCTGGTCGACTCACCGTTGTTCGCCGGCGCGGTGCTGCGCCGCGTGGCGCTGGACGCCCCGGGCACGGCCGCCCCGGTCACACTCAACCTGCTGGCCGATGACGCGGCGGCGGTGGCCGCCACGCCGACCCAGCTGGACGCCCACCGCGCCCTGGTGCGCCAGGCCGACCGGCTCTTCGGCAGCCGCCCTTACCGGCATTACGACTTCCTGCTGGCCATCTCCGACGAGTTCGGCGGCATCGGCCTGGAACACCACGAGTCCAGCGAGAACGGGGTGGAGGCCAGCTACTTCACCGACGACTGGGAGCGCGCCATCCGCGCCCGCGAGCTGCTGCCGCATGAGTACGTGCACGCCTGGAACGGCAAGTTCCGCCGCCCGAGCGACCTCTGGACGGCCAACTACAACCAGCCCATGCGCAACAGCCTGCTGTGGGTGTACGAGGGCCTGACCCAGTACTGGGGCCATGTGCTGACGGCACGGGCGGGCCTGTCCACGCCGGAGCAGGCGCGCGACCGCCTGGCCTGGCTGGCCGCCGAGCTGCAGGCCCGCAGCGGCCGGGCCTGGCGCAACCTGCAGGACACCACGCTGGACCCGACCGTCGGCCCAGGCCACACCGCCGAGTGGGAGGACTGGCAGCGCAGCACCGACTACTACGACGAGGGCCTGCTGCTGTGGCTGGACGCGGACACGCTGATCCGCGAGAAGAGCCACCAGCAGCACTCGCTGGACGACGTCGCCCGCGCCTTCTTCGGCGCGCCGCATGCGACGAACGCTGACGGCAGCACCCGGCCGGCCGTCTATGACTTCGACGCGCTGATGCAGGCCCTGAACGCGGTGCAACCGCACGACTGGGCCGGCTTCTTCCGCGACCGGCTGGACGGCCACGACGGCCGCCACCTGCTGGATGGCGTGGAGCGCGGCGGCTGGCGCCTGGTGTGGTCGGCCCAGGAGAGCCGCTTTGCCCAGAACGAGCGCGGATGGAGCGGCCCGGAGGGCGACGAGCGGCCGCAGGACCTGGCCTTCTCGCTGGGCCTGCGGGTGACCAGCGACGGCAAGCTCGAACAGGTCTTCTGGGACAGCCCGGCCTTCCGCGCCGGCCTGGCCCCGGGCATGACGCTGGTGGCCGTCAACGACCGGGCCTACAAGCCCGAGCGCCTGACCGCCGCCGTCACGGCCAACCGCCAGGGCCAGGCCCCCATCCGCCTGCTGGTGCGCGATGGCGACCGTC
>NZ_BADL01000127.1 GCF_000333615.1 Ideonella sp. B508-1 | reverse complement strand
GCCGCGATCCGATGACCTGACCTCCGCGCGATCCCTCCGTGGATGCCGCGGCATCACATTCCGCGGGCGAGGAGGGTGCGGGCGTGACGCAGCACCGGTTCGTCGATCATCCGACCACGGAACGCGAAGACGCCACGCTCGCCGACGGCGGCATCCAGCACGTCGCGGGCCCAGGTGAGCGTATCGGGGGGCGGCGAGAACAACGCCTTCACCGCCGAGGACACGACGGCCTACTTCGAGACGGTGCCCTCGCACCACCTGGAGCGCCTGCTCTGGGCCGAGGCCGAGCGCATGTCCACCCTGAATGTGGACGAGGCCAACTTCCACAGCGAACGCAAGGTGGTGGAAGAGGAGTTCCGCCAGCGCGTGCTGGCCGCGCCCTATGGCCGGCTGTTCGAGGCGGTGGCGCCCAATGGCTACCTGGAGCACCCGTACAAGCGGCCGGTGATCGGCAGCATCGAGGACCTGGAGGCCGCGTCGCTGGACGATGTGCGGGCCTTCCACGCCACCTACTACCGGCCCGACAACGCGGTGCTGATCGTCACCGGCGATTTCGACCCGGCCGACCTGAACCGCTGGGTGGACAAGTACTTCGGCCCGCTGACCCACCCGGACACGCCCATCCCCCGCGTGAACGTGGCCGAGCCGGTGCGCGAGAAGTCCGTCCAGGTCAAGCTGACCGCCCCCAACGTGCCACTGCCGGCGGTGATGCTGATCTGGCAGGGGCCCAAGGTCACCTCGGATGACAACCCCGCACTGCAGGTGGCCCAGGCGCTGCTGAGCGCGGGCGACTCGTCGCGTTTGAACCAGGCCCTGGTGTACCGCCAGCGGGTGGCGCAATCGGCCGGCTTCCAGGCCGACTTGCACACCGACGCCGGCCTGCTGGCGGCCTACGCCATCGCGTCGGGCCAGCGCCAGCCGCAGACCCTGGTGGCCCCGCTGATGCGTGAGATCGAGGCCCTGGCCCGCGGCCCGATTGCCGCAGCCGAGTTGGACAAGATCAAGACCCAGCTGCTGACCTCGACCCTGAACGAGCGCCAGACGGTCATGGGCCGCGGCCAGGCCCTGGGCTGGGCCATGATCCAGTACAACGACCCGGACGCAGTGGACCGCGAGCTGCAGCGCCTGCAGGCCGTGACGGCCGCGGACGTGCAGCGCGTGCTGCACCAGTACGTGATCGGCCGCCCCGTCGTCACCCTCACCTACACCCAAGAAAGCCAGGGGGCCCTGGGATGAACCGCCAGGCCCCGACAACGATGATGCGCACCCTGTTCCCCCTGCGCCGCCGCACGCTGGCTGCGGCGGCCCTGGCCGCCCTCACCTCGGCCCTGGTGGCCGCGCCGGCCCTGGCCGGCACGCCCGGCGTGGACGAGCCGCCGGTGCCCGGCACCCCGCGCCCGCTGGAAGTGCCCAGCTACACCGAAGCCCAGCTGCCCAACGGCGTGCGGGTGGTGGTGGCCGAGCGCCACGCGCTGCCGCTGGTGTCGGTGGCGCTGTACCTGCACCTGGGCTCGGCGGCGGACCCTGAAGGCCGCGCCGGCCTGGCCGGTCTGGCCAACGACCTGCGCACCCAGGGCGCCACCGTGGCCGGCAAGCGGCTGAGCGCCAGCCAGATCGCCCAGCAGGCCGAAGCCCTGGGCAGCTCGCTGTCCTCGGCCACCGACTGGCGCGGCAGCGCGCTGACCATGACCGTGGCCACGCCCAAGCTGGCCGAGGCCGCCCGCCTGATCGTGGACAGCACCCTGTTCCCCACCCTGGCCCCCGACGAGCTGGACCGCCTGAAGCAGCAGGCCGCCGACGGCCTGAAGCTCAGCCTGTCCGACCCCATGGCCCTGGCCGGTCTGACGGCCCGGCGCGCCTGGTGGGGCAGCAGCGTGTTCGGCGGCTCGGTGACACCGGCCAGCCTGGCCCGCATCAGCCGCAAGGACGTGCAGGACTTCACCCGCCTGCAGCTGCGCCCCGAGCTGGCCACCCTGGTGGTGACCGGCGACGTGACGCTGGAACAGGCCAAGGCCCTGGCCACCCAACTGCTGGGCAGTTGGAAGGGCAACCGCATGGCCCTGCCCAAGCCCCGCAGCGAAGCCGCCGAGGCACAGACCCCGTCGACCGTGCTGATCAACCTGCCCGGCGCCGGCCAGAGCGGCGTGGTGGTGATGGCCCCGGCCGTGCCCTACGACAGCCCCGACCGCCGCGTGGCCCAGGTTGCCGGCGCGGTGCTGGGCGGCGGCTACTCGGCCCGCCTGAACCAGGGAGTGCGCATCAAGCGCGGCCTGAGCTACGGTGCCGGCGCCGGGCTGGACTTCCAGCCTGTGGGCGGCGTGCTGAGCGCCCGCACCCAGACCAACAACGCCACGGCCGGTCAGGTGGTCCAGCTGATGCGCGACGAAATCGTCCGCATGGGCCAGGAACTGCCGGCCCAGGACGAACTGGAAGCTCGCAAGGCCGCGCTGGTGGGCAGCTATGGCCGCCAGGTGGAAACCACCGCCGGCCTGGCCGCCGTCGCCCTGGACCTCATCGGCCGCGACCGCCCGCTGAGCGACGCCCAGACCCACGTCCCGGAGATCCAGGCTGTGACCGCCCTGCAAGTGCGCGACTACGCCGCCAAGCAGTGGTCCCCCATAGCCCTGCGCACCGTGGTGGTGGGCGACATGGCCAAGTCGGCCGAAGGCCTCAAGCCCGTGGCCGACAAGCCCCTGATCCTGGACGCCAAGGACCTGGACCTGGAATCACCGACCTTGATGAAGGCGCGCTGAGCGCTATCTGCTCCGCACCAGCGGAGGCTGGACATGACAAGGGGCACGCCGGGAGGCGTTCCCCTTTTTTCTTTCTGCTTCAGATGCGGTCGGCGTGACTCGATCAGTGGGGCCAGGTACAGACACCTTCCGTGGAAACCTCTGCATTGGGCTCAAACACGAAAGAAGTCTTCTTCCCACTTGCCTTGCTCGTGTAAGTCAGATCGAAAATCTGCCCACCCTGGGAAGAGAACTCATAGGTTCCATTGACCTTGCCGTCAACGAACTCAATCCACGATGCGGAGCTGACAGGATTCGCCGCCTTCGAAGAAGTATCCGCGTGAGCCCCGGACAGCACAAGTGGAATTCCCTTCTTTGAGGAACCATACCGAACCGAACCCAAGGTGACTTCACTTGCGGTATCAAAGTACGTGTGGAACTCAAGCCGCACATCTCGCCCGCCGTCCATCTTGAAGCAATACGTTTCAAGACGCACTTCTGAAAAGGCCATGACCGGGCAAGCCATACAACAGCAAAGGATGGCTTTGCGCATCAGTTCGGGCCAACTGTTCACCATCCTCCACTTGCTCAGCTGAAAACCTGCGATCGCCCCGGACCAGAAAACTAATCACCTGAACACGGGGCATCATTCATGACAACCCTGAAAACCACGACCCTATTGTCTTTGAATCCAGTATATTTTATGTATCGGCCACCGGGATTCCCATCGTAACCCCCATACTCCACATACTGTCCCACGATCTTTCGATTGATGATCTCCAGCCATGTTCTTTGGAATGAACCCGAAGAGCCCTCTCCAGCCTGAACCTCATCGTCATAGACAACGGGAATACTTGACTTCGAGTTCTTGTAATTGACGATGCCCCCAATATATTTTTGCGCATCGTCATCGCGGTACGACTTGAAACGAAAGAATGCACTCGCCTTGCCGGCGGCGCCATGCGAGCTCTCGCTTTGATAGCAAGCCGATTCAATACTGACCCCTGCGTGAGCCCCGCAGAATGGCAATGCCGCCAACGCGCCAATGAGCAAGAGGTTCATTGATCAGGGACCTTGCTCAATAGCGAATTGAAGGTAAAGCAAGGAGGGATCCTTTCGCCCCGGAGACACATTCACATAGGCGTGTGGCACGCGCTTGCCCAGGGTCCATCTCGCGTGGCAAATACTGCCCTTTTCCAGCTCACCCCTGCCAAAGCGCTTACTCAACACATCGTAGAGCGCATCACAGGTCGCCGGCTTCTTCAGAACAATATCGATGATGCCCAAGGGGCCAGGGAACACCGATATCTTCACCACCCCATCCATCGGCGGGCAATCCACGCTGCCATTGCTTGCATTCCGGAAGCAACCCGCGGGGAGCACGGCGCGAGTGGCAGACCAATCCTTGGTCAATATTTCCGGATGGTCAGCCAGCGGCTCAATCAGTGCTCGCCAAGCGGAGCGCTCTGTTGGCGCAGCGATGGGAACCTGGTCGGCTGGAGGCACTGCATCTGACGCAGCCACTGCGGGCATGCCAGTGATGGCACCCGAAAAGGCTATGACAATAGCCTGCAATTTCAGCGTTCTCATCATCCAATAATTTCAGCCATATCTGCTTGGTGAGAGGACCCACAAGATATTCGGCTCCCGATCGTCGTCCACATAGCCCGCCAGCACCTCGTGGTAAAAAACCAAGAGGCGCCCTACCCCGAGTACTTTCTATAAGACCTGAATTTAAAATCAGGACACTGCTCCTTCTTATAGCTTGGCGAATCCACATCCACCGCATCGGCGCCCTGAATTTTCTTACCCGAGGCGAGATCAAATGTTAGCGGAACATCTTCAAACACAACCAATGCCCGCCTCCCATCCACATACTCAGCATCGTAGACATTCTTCCCACCAAATCCTTGATAAACAAACCTCATATCAGTTAAATTTATCAAGCTAACACCAGTATCTTGAGGATTAGACGGATTTATTTTCTCCGTCTTCCCCCACACCACCAGATACCTCTTGTCGCAATCCACTTCGTAGCCATCAACAAGATGCTTCAACTGAAAGCTCTTGGCCAATTCACCCTGATCGACGCGAAGCCGACTTCCTTCCAGCGTCACATTGAATTTTTCGGAAGCCTGAGCGCATGCTGCAAACCCGATTGAACCAAGGGGCGCCAGCATGAATAAAAGGAGAAGAGTCTCACTTCCACCCCAATTCATATCGGTCGCCCCTTAAAACCCGGAAGCAATCAATTTCGGCACCTGCAAGGACGGCGCCCTTGATAGCCATTTTGGCGATCTCAAGGGTGCACTTTCTCCAGTTCCTTACATAGCGAACGATCAACTATGCGTGCATTTTTTCCAGAATGAGCAATGCAAATAGGATTTTGGAAACTCGCAGGCACAACGCTATCGCAACTCCCACCTCCAGAGCTCAGAGAGCCAACCGCCCCATCAGGCGCAGTGCATACATCCCCATCAATGACGAGCTCCAGCGAGTCAGAAGAATAGTCGATCCTATCCGACAGAAGGTTATAGGTGTTCATGTAAATCGATCCACCCTCCTGCAAAAAATCAACATACACGCCGTCATGCCGCCTTTCAGCAGACGCCGGGAGATCTCCAATGAGATGCGCAGTCGCCGTCTTAAATGAGACCCTGTACACCAAACTCTTTGCCGAGAGCCCCAATTCTTCTGGCGAAAGTATCAAAAACCCGTCTGCTCGAGACGCGGAATCCGGGATATATTCGAACCCAGCGTGACAAAGGTCAGCGCGGTCAAGTTTCGGCGACTCATACCCAACCCCCTGACCGTAAGTCAGTATAGACGAATCACCATCCCGCTTGCAGGAAATTAAATCAGCGCCCCTTGCAAAAACAGCACCCCAAAGGGGTATCCCAACAAGAAGAACCATCAGATCTCGTGGAGTCATGGAAGATCCCCCAAAGAAGGCCGAATTAATTAACGCAGCCGACTAATATTAAATAGGCGCTACTCAGCTGGAGCCTTCTTTCTTGTTGTCGTATAAGCAATCCGACCATCCTTAAGAACGCCTCGCGTTGTTTCAATCCACAACCCATCAAGCGACAGCGATTCCTCCAGAGACTCAATCAGTGTCAATTTATTATCCAGATAGCGATATGTGCTATTACCATGACTACAACACCCGTCACGAAATGATGACGTGATAGTGCCATTCGGATTAATTGAAACCTGCGTCATCGAAGACAACTCATCATCGACGACGAAATCCTTCTGTTGCGGGTGATAGATATAAAAGAAATCCGTAACATTGGGCCCGGCACCGCCATCCGCAGCCATCACGGAAATGTCGGGATATCCGTCAAAATTCGCATCTACCACAGTAAGCAGTTTATCGGTGGAAGTTGAAACCACACCTCCGCCCTCAACGGAAATCAGCTGCCGCCTTGCATTGGATCTAGCATCCAATACCTCTATATCGTGCACGACAACTCGATCACCCTCTTCATGGGTGATTTTCAATCGGAACCGATATAAATCCGTCTTCGCCCGCTGATATACCCACTCATCAGACAACCTCGCTTGATCACCAACTGGTGGTGAAGCGCTCACACCCGAGTCAGGCACCCCCCATACGGTGCACTGAATGCTTGCCAATAATGCAAACATCAGCCCGCGAAGAGCGCCCACCCCAAATGACATCTGCATGATGTCAATTAACATTTTGATTAAAACCTGCGAGGCGTATATCCTTCCGAATAGAGCACCGCCTGCCCCTTTTGGAATTCGCAAAACAAACTTCGGAAGCCACAGCAAGCACAACTCTTCAAGCGCAACATCGAGAATCAAAGCCGTTAAGAGCATTGCTGCACGTGTTATTTAGTCGGACAGGGCCGCGGCGTTGCCCTGGCCGCCCTGGCTGAACTCGCCCGGGGCGCCGCCGTGCCAGGCGGGGCTATGGCAGATCCGCGGGGACCATCTCAGGCCTCGAACACCCCCTGGAATTACGGGATCAGCCGCCACTCAGACTGTGCCACGCTCCCTTGAGGGACTTCACCGCGTCCTGGGTCGCCTGATCGATCGCTGTGCCAGCTTCGTCCAACAACTTCCCGCCTTCTGTCACGGCGTGCGATGCCGCCTTGGTTGTCGCGTCGTAGGCCTGTGACGCCTTGTCGGCCACATAGCTGCCCGTTTTCTTTGCAGCCTCCGCAGTGGCATCGTAGGCCTGACCGGCCTTTTTCCCGACGTAATCGGCGGTGTCCTTCACGGCGTCCGCGGTGGCGTCGTATGCCCGTCCGAAGGGTCCGACCACGTTTTCTTCAAACCAGCCTTGAACGCTGTGCGTGGATTCACTGATGCCGCGCTTGCTGAAGTAGCTGAAGGGCTCACCATTGGCAAGGAAGCCCACCTTGGAATCGTGAACCCAGTTGTCAATGAACTTGACAGCCCCAGGGGCTGCATTTCGCTTCCAGGCATCCATCTGCCACTGCGCAGGCTGGATCCACATGGCGTAAAGCCCTTGCGACGCGATGTATCCGCTGGCTGCATCGGAGGGAACCGAGCTTCGCGCCATCTGCTCGATGTTGTCCTGCGCCTTCTGGTAGTTGGCAATTTCTGCCGCCATGTCGTCTGGCCCCAGCGCCCAAGATTGCCCGGCGGCATGTTCACGCTGGGTCAAACTGGGGCTACCTTGCCGATGGAGGGTTCCATAGGCGCTGTAGAGCTGCTCCATGTGCTTGCGGACCTGCTGCTCCACAGGCCCGGTGGGGTTGCAGACCTGGCGATACGCTTTGTAGCTCTTCTCAGTTTCGGGGCGGCATTCGAATCGCTCTCGAAAGATCTGAGAACTCTGCGCCTTGACGTTCGTGTAAGACAAGATTCTTACACCCGCCATCTCGGCCTCGCCCATCATGTCTCGCATGGGTATCCGAGCGAAGTTGTTGTCGATGCCTTGGTTGTTGTGGTTAGCCTGCGCCTTTCCGTTGATCGTCAACGGCTGGTAGCCACCGCCCACATCCGAGTGGACGCCGGGGTAGACCTTTTCTACCCAGTCACCTTCGAGCTTCCCATTGCGTCGAATCAGATCCACCGGAAAGGAGAACCGTAGCTCGTGGGCGGCCACATAGTGCACACACCGCTCTACTCGGTGGTCCACCACCAAATCGCGCCCCTTGAAGCCACCGCCGATCAGCCAATTGGATGCGTTGGCAGAGGGCAGCCCAAAAGACGCCACCGTGTCGAACAGGCCCAAGAAACAGAAGCGAATTGGCACGCCCTCATAGTTCAGCTTGCCATGGTCCTCTGAGCATTGCCACAGCCACTGGTTGCAGAACGCTCGAGCCAGGGCCGCGCCGCGCGAGAACCCAAAGATCGACACATTGATCTGCCGAATCAGCCGATGCTGGGCCAGGGCTTGACTAACCTCACTGAAACTCTGCTTCTTGCCAGCTTCCGCGTACTTCGCCACCTTGCCGCCCAAGGTCTTGGCATTGTTCAGCAGGGCCTTCTTGAGCGCGTCATTGATTTGCTGAGCCCCAAAGTCAAGGCGGCGAGTGCCACCGGCACCAGTGGCTCCGCCCAAGGCGAAATCCTCTACCTTCATGTTTGCCGCATCCTTGGGTGTCAACGGCTTCCCATTGAACGGTGTGCCTACCCCGGACACATAGATCGGATAAGCATTGCCACCCGCTTGCTCCGCGAACAACTGCGCTGACCGCCAGATCCGCGCGGGGTTGCTCCATTTCTGGTCCCCCTCATCTACGTCCTTGTTGTTCCCCGTGCCGTCGAAGAACACGGAGATGTGGATCACGTCGGAACAATCTTGCTTGGCGGCAGGCTTGGCATTGCTCACATCCTGGGTTGCTGCTCCCGTGCAAACACTGTCATTGGCCATGGGCCGCTCTCCATTGGCGATTGATCTCCTCGCCCCGTGCCGTTGGATCCGGCCAGCCGTCGTCGGGGACCAGCTCCACGGTGTTGTCAGGGTAGATGTGAACGCCCATGTATTGATGCTTGGCCATCTCTAACGTCAACACGGGTCGGTTCACTGCAGATACCGTGTCTCCGTTGCCCGGCATTCCCTCCGGTCCGTCAAGACGCCAAGTGACCGTCTGCGGGCCCAAGCGCATAGGAACACCCGTCATCAGCCCACCAGGACCTCCGTGAGGAGGCCCCCCTGCCACACCGACATCATGTCCACCGACCATCACATCGAAGATGGGCCGCTCCAGGTAGCTCTTGAGGTTCACGTCGAAGTACACCACTTGGTCACTTGTGTTGGACATGGCTCTGTTTGATCCGTCAGAAGATTCAGAAATGGACGAGGGAGAACAGGCTGCCCCCACCATGGACAGCACACAGACAGCGATAAGGCGCCAGTGACTCAGCGTCCTGGCACTGGCTGGCTCTGCGGGGATCGTCCGAGGGCCGGCTGCTATCTCTTGGCGGATCGATTGATCCACTTCCCTGCTGGTTCGCCCTGCAGGTGTCATCTCATTGGCCATGGCTTGCCCTCCATTGGCGATTGATTTCTTCACCTCGCGCCGTGGGGTCAGGCCAGCCATCGTCGGGGACCAACTCCACCGTGTTATCGGGGTAGATGTGAACACCCAAGTATTGATGCTTGGCCATATCAGGCGTCAACACGGGTTGATTGACCGCCTTGGTCGTCGCCCCCGTACCGGCATCTCGCCAAGAGACGTTTTGCGGCCCCAGCCGAAATTGAACACCCGTCATCAGCCCCCCAGGCCCACCATGTGGCTGACCACCATCCAAGCCTATGTCTTGTCCACCGACAAACACATCAAAGATGGGCCGCTCCAAATAGCTCTTGAGCCCCACATCGAAGTACACCACCTGCCCCTCGGCATGGGCACTGGCGGTTGAATCAGACTCAGCGGAAGGTGAGCAGGCCGCGCCCGTCAGACAAAGCAAACAAACCGATGCCACTTCCCAGCCAACCCAACGCTCTGCCGCGCCTTTCGCCGTGATGGCCAACCGCTTCATTCCGGCATCCGCTTCATGGCTTCGTCCATCGTCAACGTCTTGCGCTGGACTTGATTGAGCAGTTGAAGGATCTGGGGATCGGTTTCCATCCGCTGGCGGTAGATCAAGCACAGCGCCACGAAGTTCACCAAGTCCCTCATGCCCTCCAGGCCCAGCATCCTGGCAGCTGGAAGCACCTGCCGCACGAACCGATGGTAGTTCGCGTGCGGTAGGTCCGGGTTATTCAGCAGGCTGGGGCGATTCTGTTGAAGATGAAACAGCACCTGATCCGGCACGCTGGCCTCGACCAAGGCGTCCTCTTGCGCCTGGGTCAAGGTCAGGCGCGTCTTTGTCTCCCGGGTGGCCTCCGTGTTGAGGCCACTGCCGGCGATGCGATGCCAATGCTGCTCACGGTCGCCATACCACCAAGCGACCAGAGGCGACAGCAAGTCGTTGCGCTGCGCGAGGCTGAGTACAGGGCCGGGCACATGCAGCGTGCTGTCGTCGGCCTGCCCCACCAGGGTCCCCAGGATGGCCGGGTCCCACAGGGCCAGCAGCATCTCGACGCCGCCGGACAAGCGCACGTCCACGAATCGTCCCAGGTGCTGCTGGAGCGAGTTCAGCGACGAGCCGCTCAACAGGAAAGTGCACGCTGCGGAGGAGACGCTGCGTTCAACGAGTCGCCATGTCTCTTCGCTCAATTTGTCCACTGCGTCGAGCAGCAGCAATTGAGGCGCGCTGTCTTGCGGCGCACTGAACGAAGCCAGCAAAGAGGCGTGCTGCTGGCTGAGCTTGCTCAGGCGCTGGCTCGCTGAGCGGTCTTGCGCAGGGTCGACCAGCGCAAACAACAGCAGTGCCGATTCAGGATGTGCGGCACTCCAATTGCGTGCGTCGTCCAGTACCTCCGCCAATGGCGAAGACGCTTCACGAACGGGTGCGTCGGCGACAGACATCACGCCCCCTTCGATACAAAGGCCGAGCGCTGTTGGGCGCGTCGCAGCAGGCACTCCAGACACACGCCCTGCGGCATGATCGGCAACTTCTGGCTGACGTTCTCCCCACCCTCAAAGCTCTTGCTCCCCGCCTTGACCGTGATGGTCCCCGGACACTCGAAGGTGATGTTGCCGCCCTCCAGGGTGATGGAGGCCCCACCAGCGGTGGCCAGGGTGATCTTCTTGGCCGCGGCCCAGTTGACGCTGGCGCTCTGGCTCTGGATGGCCAGCTGCTTTTGCGCGGCCAGCTGGGCGCTGCCGGCCTGGGCCTGGATGGTCAGCGGGTCCTGCCCGGCGATCAGGGTCACGCCGGTGCCCGCGGCCTGGCCGCCGGGCTGGATGGCCCCGCCCAGGATGCCGATGGCCTGGCCGGTGTGCAGGCGCCAGGCGCCAGCCACGGCCTGGTCGATGTCCTGCGCGCTGGCCTGGTGGATGTTCTCGCCGGCGGCGTAGACGATGTCGCTAGCGGCGGTTTGCAGCAGGCCGCCACGGGCGCTGACGGCGGCGATGGCGTCGGTGCTGTGGGGCAGCTTGTCTGCGCTGGCCTGGGTGTTCTTGCCGGCCGCGTCGGCCTGGGCCTGGTCCACATCCTGGGCGCTGACCATGCCGCTGACCTGGGTGAGCCAGGCGGGGATGGGCGCGGGCTTTCGGGTCGACCCGGCTCTGGCCGGCCTGGCCGCTGCCCAGTTGGCCGGAGAAGGCCACGGTCTGGTGGGTGGTGGCAGCCTGGCTGAGGGTCTGGCTCAGGGTGCCCAGTTGCC
>NZ_BADL01000128.1 GCF_000333615.1 Ideonella sp. B508-1 | reverse complement strand
ACCGATCTCCGCCGCTGGCCGACCAGTTGGCCGGCCGCCTGCTCGACGGCGAGCCGTGCGAGGGCGAGGCCATGCCTTCGGTGCGCGCGCTGGCCAGCAGCTACCTGCTCAACCCCCTCACCGTCGGTCGGGCCCTGCAGGCCCTGAGCGACGACGGGCTGCTGGAGAATCGCCGCGGCCTGGGTCTGTACGTGCGGACCGGGGCGCGTGAACACCTGCGCATGCTGGAGCGGCAGCGCTTTCTCGAACAGGAATGGCCCCAGCTGCGGCTGCGGCTGCGCCGGCTGGGCCTGCGTCCGGAAGAACTTGATTGGGAGGCATGATGAGTGGCGAACCCCTGATCCGGGCCCGTGGCCTGGGCCTGCAGTACGGCAAGAAGCGCGTGCTCGACGGGCTGGATTTCGAGATTCCCGCCGGCCGCGTCGTCGGCCTGCTGGGCCACAACGGCGCTGGCAAAACCAGCCTGATGCGGGCCCTGGTCGGCCTGAGCGCTCACGAGGGTGAGCTCAGCGTGCTGGGCCTGTCGCCCCAGCGCCAGCGCGCCGCGCTGCTGCAGTCGCTGTGCTACATCCCCGACGTGGCCATCCTGCCGCGCTGGGCCCGCGCCTCCGAGCTCATCACACTGATGACCGGCCTGCACCCGCGCTTCTCGGCCGAGCGGGCCCGCCAACTGCTCAAGCGCACCAGCGTCGGCCTGAACGACAAGGTCAAGACGCTCTCGCGCGGCATGGTGGTGCAGCTGCACCTGGCCCTGGTGGCCGCCATCGATGCGCGGCTGATGGTGCTGGACGAGCCGACGCTGGGCCTGGATGTGCTCTCGCGCAAGGCTTTCTACGAGATGCTGATCGACGAGTGGTGCGACGGCGAGCGCAGCGTGCTCATTTCCACCCACCAGGTGGAGGAGGTGGAGTCGCTGCTGTCGGACGTGCTGATGCTCAGCGAGGGCAAGCTGGTGCTCAACATTCCGCTGGCCGAGGTGGACGAGCGCTTCGTGGCACTGAGCCACGACCCCGCGGCGGCCGACGCGGTGGCCGCCGCCCATCCCATCCTGCGCTACCGCCAGCAAGGACAGGCTGCCGCGCTGTTCGACGGCGCGCCACCGCCGGAGGTGCAGGCCCTGGGCCAGCGCATGCGGCCCAGCCTGGTGGACCTCTTCGTCGCGCTCACTCGCTCGCCCGAGCTCAACCCCAGCACCCTGCGCTGAACCGGAGGACAGACCATGCAGACTTTTCAGACCCTGCTGCTGCGCGAGTGGATGCAGCACGGCCGCCGCTGGTGGCTGATCGCCCTGATCCCGCTGGCCATCAGCCTGCTGGCCCTGCAGTTCGGCCAGGTGCAAGTGGGCGAGGACGACCACGCGGTGGCCACCCTGCTGCTGACGTCCTGCGTCTATGCGGCGGTGATGGCCTGTGTGGGCTGGTTGGTGGCGTACATCCAGTCCGGCGGCATGGCCCGGCGCGACTGGCAGGACCGCAGCATTGAGTTCTGGCGCTCGCTGCCCGTGCCGGACAGCGCCGCCGTGGGCGCCACGGTGGTGATGCAGCTGGTGCTGCTGCCCCTGCTGGTGATGGCCCTGGCCGTGCCCAGCGGCCTGATGGTGGGGCTGATGGTGGTGGCCCGCGGCTTCGGCTGGAGCGCCCTGGCCGGGGTGCCCTGGCACGAGGTGGCCGCCGTGGTCGGCGCCGGGCGCGCTGCGCCTGCTGCTGGGTTCGCTGCTCATCAGCTTTTGGGCGGCCCCGGTGGCCCTGCTGACCATGGCCGCGGCGGCCTGGCTCAAGCGCTGGGGCGTGCCGGTGCTGTGGATCCTCTGGGGGCTGGGCGGCATCATCCTGGCCAAGGTCTACGGCCTGCCCCAGGTCCTGGACACGGTGCAGGTCTTTGGCGAGCGCATGGGCAGCGCCCTGCTGCCGCTGCGGGATCGGTCCGATGTGCTGTCGACCCTGACCCAGCCCCGGCCGGACCTGTCGGCCCTGCCGGCGCTGCTGGGCCAGGACGCCTTGCAGCGCCTGCAGGAGTTGGCCAGCGGCTGGGCTGCGGTGGCGGTGCTGCTCTCGGCCCTGGGCTTCGCGCTGCTGGTCTGGCGCCGCCGACGCGGCTGACACCCTCGCCAGGCGGGGCGCGCAGGCGACAATCGCGGCCATGAAAGTGATCCGCCTGCGCGAAGGAAAAGAACGTTCACTGCTGCGCCGCCACCCCTGGGTGTTTGCCGGCAGCGTGGAAAAGGGCAAGGCCGACCTGGGCGAGACGGTGCGGGTGGAAAGCCACGACGGCCGTTTCCTGGCCTGGGCGTCCTTCAGCCCCAGCTCGCAGATCCGGGTGCGGGCCTGGAGCTTCGACGAGGCCGAGCGCATCGATGCCGGCTTCTTCCAGCGCCGCATCGCCGCCGCCGTGGCCATGCGCCAGCGCCTGGCCATCCAGAGCAATGGCGTGCGGCTGGTGCACGGCGAGGCCGACGGCCTGCCCGGCCTGATCGTGGACCGCTACGAGGACATCCTCTCGGTGCAGTTTCTCTCGGCCGGCACCGAGCGCTGGAAGGACGTGATCGCCGACGCCCTGCTGGCCGAAACCGCTGCCTTGGGCTGCACCCGCCTGTACGAGCGCAGCGATTCCGGTGTGCGCCAGATGGAGGGGCTGGAGCCCGCCAAGGGCTGGCTGCGCGGCGGCGGGGACACCACCATCACCCTGCGCGAGCACAGCATCCAGCTGACCGTGGACGTGGAAGAGGGCCACAAGACCGGCTACTACCTGGACCAGCGCGAGAACCGTGCGCTGTTCGCCAAACTCGTGGCCCAGTTCGGGATCAGGAGCGTGCTGAACTGCTACAGCTACACCGGCGGCTTCAGCGTCTCGGCCCTGGCCGGTGGCGCCACCGAGGTGGTGAGCGTCGATTCCTCCGGCCCGGCGCTGGCCCGCGCCAACGCCCATGTGCTGCTCAACGGCTTCGACCCGGCGCACCACACCGCGCTGGACGCCGATGTGAACGGCACCCTGCGCCAGATGCTCAAGGACGGCCGCCAGTTCGACGCCATCGTGCTGGACCCGCCCAAGTTCGCCCCCAGCGCCGCCCATGCCGACCGCG
>NZ_BADL01000129.1 GCF_000333615.1 Ideonella sp. B508-1 | reverse complement strand
GACGTCTAAAGGGAGACAACTTCCATGCTTTGCACCAGGGGGTGCAGATCCCGGTGAGCGATCCGCTGCAGCTGGCTGCACCGATCGCGCTGGCGACGGAGCACCTGGGCATCGGCATCACGGCGTCGACCTCTTTCGAGCATCCCTACACCTTCGCCCGCCGGCTCTCCACGCTGGACCACCACACCCGCGGCCGCGTGGGCTGGAACATCGTCACCTCCTACCTGGAAAGCGGCGCCAAGAACATCGGCCAGGGCGGGCTGCGACGCCATGACAACCGCTACGAGGTGGCCAACGAGTACATCGAAGTCATCTACAAGCTGCTCGAGGGCAGTTGGGAGGACGATGCGGTGGTGCGCGACCGCGTGCGCCGCATCTTTGCCCATCCGGAGAAGATCCACGAGATCGGTCACAAGGGCAAATACTTCGATGTGCCGGGCTACCACCTGTGCGAGCCCTCGCCGCAGCGCACGCCGGTGCTCTACCAGGCCGGCTCCTCCGGCGCGGGCAAGGCCTTCGCGGCGCAGCACGCCGAGTGCGTGTTCATTTCCTCGCCGCTGAAGTCCGCCGTGCGGGACTATGTGAAGGAGATCCGCCGCCAGGCCGCCGAGGCGGGTCGCGACCCCCGCAAGGTGCTGGTCTACAACCTGGTGACGATCATCGTCGACGAGACCGACGCCAAGGCGCAGGCCAAGTTCGAGGAGTACCAGAAGCACGCCTCCCACGATGGCGCGCTGGTGCTGCTCTCGGGCTGGAGCGGCATCGACTTCGGCCAGTACGCGCCCACCGACCTCGTGCGCAAGGTGGAGACCAATGCCATCGTCTCGGTGGTCGAGCACCTGACCAACGGCGACAAGGACTGGTCGATCGACGAACTGGCCCGCTGGGCCGGCATCGGCGGGCTGGGGCCGGTCTTCGTGGGCTCGGCGGCCACCGTGGCCGACATCCTGCAGCAATGGGTGGAGGAAACCGACGTGGACGGCTTCAACCTGGCCTATGCCGTGGCCCACGAAACCTTCGAGGATGTGGTGGGTCACCTGGTGCCGGAGCTGCAGAAGCGCGGCGTCTACCCCAGCGCCTACCGCCCGGGCACGCTGCGGGAGAAGCTTTTCGGCGAAGGGGCCCGTCTGCCCGAGACCCACCCCGCGGCACGCTTCCGCGACATCGAGGCGGTCAAGGCCGAGGAGGCCGCGGCCTTTGCGGCAGCGCAAGCGGTGTCTGCCGTGGCTCAGCCGGCCGTCCCGGCCGCGACCTGGGAGAGGAGAGGGCCGATGTCTGCAGAACATCCCGTGCTCGAGGTCCGGCAGATCGAGGTGCTGTACGGCCAGGCCATCCTGGCGGTGCAGGAGGTGTCCCTGACCGTGGGCGAGGGACAGATCGTGGCCTTGCTGGGCGCCAACGGCGCAGGCAAGAGCACCACCTTGAAAGCCATCTCCGCCCTGGTGGGGGCGGAGCGCGGCCAGGTCACCGCCGGCCAGATCCTCTACCAGGGGCGGGACATCACCCACGCCGCGCCCGACCAGCTGGTGCGCGAGGGGCTGGTCCAGGTGCTGGAGGGCCGCCACTGCTTCAGCCACCTCACCGTCGAGGAGAACCTGCTCACCGGTGGCTTCGTGCATCGCCCCAGCCGAGCTGCCTTGCGGGCCGACCTGGAACGTATTTATCACTACTTCCCCCGACTCCAGGAACGGCGACGGACCGCGGCTGGCTACACCTCGGGGGGCGAGCAGCAGATGGTGGCCATCGGCCGAGCCCTGATGGCCCGGCCCCGGCTGGTGCTGCTGGACGAACCCTCGATGGGGCTGGCGCCCAAGGTCGTCGACGAGATCTTCGAGATCGTCGGCCGCCTCAACGCCGAGCAGGGCGTGAGCTTCCTGGTGGCCGAACAGAACGCCAATGTGGCCTTGCGTCACGCCCACCATGCCTGTGTGCTCGAAAACGGGCGTCTGGCGGCCGAGGGCAGTGCACAGGAGCTGGCGGCCCGCGACGACATCCACGAGCTTTACCTGGGGGCCGCCTTCAGCCTCTGAGCCGCGTGAGCCCGGCGCGGCGACGCCGTCTTTTGTTTTTGCATTCCCGACAGCCAGCAGGTCCGGTGGACGCTGCGGAGGGCACCGCCTTGTCTGCGCATGCCCATAGAACAACTCTGCGAATCACTTCCTTCCAACCGATCCAAGCCATGAAGACTTCTTTTCCCTTGCGCACCCTGGCCGCCATCGGCCTGCTGACCCCCTTGCTGGGGCTGGCCCAGTCCGCCTCCAATGTGTCGATCTTCGGCACGGTGGATGTGGGCTACCGCTGGAGCGGCGACAACGTCGATCCCAGCCGCAAGCATGACTCGGCCATCGACTCCGGCCTGAGCACGCCCTCCCGCCTGGGCTTCCAGGGCCATGAGGACCTGGGGCAGGGCCTGCAGGCCGGCTTCCTGATCGAGTCCGGCATCGGCGCGGACACGGGCACCGTGGCCGGCGGTGGCTTCTGGAGCCGGCAGGCCTACGTCAGCCTGGCCCAGCGGCAACTGGGCACGCTCTCGCTGGGTCGCCAGTACACGCCGGGCTACCTGTTCGAGTCCACCGTCGACCCCTTCGGCAGCGTCACGGTCGGCCAGTACAACAACGTCTATCTGACCGAGTACCGCTGGGACAACCAGGTCGCTTATGTGTCGCCCGCTATCCAGGGCGTGACCGTGGCGGCCAGTCTGGCATCCAACGGCTACGGCCAGGAGGCCCAGGGCCACAATGTGCGGGTGGCCTCGCTGCTGCCGCAGTACCAGAACGGTCCGCTGTTCGTCGGCCTGCATCTGCAGCAGCTGCATTCCTCCCTCACCGGCGCCACCCACGGCAAGAACGTCAACGTGTGGGATGTGGGCGGCACCTACGACTTCGGCGTGTTGAAGCTGGCGGCCCTGGTGGGTGGGCGCCAGGCCAGCGCGGGTGACTTCAGCCCCGACACGGGGGCCACCGAGGCTGAACGCACGCGGCAATGGCTGCTGGGGGCCACCGTTCCCCTGTCGGCGGCCGATGCGCTGCGCGTGAGCTATGCCCACCGGGCCTCGCGTCCGCTGGACGGGGGCGAGCAGGCTGTGGCGGGCCAGTGGGCGCTGGGGCTGGAGCACGCCCTGTCCAAGCGCACGGCGGTGTATGCCGTCTTCGCGGATGTGCAGAACAACGCTGCGGCCAAGGCGTCTACCACGCTCGCCTCCTTTGTCGGTGCCGGCTACAACGCCGGCAACGGTTACCAGCGTGGTTTCGGCGCCGGCCTGCGCCACAACTTCTGACCCCGGGGCGAGGACCTCTCCATGACCGATCCCACGCACGCCACGGCTGCCGAACCGATTCCCCACAACGCGCAGGATGCCCTGCCCGAAGACGCCTGGCAGCAGCTGGACCACTGGGCCCAACGCCATCCCCAGGCGCTGGCTCTGCGCCACAAGCGGCGCGGGCGCTGGGTGGCCTGGCCCTGGGCGCAGGTGCACCGCACCGCCAGCCTGCTGCGAACCGGGCTGGCGCACGAGGGGCTGGGGCCGCAGTCACGGCTGGCCGTCTGTGGGGCGTTCGAGCCGCGCTTGCTGTTGCTGGTGCTGGCCGCCCGGGCCGCCGGAGCGCAGGTGCTGAGCCTGCCCCGCGGACTGGGCGAGGCCGAGCTGGCGGCCTGGCAGGCCCGCACGCGGCCCACCCACGTCTACCTGCAGTCTCGCGATGAGCTGCTGCGCTGGTTGCGCCTGCGGGGGCCGCAGTCCGAGGGCGCGGTTCAGCTCATCAGCCCCCAGCCGGTGCCCAAGGGCCAGGACGCTGCCGCCTGGCTGCACCTGCGCGACCTGTTGGGAGAGGTGCCGCCCCAGGTGCAGCGCCACGCCTGGCACCGCGCCCAGCGAACCGCGGCCGCCTGGTGCGAAGAGGGCACCGAATGGTCTGAGGGCCTGGCGCTGGTGGTCGGCCATTGGCTGCGCACTGGCGAGGGTCTGGCCTTTCCGGAGGACACCGCCGCCGCCGCACGCGACCGGCGCGACACCGTGCCGTCCCGTCTGCTGTTGTCGGCGCAGCGTGCCCAACAGCTGTCCGACGAGATCGAGCAGCGTCTGCCGGTCGCGGGCAGCTGGCGCCGTCGCTGGGTCGAGGGGGCACTCTCGGCCTCGTCCGTGTCGGGTGGCTCGCGCTGGGACCGGTGGCTGCGCGTTCAGCTGCAGCGCCGCCTGGGCCTGCATCGCCTGCAGGGAATCGTCGTTCCGTCCAGCGCAGCAGCGGAGCTGCCCGAGCGTCTGCGCAGCGTCGTGGGGGCTGCATGAGCGCGGCGCCCCTGCTGGCGGTGCGCGGCATCTCGCTGTCCTTCAAGGGCGTGCGGGCGATCACCGACCTGTCCTTCGACGTGCATGCTGGTGAGATTTGCGCCCTGATCGGCCCGAACGGTGCAGGCAAGAGTTCACTGCTCAACATCCTCAACGGCGTCTACCGGGCCGATGCCGGAGAACTGGTGTTCGACGGCGCCGGCTTTGCCCGCGTGCACCCGCTGGAGGCGGCCCGCCGCGGCATCGGCCGCACCTTCCAGAACAACGCGCTGTTCAAGAAGATGAGTGTGGCGGACAACATCTCCACCGGCCTGTCCCGCTTTGCCCGCAGCACCCTGGTGGAGCAGGCGCTGGGCCTGCCGCGGGCCCGGCGCGAGGCAGCGGCCTTCCAGGCCCAGGTCGAGAACGTGCTGGAGTTCCTGGAGTTGCAGCCCTACCGCGATGTGGCCGTGGGTCAGCTGCCCTACGGCCTGCAGAAGCGGGTGGAGCTGGGGCGGGCGGTGATCGCAGGGCCGCGCCTGCTGCTGCTGGACGAGCCAATGGCCGGCATGAACGACGCCGAGAAGCGCGACATGAGCCGCTTCATCGCCGACATCAACCGCGACCTCGGCGCCACGGTGGTGCTGATCGAGCACGACATCGGCGTGGTCATGTCCCTGTGCCATCACGTGGTGGTGCTGGACTACGGCCGCAAGGTGGGCGATGGCACGCCGGCCGAGGTGCAGCGCAATCCTGAGGTCATCGCCGCCTACCTGGGCACCGTGCACTGAGGAGACCGGCATGGAATTCTTCATCGAAACCCTGGTGGGCGGCCTGCTGGCCGGCACCATGTACTCGCTCGTGGCCATCGGCTTTGTGCTGATCTACAAGGCCAGCGGCGTCTTCAACTTCGCCCAGGGCGCCATGCTGCTGTTCTCGGCGCTGACCTTCGTCACCCTGCACGAGAAGGGGCTGGGCTTCCTGCCGGCCCTGCTGGTCACCGCCGCGGTGATGGCCCTGGGGGCGGTGCTGATCGAGCGCTGGGTGCTGCGCCCCCTGGTCAACCGCTCGCAGATCACGTTGTTCATGGCCACGCTGGGCCTGAGCTTCATCCTGGAGGGCCTGGCCCAGGGGCTGATGGGGGCCGAGGTCCGTGCGCTGGATCTGGGCATCGAGGACACGCCGCTGGAACTGGGCGGCGTGCTGCTGAGCCGCTTCGACCTGGTGGCGGCCGCCACGGCCGGCGTGCTGGTGGCGGTGCTGGCCCTGCTGTTCAACCGCACCCGCATCGGCATGTCGCTGCGGGCGGTGGCCGACGACACCCAGGCGGCGCTGTCCATCGGCATCCACCTGCACCGCATCTGGCAGATCGTCTGGGCGGTGGCTGGCTGGGTCGGGCTGGTCGCCGGCCTGTTGTGGGGCGCCCGCCAGGGCGTGCAGTTCTCGCTGTCGCTGGTGGTGCTCAAGGCGCTGCCGGTGCTGATCATCGGCGGCTTCACCTCCATCGGCGGCGCCATCGCAGGGGGCCTGATCGTGGGCGCCAGCGAGAACCTGGCCGAGGTCTACCTGGGGCCTTCGATCGGCGGCGGCATCACGCCCTGGTTCGCCTACTTCCTGGCCCTGGCCTTTCTCTACATCCGTCCCGCGGGCCTGTTCGGCGAGCGGGCCATCGAACGTGTCTGAACCCCACGTCCTGCATTGCCTGCCATGAGTGCTTCCCTGCATGTGTTTCCCTCGCCACCCCTGGTGGCGCCTGTCGAGCTGGTGGCCTCACGCCGCCATGCCTGGGTCTGGCTGGGGCTGGCCCTGGCCCTGGCGAGCCTGCCGGGCTGGGCCTCGACCTACTGGATCAACGCCATCCTGATTCCGACCCTGGTGTTGTCGCTGGCCGGCCTGGGCCTGAATCTGCTCACCGGCTATGCCGGGCAGACCTCGGTGGGCGCGGCCGGCTTCATGGCCGTGGGGGCCTTCGCCACCTATGGCCTGCTGCTGCGCGTGCCAGCCCTGCCGCTGCCTTTGGCCCTGCTGGGGGGCGGCCTGATCGCCGCGGGCGTGGGCTGGCTGTTCGGCCTGCCCAGTGGCCGCATCAAGGGCTTCTACCTGATGGTGACGACCCTGGCCTCGCAGTTCTTCCTGGAATGGCTGTTCGTCAAGTTCCCCTGGTTCTACAACAACGCCTCGTCGGGGACGATTTCGGCCCCCCACCTGTCCTGGTGGGGGTGGGATCTGTCCAGTCCGGGAGGTCGCTACGGCCTGACCCTGGCCTGCGTGGCACTGCTGACCTGGGCCGCCGGCAATCTGGTGCGCAGCCAGACGGGCCGCAATTGGATGGCGGTGCGCGACATGGACATGGCCGCCGCGGTGATCGGCATTCCGGTGGAGCGGGTCAAGCGGCAGGCCTTCGCGGTCAGTTCCTTCTACCTGGGCATTGCCGGTGCGCTGTGGGCCTTTGCCTACCTGGGCACGGCCAGCGCCAGCAGCTTCGACATCAACCGCTCGTTCCAGATCCTCTTCATCATCATCATCGGGGGCATGGGCAGCTTGGCGGGCAACTTCATCGGTGCCGCCTTCATCAGCCTGCTGCCCATCGCACTGAGCGCCGCGGGGCAGTGGCTGCTGGGCGGGGCCGTCGACCCCGGCCAGATCCAGAACCTGCAGAAGATCGTTTTCGGGGTGCTGATCATCGGCTTTCTCATTCGGGAGCCGGATGGCCTGGCGCGGCTGCTGACCCTTTGGCGAGAGAGGCTGGCCGTGTGGCCCTTGCGGTTCTGAGGCGGGCTCGGACGACCGCGATCGCCACCCCTTTTTTCTTGTCCGTCCCGGGCCGCGTGGCCGGTCCGGTGTCCCTTTCTTTGTCTGGAGTTTTGTCACCCATGTCCATTTCTGTCCGATGGGGTCGCCATGCAGCGGCTCTGCTCGCCGCGGCGGTGTTGTTCTCGATGGGGCGGCCCACGCAGGCTGCGCCCGCCGAGCAGTTCGTGCCCCTGGCCACCTACCGCGTGGGCGCCTATGCGTCCAGCGGGATCCCGGTCTGGGCCGGCATCATCGACTACCTGCGCTACATCAACGAGGTGGAGGGCGGCATCAACGGCGTCAAGCTGGTCTGGCAGGAGTGCGAGACCGAATGGACGGCCGAGAAGGGCATCGAGTGCTACGAGCGCTTCAAGAACGGCCTCAACGGTGCGCCGGTCGGACCCTATCTGCCCAATGGTGCACCGGCCGCCTATGCCCTGTCCGACAAGGCCACGGCCGACAAGATTCCGCTGATCACGCTGGGCTACGGTCGCACCGAGGCCACCGATGGCAGTGTCTTTCCCTACAACTTCCCGCTGATGCTGACCTTCTACAGCGAGGCCTCGGTCTTCATCAACTACGTGGCGCAGAAGGAAGGCGGCTTCGACAAGCTCAAGGGCAAGAAGATCGCCACCGTCTACCACGACTCGGCCTATGGGCGGGAGACGCAAGGTCCGCTGGCCTTGCTGGCCAAGAAGTACGGCTTCGAGAACATCCAGATCCCGGTGGCCGATCCGGGCAATGAACAGTCCGCCCAGTGGCGCCAGGTGCGCCAGGCCAGGCCGGACTGGGTCTTCCTGCGCACCTGGGGTGTCTCGACTCCGGTGGCGATCAAGACGGCCGCGCGCTTTGGCTATCCCGTCAACCGCATCGTCGGTGACATCTGGGCCAGCTCCAACGAAGACGTGCTGCCCACTGGCGAGGCCGGCAAGGGCTATCTGGCGCTCACGCCCTATCCCGGCGGAGCCGACTTCGACATCCATCACCGCCTGAAGAAGCACATCCTGGACGCCGGCAAGAGCGATCTGAAGGACCCCAAGAGCTTCGGCAGCGTCTACTACAACTCCGGCCTCATCGACGGTGCCATCGTGGTGGAGGCGCTGCGCGCCGGGCAGAAGAAGTTCGGCCAGCGTCCGCTCAGCGGTGACGAGGCGCGCTGGGGCCTGGAGCATCTGCAGCTGGATGACGCGCGCCTGCGCCAGATCGGCTTCTACGGCCTGATGCAGCGCCTGTCGCTGTCCTGCTCCGACCACGAGGGCGGCGGTGCCGCCCGTGTGCAGCAATGGGATGGCCGGCAATGGAACCTGGTGACCGACTGGGTGCAGGCTGACCGCCCCACGTTGCGCCCGCTGATCGATGCGAAGGCTGCCGCCTACGCCAAGGAGAAGGGCATCACCCCGCGGGACTGCCGCAAGGCGGGTTGAGCCCCGGCCTCCACGGGATCCCCGGGGCTGTTGCGGGGCCAGCAGGGCCACCCCCAGGCTGCTGCCCCGCCAGCAGTCCGGGGGGCTGCCGCAGCACTAACTGCTTGATTCATCAGGCCGGCCCCGGTGGCACAGGAGCTGCGAAAGGGCCTGCAGGCCGGATCCGCCGGTCGTCTGTCCACCCTCTCATTCCCACCTGCCACCTCCCAACACCATGAGCACCTCTCCCATCCAGTTTGCCTACTGGGTTCCCAATGTCAGCGGCGGCCTGGTCGTCAGCAAGATCGAGCAGCGGACCCATTGGGACATCGACTACAACCGCAAGCTCGCCCAGATCGCGGAAAAGGCCGGTTTTGCCTATGCCCTGAGCCAGATCCGCTTCACCGCTGGCTACGGCGCTGAATACCAGCACGAGTCGGTGTCCTTCAGTCATGCCTTGCTGGCGGCCACCGAGCGGCTGAAGGTCATCGCGGCCGTGCTGCCCGGGCCTTGGAACCCGGCGCTGCTGGCCAAGCAGATCGCCACCATCGATCAGCTCACCGGGGGGCGCATCGCGGTGAACATCGTGTCGGGCTGGTTCAAGGGCGAGTTCACCGCCATTGGTGAACCCTGGCTGGAGCATGACGAGCGCTACCGCCGCTCCGAAGAGTTCATCCGTGCGCTCAAGGGCATCTGGACCACCGACGGCTTCAGCTTCGCCGGTGACTTCTACCGCTTCCGCGACTACACGCTGCGTCCCAAGCCGCTGCAGAAGCCCCACCCGGAGATCTTCCAGGGCGGCAGCTCCCGTGCGGCCCGCGACATGGCCGCGCGCGTGTCGGACTGGTACTTCACCAACGGCAACACGCCCGAGGGCATCCAGGCCCAGGTCGACGACATCCGGGCCAAGGCCGCCGTCTATGGCCACAAGGTGAAGATCGGCGTGAACGCCTTCATCATCGCCCGCGACACCGAGGCCGAGGCTCGGGCCGTGCTGCAGGAGATCATCGACAAGGCCGACCCCGAGGCGGTCAACGCCTTCGGCGATGCCGTCAAGCAGGCCGGCAAGGCCAGCCCGGAGGGCGAGGGCAACTGGGCCAAGTCCAGCTTCGAGGACCTGGTGCAGTACAACGACGGTTTCCGCACCAACCTGATCGGCACCCCCGAGCAGATTGCCGAGCGCATCGTCGCCCTCAAGGCGGTGGGCGTGGACCTGGTGCTGGCCGGCTTCCTGCACTTCCAGGAGGAGGTGGCTTACTTCGGCGAGAAGGTGCTGCCGCTGGTGCGGGCCCTGGAGTCGCGCACCCCCGCGACGGCGGAGGCCGCGCTGACCTGAGCTCGATCCGGGGGCGGGTGCCGAACTCTGGCACCCGCGCCAGAGTTGCCTGATTGTCAGGCTGTCAGGCCTGGCCTACAGAGACAGCCCAGTCGGCCGATATCCATGGGACGATCCGGTGTCCCTCTTCGCCTACTGGCGGGAGGACACCGGCTGACATTGGTTCAGCCAAGGTGTCCCCATGACCGAAACCACGTCCCTGGCAGCCAAGGTGCTGCTGCTGGAACACGATCCCGGCCAGTACCAGGCCCTGTTGGACTTCTGCGACCGCATGGGTCTGATGGTCCTGCCGCGCACCGCCGTCGACGCGGTGGCCACCCTGGGCCAGCACAAGGACCTGGGCGGTGTGCTGCTGGCCGAGGACCTGCCCTGCGAGGAGGGCGACGCCCTGTCGCTGGCCGCCACCATCCACCGCCAGCGGCCGGAGCTGCCGATCTTCCTGCGCCGCACCCGCACGCAGCCGCTCACCGAGGCCCAGGAGCGGACCATCCGCCATGCCTGGTCCACCGGCGGGCTGCAGACGCTGACCGAGAGCGTGCAGCACGCCATCTTCAGCCTGCGCTATCCGACCGCGCTGGTGGACGGGGTGGTGGAACTGACCTGCAGCGCGATGCGCTCCATGTTCCCCCATGCCGAGGTGCGTGCCGAGGAGCCTTATGTCGTGCACGACCGCATCATCTTCGGCCAGGTCTCCACGCTCATCGCGCTGGAGAGCACCTGGTGCCGGGGCTACATGATGCTGCAGACCGAGGAGCATGCCCTGCGCCAGGGCCTGCTGCAGGGCTTCGGCTACGAGGGCGTGGGCGGTGACCTCAATTTCCGTGAACTCAATCACGTGCTGGGCGAGACAACCAACCTGATCTGGGGCGCCTTCAAGAACCGCTACATCCCGCCCAAGGCCTTCACCAGCCAGCAGACGCAGGTGCCCATCGTCATCAACCACGAGCACAAGTACATCTCCTTCGGCTCACAGGACCCGCAGCTGTGCGTGCGCTACCAGCTGTCCGACCCCCGCCGGCCCGGTCTGCCGCCGTTGACCATCGTGCAGCGGCTGATCTTCAACCTGCATTGGTCCCCCGAGGAGTTCGCCGAGTTCGCCAGCAGCGCGTCCGAGGCCGGGCCCACAGGCGAGCTGGAGCTCTTCTGAGTCAGCGGCCGTCGCCACCGCCTGCCCCTCCGCTTTCCCTCTTTCCCGAACATCTGCGCCCCTCGCGCAAGGAGATCCTCCATGGCCCATGTCCTGGTGGTCGACGATTCCAGCACCATGCGGGAGATCGTCGCCAGCTTTCTGAGCAAGAACGGATTCGAGGTGGCCATCGCCACCGACGGCCGCGATGGCCTGCTCAAGTTGCAGACCGATCCGGGCATCCGCCTGGTGCTCAGCGACATCAACATGCCCCACATGGACGGCCTGACCATGGCCGAGAAGATCCGCAACGACCTGGGCAACCGGGATGTGCGCATCGTCATGCTCACCACCGAGGACAACCCCAACATGCGGGCCCGCGGCAAGGCCATCGGCGTGACCGGCTGGATCGTCAAGCCCTTCCGGGGCGATGCGGTGCTGGGGCCCTTCCGCAAGTTCTGCGACATGGCCTGAACCCGACTTCGTTCACCCAGTAAAAAGGCCGCCCGAGGGCGGCCTTGTCGCGTCAGCGGGGCAGGGGCTTCACCGGCCCGCCGCGGTGTGCCGTGCGGTGGCCTTGTGGTCTGCGTTCACATCGCTGCGCGATGTGAACTCCGCCCCAAGGCCCAGGGGTTTGCTGCGCAAACCGCCGGGCTTCACAGCCCGGCTGCTGCGCGCAGCGCCTGGGCCTTGTCGGTGCGTTCCCAGGTGAACTCGGGCTCTTCGCGGCCGAAGTGGCCGTAGGCGGCCGTCTTGGCGAAGATCGGGCGCTGCAGGTCCAGCATCTGGATGATGCCCTTGGGCCGCAGGTCGAAGTGCTCGTGCACCAGGGCGGCGATCTTCTCGTCGGAGACCAGGCCGGTGCCCTCGGTGTAGACCGTGATGTTGATCGGACGGGCCACACCGATGGCGTAGCTCACCTGGATCTGGCACTGGCGGGCCAGGCCGGCGGCCACGATGTTCTTGGCCACGTAGCGGGCGGCATAGGCGGCCGAGCGGTCCACCTTGGTCGGATCCTTGCCCGAGAAGGCGCCACCGCCGTGCGGGCAGGCGCCGCCGTAGGTGTCAACGATGATCTTGCGGCCGGTCAGTCCGCAGTCGCCCTGCGGGCCGCCGATGACGAAGCGCCCCGTCGGGTTGATCAGGAACTTGGTGTCCTGCAGCCACTCGGCCGGCAGCACCGGCTTGATGATTTCTTCGATGCAGGCCTCGTAGAAGCTGGCCTTCATCTTGGTGGCGGTCTCGGACTGGTCCGGGCTGTGCTGGGTGGACAGCACCACGGTGTCGATGCTGTGGGGCTTGCCGTCCACGTAGCGCATCGTGATCTGGCTCTTGGCATCCGGGCGCAGGAAGGGCAGGCGGCCGTCCTTGCGCAGCTGTGCCTGGCGCTCCACCACGCGGTGGGCGTAGTAGATCGGCGCGGGCATCAGCTCGGGCGTCTCGTCGCAGGCATAGCCGAACATCAGGCCCTGGTCACCGGCGCCGATGTTCAGGTAGTCGTCGCTGGCGCGGTCCACGCCCTGGGCGATGTCGGCGCTCTGCTTGTCGTAGGCCACCAGCACCGCGCAGCCCTTGTAGTCGATGCCGTAGTCGGTGTTGTCGTAGCCGATGCGCTTGATGGTGTCGCGCGCGACCTGGATGTAGTCGACGTTGGTGCCTTCCTTGGCGGTGATCTCGCCGGCCAGCACCACCAGGCCCGTGTTGGTCAGCGTCTCGGCCGCGACACGGGCGTAGGGGTCCTGCGTCAGCAGGGCGTCCAGGATGGCATCGGAGATCTGGTCGGCGACCTTGTCGGGATGGCCTTCCGAGACCGATTCGGAGGTGAAGAGATAATCGTTCGCCACTGTGGTTCTACTTTCGGTTGCGTATCAAGGGAGCGTCGTCCAACTCAGCAACCATGGGAGCGGCGAACGCTTTAGCGGCATTTGGTCAGACGATTCTGGAGAATCGGCTCTGCAGGCATTGTTGGAAAACCGTGCCAATCGCCCCGCAAGTTGTCCTGTTAACTCGGCGATGCCGGAATCTTAGCTGAAGCATGATGTTGTTGCTGCGTTGGGTCGCGCATTGGCCCCTCGGGTTGGTGCAGTTCTGTGGGGCGGTCCTGGGCTGGATCGTCTGGGCGGCTTCGCCCAGCTACCGGCGCCGGCTGGCGGCCAATGCCCGGCAGGCGGGTCTCACGCCGGCCCAGGCCCGGGCCGCGGTGGCCCAGGCCGGTCGCATGTCGGCCGAGGTGCCCTGGCTGTGGTTCCGCACTGCCGACCGCCCGCTGGGCGCGCTGATCCAGTGGGACGGCGAAGAACGGGTGGAGCAGGCCATCCAGGCCGGCAAGGGCCTGCTGCTGCTCACGCCCCACCTGGGCGCCTTCGAGTTCGCCGCCCGCGGCTACGCCGAGCGCTACGGCCAGCGTCAACCCATCACCGTGCTGTACCGCCCGGCCCGCCAGGCCATGCTGGCGCAGTGGCAGACCTACTCCCGCACGGCGCCGGGCATGCAGGCCGCACCGGCCAATCTCTCGGGCGTGCGGCAGATGCTGCGGGCCCTGCGCAAGGGCGAAACGGTGGGTCTGCTGCCCGACCAGGTGCCGCCGGACGGGCAGGGCGTCTGGGTGCCGTACTTCGGCCGCACGGCCTACACCATGACGCTGGCGGCCCGCCTGGCCCAGCAGACCGGTTGCGCCGTGGTGCTGACCTGGTGCGAGCGCCTGCCCGGAGCACGGGGCTTCGCCATCCGCTACCGGGCCTTGCCCCAGCCGCTGCCTGAGGACGGCGAGGAGGCGTCTGCCGCCCTCGTCAACCAGGCCATGGAATGGGTCATCGGCCACTGCCCGGACCAGTACCTCTGGGGCTACAACCGCTACAAGAAGCCGCGCCGCGTCGAGGCGAGCGTCGGAGAAGCGAAAGCATGATCAAGCGTTGGGGATCGCAGGCCATCGTCTTCCTGATGTGGCTGCTGCATTGGCTGCCGCTGCCGCTGCTGGCGGCCATCGGCGAGGGCGTGGGGGCGCTGCTGTGGCGCCTGGCCGGCTCGCGCCGCAAGGTGGTGCTCAGGAACCTGGCCCTGTGCTTTCCGGAGCTGGACGAGGCCGCCCGGCGGCGCCTGGCCCGCGAGCACTTCGGTGCCGTGGCGCGCGGCTTCCTGGAGCACAGCTACCTCTGGTTCGCCTCGGAGGAGCGTCTTCTGCGCATGGTGCGCATCGAGGGCGACATCCACCTGGCTGAGCGCACCGGCCGGCCGGTGATGTGGCTGCTGCCGCACTTCGTCGGCCTGGACTACACCGCCCCGGCGCTGATGCTCAAGCAGAGCAAGCCGGCCATCACCATCTACCAGCGGCAGAGCAACGCCGTCTTCGACGAGGCCCTGCTCAAGGCCCGGGGCCGTTTCGGCCAGGCCCGGCTGTTCGACCGCCAGGCCGGCATCCGGCCGGTGTTGCGGGCCATCCAGAAGGAGGGCGCGGGCTTCGTCAACCTGCCGGACATGGACTTCGGCACCAAGGACGCGGCCTTCGTGCCCTTCTTCGGCGTGCCCGCCGCCACGCTGCTGGCGCCGGCCCGCATGGCCCAGTCCATGCACATGCTGGTGCAGCCCATTGTCGTGACCATGCTGCCGCGCGGCCAGGGCTATGTGGTGCGTTTCTGCGAGGCACCCGAGGGCTTCGACAACCCCGACCTGCCCCAGGCCGCGGCCGCCTTCAACCGCTGGCTGGAGGCCCGCATCCGCGAGCAGCCGGCCCAGTACTACTGGGTGCACCGCCGCTTCAAGACCCGGCCCGAGGGCGAGGCCAAGATCTACTGACCCCACGGGGCGTCGGATAATCCGCCCATGCGTTTGCACTTCACCAAGATGCACGGCGCCGGCAACGACTTCGTCGTGCTGGACGCCACCCGCGCGCCGCTGGCGCTCAGCCGGGAACAGCTGCAGTTTCTGGGCGACCGCCGCTTCGGCGTGGGCGCCGACCAGATCCTGGTCGTCGAGGCCGCGCAGACGCCCGGCGTGGACTTCCGCTACCGCATCTTCAACGGCGCCACCGGCGACGAGGTGGAGCAGTGCGGCAACGGCTCGCGCTGCTTCGTGCGCTATGTGCACGACCACGGGCTGAGCGACCAGACCACCATCCGCGTGGAGACGGTCAACAACCGGCTGACGCTGACCCTGCAGCCCGATGGCCGGGTGACGGTGGACATGAACCAGCCCCGCTTCGCGCCGGCCGATCTGCCCTTCGACCCCAGCGGGCTGGCCCCGCGCGAGGTCAACGGCATGCCGCTGTGGCCGCTGGACCTGGGCGGCGGTGTGCAGGCCGAGGTGGCCCTGGTGTCCATGGGCAACCCGCACGCTGTGCTGCGGGTGGACGACGTGACCACCGCGCCGGTGGCCGACTGGGGCCCGAAGATCGAGGCCCACCCGCGCTTCCCGCGCAAGGTCAACGCCGGCTTTCTGCAGGTGCGCTCGCGCAACGAGGTGGCCCTGCGCGTGTTCGAGCGCGACGCGGGCGAAACCCTGGCCTGCGGCACCGGCGCCTGTGCGGCGGTGGTGGCCGGCATCCGCCTGGGCTGGCTGGATGCCACGGTGGATGTGCACACCCGCGGCGGCGTGCTGACCATCAGCTGGGCCGGCGAGGGCCATTCGGTGATGATGACCGGTCCCGCGGTGACCGTCTTTGAAGGAGAGATCGAGCTGTGACGAGCAACGAGAACGGGGTGCACGGCATCACCGAACAGGACATCGCCAACTACCTGGCCAACAACCCCGGCTTCTTCGAACGCCAGGCCGAGCTGCTGGCCACCATCCAGCTCACCAGCCCGCACGGCCAGCGCGCCGTCTCGCTGCAGGAGCGGCAGATGGAGATGCTGCGCGAGCGCATCAAGGGCCTGGAGCGCAAGATCATGGAGATGATCCGCGCCGGCCAGGAGAACGTGCAGATCGCCGAGCGCATGCACCGCTGGACCTGCGCCGTGATGCTGGCGCGCAGTGCGGTGATGCTGGGCGAGGTGCTGGTGGCCGAGCTCAAGCACGAGTTCCTGATCCCGCAGGCGGCCGTGCGCGTCTGGGGCGTGGCCCCGGCCTATGCCCACCTGCCCTGGGCCCAGGGCGCCAGCGAAGACGTCATGACCTTCGCCGCCAGCCTGTCCCAGCCCTACTGCGGCCTGAACGCCCAGTTCGAGGCCGCCCAGTGGCTGGGGGACGCCACACCGGCCCAGTCGCTGGCCATGATCCCGCTGCGCCTGGGCAAGTCGGCCGGCGAGTGCTTCGGCCTGCTGGTCCTGGGCTCGCCCGATGCGCTGCGCTACCAGAACGACATGGGCACGGAGTTCCTGCAACAGGTGGGCGACATCGCCAGCGCGGCGATGGGCCGCCTGCTGCTGGCCGAGTGAGCCCGGCATGAGCGACCTCGGCTCGGTCGTGCATTCGACGGACGAGCCGGACGGGGCGCCGCCGCTGCCGGAGATCCTGCAGCGCTACCTGGCGCACCTGAAGTTCGAGCGTCGCGTGGCCGAGCGCACCCTGGCGCTCTACACCGACGCGCTGGGCCGCCTGGTGCGCGGCGCGGCGCGTTTGGCCGTGCCGCTGGAGCGGCTGCAGCCCCACCATGTGCGCATGCTGCTGGCCCAGCTGCATGGCGCCGGTGAGCGCCCCGGCCTGTCGCCGCGCAGCCTGGCGCTGCAGCTCTCGGCCTGGCGCGGCCTGTACCGCTGGTGGGGCCGGCGTGGTGGCGTGGCGCTCAACCCGGTGGATGGCATCCGTCCGCCCAAGGCGCCCAAACCGCTGCCCAAGGCCCTGCCGGTGGACCAGGCCGTGGCCCTGGCCAGCCAGCTGCCCGAGGCCAGCGACCCCGCCCTGGCCGCGCGCGACCACGCCATCGTCGAGCTGCTCTACGGCAGCGGCCTGCGGGTGGGCGAGCTGGTATCGCTCGACGCCCGGCCCGGCCCCGAGGCCGCCGGCTGGGTGGATGCCGACGACGCCACCGTCCATGTGCTGGGCAAGGGCCGCAAGCGCCGCAGCGTGCCGGTGGGCTCGCACGCGCTGAAGGCCCTGGCCGCATGGGACGCCCTGCGGGGTGGCCTGGCCGCGCCAGGCGAGCCGGCGCTCTTCGTCAGCCAGCGCGGCACCCGCCTGTCGGACAGCCAGGTGCGCAGCCGGCTGCGCCAGCTGGCCCTGGCCGCGGGCCTGCCCACCTCGGTGCACCCGCACATGCTGCGCCACAGCTTTGCCTCGCACCTGCTGCAGTCCAGTGGCGACCTGCGCGCGGTGCAGGAGCTGCTGGGCCACGCCAGCATCAGCACCACCCAGATCTACACCCAGCTGGACTTCCAGCACCTGGCCAAGGTCTACGACGCGGCCCACCCGCGGGCCCGGCGCAAGGACCCAAGCGGCAGCAGATAAGCAAGCCGGATCGAATTCGTTCCGGCCGCGCGGCGGCTTTCCTATCCTGCGGTGCATCGACGCACCACGCAGACAAGGAGAGCCCAGCATGCACCACACCCCCCGTCGACGCGACTGGCTGCGCGCCGGCCTGGCCGGCACGCTGGGCTGGACCCTGGCCAGCCCGGCAGCCCGGGCCCAGGGTGCAGGCGAAGGCCTGCGCATCGGCTACCAGAAGTCGGCGGTCAACCTGATGGTGGCGCGTGAGCGCCGCCTGCTGGAAGCCCGCCTGCCCGGTGTGCCGCTCAAGTGGGTGGAGTTCCCGGCCGGCCCGCAGCTGCTGGAAGCCCTGGCCGTCGGCGGGGTGGACTTCGGCTTCACCGGCGACACGCCGCCGGTCTTCGCCCAGGCCGCCGGCAAGGATGTCTGGTACGTGGGCCTGGAGCCGCCCAAGCCCACCAGCTCGGCCCTGCTGGTGCCGGCCGGTTCACCGCTGCGCACGCTGGCCGACCTGAAGGGCCGGCGCATCGCCTTCCAAAAGGGCTCCAGCGCGCACTACCTGGTGCTGCGGGCGGTGGAGAAGGCCGGCCTGGCCTGGTCGGACATCACACCGGTTTACCTGGCGCCGGCCGATGCCCGGGCCGCCTTCGAGCGCGGCTCGATCGATGCCTGGGGCATCTGGGACCCGTACTACGCGGTGGCCGAGATCGACGGCCGGGCCCGGGTGCTGTCCACGGGTGTGGGCCTGTCGAGCAACAACAGCTTCTACCTGGCCTCGCGCGAGCTGACCCGGCGGCCGGCACAGGTCCAGGCGCTGCTGGCCGCGCTCAGCGAGGCCGATGCCTGGACCCAGGACCACCTGAAGGAGACGGCACAGTTCTTGTCGGCCGCCACCGGGGTGCCCCTGGCCGGCACGGTGCGCTTTCTGGACCGGCGGCGCCACGGCACGGTGCGCCCACTGGGCCCGGCCGACGTGGCCGACCAGCAGCGCGTGGCCGACACCTTCAGCCGGCAGGGACTGATTCCGCGGCCGGTGGACGTGGCCCAGGCCGTGTGGTCGGCCGGGCGCACGGTGGCCGGCCGCTGAGCCCGCCCCCCCGGGCGTCAGACCAAGTGCATGGTCCGCGCCTGGGCCTGCAGTTCCTCACGGAAGGCCGGGTGGGCGATGGCGATCAGGGCGGCGACCCGCTCGTGCGAGGGGCGGCCGCGCAGCCGGGCCACGCCGTACTCGGTCACCACGTAGTTCACATCGTTCTTGCCGGTGCTCACATGGGTGCCCGGGCTCAGCGTGGGGACGATGCGCGAGACGGTGTCGCCCTTGGCGGTGGAGGGCAGCACCATGATGGCCTTGCCCCCGCGCGAGCGGTTGGCCGCGCGCACGAAGTCGCTCTGGCCGCCGGTGCCGGAGTAGGGCAGGGCGCCCAGGCTCTCGGAGCCGCACTGGCCCAGCAGGTCCACCTGCAGCGTGGCGTTGAGCGAGACCAGCCGGTCGTTCTGGCCGGCGATGCACGGGTCGTTGGTGAAATCGGCCGGGTGCAGTTCGAAATCCGGGCAACGGTCCAGGAAGCGGTAGAGCTTCTCCGAACCCAGCGCGAAGGTGGCCACCATCTTGCCGGGCATGAAGTTCTTGCGCCGGTTGGTCACGGCGCCGCTCTCGATCAGGCTCAGCAGGCCGTCGCCGATCATCTCGGTGTGCACGCCCAGGTCGCGCTTGCCCTGCAGCTGGGCCACCACCGCGTCCGGGATGCCGCCGATGCCGATCTGCAGCGTGTCGCCGTCCTCGATCAGCGGGGCCACGTGGCGGGCAATGGCCTGCTGCACCGGGCCGATCTCGGACGGTGGCAGCGTGGGCAGCGGGCGGTCGTCTTCCACCCAGGCGCTTACTTTGGACACATGCACCCGCGCCGGGCCGGCGGTGCGCGGCACGTTCGGGTTCACCTCCAGCACCACGGTGCGGGCCCGCGCCAGGGCGGCCAGCGTGTAGTCGGCCGAGACCCCGAGGTGGAACCAGCCCTCGGCGTCCATCGGCGAGGCCAGGGCGAACACCACGTCGGCCGGCACCTCGCCGCGGGCGAACAGCTGGGGCGCCTCGGACAGATGGGTGTGGATCAGCGGCAACCAACCAGCCTGCGCGCCCGGGCGCGAGGGGCCGCCCAGGAACATCGAGACCGGCTGCACGTGGGCGGCCGTTTGCGGGTCGAAGTAGTCGAAGCGGCGCAGCGGCAGCATCTGCACCACCCGCACGCCCTGGAAGCGCTGGCGCCGGGCCGACAGGCCTTCCAGCAGGGCCGGGGGCTCGCCGCAGCCGATGGGCACCACGATCCAGTCGCCATCGCGCACCAGGGCGATGGCGTCCTCCACGGTGGCCCGCCGCCGGGCCTGGTCTTCAGTCCATGACATCCACCGATGGTACGGGGAATGTCTTACGCATATCTACGTAAGGGTTGCGGGTGGACTCAGCCTTTGGCGGTGGCCTTGCGGCTGTGGACCAGGCTGATGGTGCTGCCCGGCTGCCCCTCGGTCGCCTTGACGCCGATGATCATGCTGCTTTCGGTTTTGCTGTCGGTGATGGTCATGGACATGCCCTGGGCATCGGTCTGGTCCATCACCATCTTGCCCTCGGTGCTGACCTTGAGCTGGGCGCGGTACCAGTCGCTCACCTTCTTGGCGTCATCGGGGCTGTTCAGCGCCACCTGCAGCATCTCGGAGCCGCCGTTGACGAACCGGCTGCTTTCGTTGGGCACCAGCGTGGCGCCGGGGTAGAAGGGAATGCCCAGGTCCTTCTCGCTGATCTTGGCGCTGCCCATCTCCATGTTGAAGGACTGGCCCTTCTCGACGGTGCCCGGCACCTTCACGTCACCCTCGAGGATGTCCACCTTGGCGTTGC
>NZ_BADL01000130.1 GCF_000333615.1 Ideonella sp. B508-1 | reverse complement strand
GCCATTGGCGCAACGCCCGCACCGTCTCGTCCCACAACCCGCTGGTCTACAAGGCCCGCATCGTCGGTGACTGGGCCATCAACGGCACCGAGCCGCCCTATGTCTGGCAGATCGGCGCCAGTCCCGCGGCGCCGGCCACCGCCTGAACCTCATTTCTCACCCCCATCCGCCTGTCCGCACCATGAGCACCGAGACCCTGTCCCCCGTCGAAGACCGTCCCCGCGTCAATACCGGCGCACCGTTTGCGGCCCTGTTGCGCCCGGCCGAGCCGGCCCACATCATCCGCAGCGACGCCGAAGCCATCGCAGTCGCCCGCCGGCTGGCCGGCGAATTCGCCACCGAATCCTCGCTGCGTGACCGTGAGGGCTACCTGCCCATCGCCGAGGTCAACGCCTACTCGCAGAGCGGCCTGTGGGGCATCACCGTGCCCAAGGCCTATGGAGGCGCCGGGGTCTCCTATGCCACGCTGGCGGAAGTGATCCGCATCCTGGCCGAAGGGGATTCCAGCATCGCGCAGATCACTCAGAACCACCTGGCGCTGGTGGCCCACATCGAGCTGGATGGCACCGAGGCCCAGAAGAAGGAGCTGTTCGGTCTGGTCCTGCAAGGCACCCGCTTCGGCAATGCCTTTTCGGAGAAGGGCAGCAAGAACGTGGCGGCCTTCGAGACCAAGCTGCAGCTCGAAGGCGACCACGCGGTGGTCAACGGGCAGAAGTTCTACACCACCGGCGCGCTGCTGGCCCACATCGTGCCCATCGTCGCGGTGGACGACCAGGGCAAGGGCTGGCTGGCCTTTGCCGACCGTGCTGCGCCGGGCCTGACCGTGGTCAACGACTGGTCCGCCTTCGGCCAGCGGACCACGGCTTCCGGTTCCATCCGCATCGAGAACGTGAAGGTGCCGCTGAACCGCCTGGTGCCGGTGGCGGCCTTCGACCGCCCCACGGCGGCGGGTCCCATCTCGCAGATCATCCAGGCGGCCATCGATGCCGGCATCGCCGCCGCCGCCATCGCCGAGACGGTGGCCTTCGTCCGAACCCGCAGCCGACCCTGGATCGACAGCGGCAAGGATGCGGCCTCGGAGGATCCGTTCACCGTGAGCGCGGTGGGCGAGCTGGTGATCCGCCTGCATGCCGCCGAGGCACTGCTGGAGCGAGCCGGCCGGGCGATCGATCGCGCCCTGGCCGAGCCGAGCGAAGACAACGTGACCGCCGCCACCCTGGTCACCAGCGAAGCCAAGGTGCTGACCACCGAGATCGCGATCGCTGCCACCAACAAGCTCTTCGAGCTGTCCGGAACGCGCTCCACTCTGCAGGAACACAACCTGGACCGGCACTGGCGCAATGCCCGCACCCACACGCTGCACGACCCGGTGCGCT
>NZ_BADL01000132.1 GCF_000333615.1 Ideonella sp. B508-1 | reverse complement strand
AGTGGCCTGAAGATTTTGTTCCGCAGGGCAGGCGGATTGCCGTGATCGGTACCGGTGCGTCGGCGATCCAGTTCATCCCGCACATCCAGAAGAAGGCGGACCGCCTCGTGGTGATGCAGCGTACGCCCCCGTGGGTCGTGGCGAAGGCGGAGCAGGATTTCCCGGCGAACGAGGAACCCCGGCGCGCGCTGGGCCGGCAGCGTCGCCTGCGCTGGGCCTGGATGGCGGGTTTGGATGTATTCGTGGCGCTCACCATGCGCAACATCGGAATGTCTCTCGTTGAAAAGGGTGCCCGTAGTCACCTTCAGAAGTCCGTGGCCGACCCCCAACTGCGGGCCCTTCTGACTCCCCAGTATCGAATCGGCTGCAAGCGGCCCTTGCAGTCGAACGACTTCTACCCAGCCATCACTGCCAACAATGTGGACTACGTGGCCTCCGGCCTGGCGGAAATCCGCGAACGAACCGTTGTCGCGGCGGACGGACGGGAGTTCGAAGTCGACACGATCATCTGGGGCACGGGCTTCACGAACTCGCAAGGCGCGTTCGATCTTGTGCGGGGCCGAGACGGCCGCAGCATGACGGAGGTCTTTGCCGGGACGCCGCGCACCTATCGCGCAACGATGACCGCCGGATTCCCCAATGCGTTCATCGTCATGGGACCCAACGCGGGAACCTACTCCGTGCCCCTTTCGGTCGAAATGCAGTCGCGCTATATCAGGTCTGCCATCGAGGCGATGCGTAGGCAGGATGTGGAGGCCATCGAGGTCCGCCCCGAAGCACAGGATCAGTGGACGCGGTTCAAGGATGCACAGTTCGAGAAGTCCGTTTGGAATCCGGCCGTCGGCGGATGCACCAGCTACTACACGACGCGCGAAGGCATCAATGTCTCGGTATGGCCGGGCACTGTGAAGCAGATGCACAAGGCCATGAGTGCGCCTTTCGACATGGAAAGCTATGTGGTGACGCGCAAGGCGACCACATCACAAGTTGACGCCAGCCGCGCGCCCTCGCGCGGCCAGACCGTGAATAAGGAGACCGTTCAGTGACGAACCTTGCCGTACCGATCCAGATCGCCTACGTGGCTCGTGACTTCCAGGCCATGGAGGATGCTCTGGCCAGGCAGTTTGGCGTCAAGAAGTGGTTTCGCAACTACAACTGGGCGACCGATCCGAGCCGCACCCAGTGGATGGGCAAGCCTGCCAGCTTTGTCGTGAACCAATCGCTGACCTACGTAGGCGACCTGCAGCTGGAGGTCATTGCCCCTGTGTCCGGTGACGACAACCCGTACGAAGAATTTTTGCGCACGTCCGGTCCCGGTCTGCATCACTTGTGCATCGAAGTCGAAGACCTCGACAAGGCGGTCCGCGACTACGCATCCGAAGGTGTGGAGGCTGTCTTCAGCCTCGACATTCCAGGTATGGGGCGGTATGGATACGTTCGCGCGCCGGGCTCAGGCTCTGCCTTGCTCGAGTTGGCGCAGATCTCCGCGGAGGTCAAGAAGCACTTCGAGGCCATGAAGGCCGAGTGTCGGTGAAGAATCGGGCGTTCCAGGATTTCCACAGTCAATAAGCGATGTCACCCGCTCCGCACCCCAAATTCCAGCAGATCCGATACGAGGTTTCGGAGGGCACACTGACCATTGTGCTCAATCGGCCGGAGCAACTGAACGCGTTGACGCAGCAGATGCTCGTGGAGATATTGGCGGCAATGGATCTTGCCGACGCCGACGACGACGTCAAGGCGATCATCTTCACCGGTGCGGGCCGCGCGTACTGCGCTGGCGCAGACATCAGCAGGGGCGCAGACGCTTTCGATCTGCAAGAAGCAGGAGAAACTGTTCCACGCGACGGCGGGGGGCTGATCACGCTTCGCATCTTCGAGTCCAAGAAGCCGGTCATCGCTGCCATCAATGGCAGCGCTGCCGGCGTCGGACTGACGATGACGCTGGCCATGGACGTGCGCTTCGTGGCGGCGGGGGCGAAGCTGGGTTTTGTATTCGCGCGTCGCGGCATCGTGCCCGAGGCGGCGTCTTCCTGGTTTCTGCCTCGCATCGTGGGTATCTCGCGAGCCATGGAGTGGGTCGCGACCGGAAGAATGTTCAGCCCCGATGAGGCACTCGAAGCCGGCTTGGTCCGCAAGGTACTACCGGTGGGCGACGTGCTGCCGGCGGCGCGGGCGCTGGCCCGCGAGATTGCGGACAACGCCGCGCCTGTCAGCGTCGCCCTGTCACGCCGGATGCTGTGGACCGGTCTGACCTTGCCGCACCCGATGGAGGCGCACCGGGCAGATTCGCGCGCAATTCTTGCGCGCGGCCAGACGTCCGACGCGCGCGAGGGTGTGACTTCGTTCCTAGAGAAGCGTGCTCCTGCGTTCGAAGACCGGGTGAGCGACGGTCTTCCGGACATCTTTCCCTGGCTCGAGCCGAAGACGTTCTTGTAGTCCGGCATTCATCGATTCCGCTCGTGGACCGTAAAGCCAGGGTGGCGCACAGTTCCACGCGGGGACATGGCGGTGTCACCACCGTGGACGGCTTGGCGCCCGACATGGAACTGGTGCTCGAGACGGTCCCGCGACCCAAGGACGCCAATCCCGATGGCGACATTTCCGGTGGCTGGGTCATGGCGCAGTGCGACCTGGCTGGCTCGATGATGACAGCCCGTCTTGCGCGGGCGCCGGTCGCGACGGTGTCAGCCAGTGGCTTTGTGTTCAGGCAGCCCGTCCGCGTCGGCGATGTGCTGTCCTTCTACGCGAGGGCGGAGCGCGCCAGGGGCATCTTCATCGCGGCGACGATCCTGGTTCTCACCGAAAGAGTGCACGCGCAGGAGCCCTACGGCAAGGTGACGCAGGCAAACTTCATCTACGAGGTGGTCGGCGCTGAGGGGCTGGCCTGTTCGACCCCGCGGCCGGCCTGCCCCCCAGTCAGCAATCGGTGTTCGTGATTCCGACGTGGCGGCTGTGCTGCATGGAGCCAGATTCAAGCCGCTACATGGGTTCATTAGCGTTTCGCGGCCGGCAGAAGCACTGCAGCACCGAATGCGAAGGGCGTGCTCGCGCCGAGCGCCAGGATGGTGTCGCTCTGGCCCGCATCGATCAGACGCCTCAGGCCGATGCCGAGGTCCGCAGCGCCGACGTGACCATGATCGTGCCCGGTCACCACGACGCGCTCGAGCGGGACGCCGGCGTACTCGGCAATCGCGGGCAGGAAGTTGGGCGACATCTGGTTGCAGACGACTCGTTGTGGTCTGGCCGTCGTGCCCGCAAAGGCCCGGGTGAAGGCGTTGTGGTAGCCCTGGACATACGCGTCGCGGATCTCTGCCAGCGGAACCGGCTGGAAGCGGCGGTAGTTCGTTGACCCCGGGGGCGCGGTGGGATGCCGAGTACCACCGTACTCGACGCGCAGTATCCCTGCGAAAGGTGCATGGCTGGAGAACCCTGTCGACTCCAATTGCCAGAGGGCTGGCGTACGGGTGTTCACTCCAACGATGATGGCAGAGCCACCGTCCCCGTAGGGCCAGAGGTGCGGGGCGGCGTTGTCGGCGCGGTCAACCGTGTCGCTCAGCCGCTCGCCGGCAACGATGGCGGCGTAGCCACCACCTTGCGCTGCGAGCAGACCGCGCACGAGCGGCAGCGCGGACAGGGTGGCCACGCATCCGCATGAGATATCCAAGGGGATGCACGTGCTGGGCATGTCGTGCTGGCGCATCACCTCGATGGCGCAGGACCAGGACCCCAGGTACTCCCGCGACAGGCCGGTCGAGACGACGAACTTCATCTCCGAGGCCGGGATGTCGGCGTGCGCCAGCGCCGCACGCAACGCCCGGGAAGCAAGATTGCCCGGGTGGTCCGCGTCCGAGCCGACAGCGACCTGGCGCCAGCCCGAGTAGTCCTCGACATGGCCGCCGACCGCTGTTGCCAGGTCGACGACTGGGCGGGATGCGGGAAGGCTCACGCCCACGCCATGGATGTTCAGCGCTTCGCTCATGCTGCTGGCCCGGTGGATTGTTCGACGATGGCCTGCACCCCATCGGCCAGTGCCAGCGAGCGTGCCTGGAGTTCGGCTTCGGAGACGTTCTGCATGGGATGCTCGAGGACGATCAGTGGAATGGGTCTGTCGGTCTCGTAATGGACACCGATGCGCTCCACCTGCGAGGCGAAGGGGTGCGTCAGAACCGCAAAGCCGGCGGCGCCCCGCTGCTGCAGCAGGATGGAGTCGAGTGCGCTGCTGGCGGAGCAACTGCCGCAATCCGATACGCCGCAGAAGATGAAGCCGTCGCGCGATACGAGATCCCTCAGTTCGGCATCGTCGAGAGGAACGCCCGCGTTCAACTTGGTCTTGATCTCCTCGCGCACCGCGACGCCGCGGGAACGAAGGATCGCCTGCGCGCCGCGAAGGATCGCCATCGCGTTGGGTTTGTTGTTGTCGACGAAGACAACTTCCCGTTTGCTTGGCGTCATATTGACCTTGAACGCGGGTGGCTTCGGACGCGGGATGGGACTGACCAGGAACTCGCAGCTGACATCGCCGCAGCTCATGACCTTGTCGTCGGGCATGGCGAACTCGCTCATGTGACTCTCCTCTTACTGTGCTGGCGCGATCGCCTTGGTCGCGACGTGGATGCCGCCCGCCCAGCGAGGGATCACGGCCGAGAACTTGCCCCCCTCCTTGCCGGTCTCGATGAAGGACAGCTGGCTTTCCGAGTGCATCGGGCGGCGCGGCTCACCTGGGCGCACCTCCCACATCGGCGCCGGATCGCGTGCGATCCGCCCCACTTCGATGAGGTCGTTGGTGGGGCGCACCGCGCGCTCGTAGATGAAGCGGCGTGCTTCGTCGCGGTTGAAACTCTTCCGCACGAGATCCATGTGGTCAGGGGCCAGCGCGACGACATAGCCACCGGACCGATAGTAGAAGCTCGTTGATCCGAAGTGGGCGATCGTATCGGCGATGGTGCGCAGCACCTGCTCACCGGTAGCGGCATAGTGGTTGTTGACGCTGATGGGCCCTTCGGTGCTCATCACGGCGACGGCGGAGCTTTGTCCCGAAAGGTCGAACTGAGTATGGAACGAAGGCCAGTGCGTGCGCGGATGCTCCGCGATGCAGAACGACAGGCGCCCGGGATGGCCAAGGGTTCCATGGGCCTGCAGCACGCCGCCTGCGCGGCCGCAGAACAGCCGGACCAATTGCGCGAAACGGCCGATGGTCGCGTTGACACGATTGTTCGCGCCGAGCGCGTTTGCCTCATGCTCGAAGCCGAGCTCCTCCACGATGGAGCCACTGGCAAAGACCGTCAGCGAGACACCGCCCGTGGTCACCTCGGAGCCCGAGAGATTCAGCGGCGGGTCCAGCAGCGCTTGGCCGAGAGCGCGCAGGCATCGCCCGTACTCGGGTTTGCACCCCGCCATCACGGCCGCGGCAGCCAGGTGCTCGCCGCGGACCTCGATGTGCTGCTTTTCGATCTTGCCGACGACCTCCGTGGCCGACCAGCCGCAAGCCTGCAGCATTGCGTCGACCAGGGATCCGTAGGGGGGAATGACTGGAAGTCCGTCCGACCAACCAGCCTCGAAACAGCGTTCGATGTCTTGGTAAACCTCCATGCCTGTCGCCACGTTCGCTGTCTCCGAGATGAGGTGGGTGGATGCTCAATATACTGGCGCATGGACAGTAGAGCAATGGGGCAAGTCCGGAGCTTCCCTAGGCTGGGCCTCCGTGAACCTTTCCTGGTATGGAGGAATGCAGACCAGGTCGCCTACCGCCGCGCGCCGAGCAATGATGCCCAGCAAACGTCACGCATTGCGCTACTGTCTCAATGACAGTATAGTCAACGCCTATGTCCTGACCATGGTGCGCAGCAGCTGCCCCATTCGGGATGCCGCATTCAGCACTGGTGGGACTCGACGTGACGGCCGTGACAGTTCAAGAAGAGAAGATTTACGACGCTTTGATCATGGGCGCTGGCTTCGGAGGCTTGCATGCACTGCATCGCCTGCGACAAGACGGCTTCAAGGTAATGGCGTTCGAGGCCGCCGCCGACACCGGCGGCGCCTGGTACTGGAATGGGTATCCGGGCGCCCGCTGTGATGTCGAGAGCCTCGTCTATTGCTACTCGTTCTCGCCCATCATCGACGCGGAGTGGCGGTGGTCGGAGCGCTACGCCGGGCGCGACGAGATTTGCAGGTATCTGCAGTGGGTGGCCACACGGCTGGACTTGCGCAAGGACATTCGTTTCAGCACGAAGATTGTCAAGGCGCATTTCGCCAATGGCGATCAACTGTGGCACCTGCAGACCGAACACGGCGAGGTGTTCCGGGCCCGTCACTTCATTTCGTCGCCGGGGCCGATCTCGACGCCCATCATGCCCGACATTCCCGGCTTGTCGGAGTACAAGGGGCAGATGATCCACACGGCCCGCTGGCCAACGCCTGGTCCGGATCTCGCGGGCAAGCGCGTGGGCGTCATTGGCACCGGGTCGTCAGGGACCCAGTTGATTCCGCTGGTGGCCGAGCAGTGCGCGCATCTGTATGTCTTCATGCGCACGCGCAACTACTACTCGCCCGCGCGGAACAGGCCGCTGACCGACGCGGACTACGAATGGTGGAAGACGCATCGCGCGGAAATCCGCGCCAAGCTCGACAAGAGCGAAGTCAGCGGCGGCGGCGACATCTTCCTGGATGAGGACATCGCCAGGCAGCCGATTTACACCAATGGGGCCGACCTCAGCCGGCAGGAGCGCCTGCAGTTTCTCGAAAGGCGCTGGGAACTTGGCGGTGCGATGGTCGGTTATGCATTCCGCGACGTGTTCACAAGTCCGGAGGTCAATGCCGATGTCTCCGATTTCCTGCGCAGCAAGGTTCGGACCTTCGTGAGAGATCCGGAACTCGCCGAAAAGCTCGAGCCGGGGAAGTTCCCCTTCGGCACCAAGCGCCCGTGCGTCGGCACTCGCTACTTCGAGACCTTCGAGCGTCCGAACGTGAGCCTCGTGGACGTCAAGGCCACGCCGATGGAGCGACTGACCGAAAAGGGTGCCGTGGTCGCCGGCAAGGAGTACGAGATCGACGTGCTCATTCTCGCGTCGGGTTTCGATGCGGTCACGGGCGCGCTGACGAGCATCGACATTCGAGGCGAGAGCGGCCGATCATTGAAGCAGGTCTGGGCCGAGGGGACCGCCAGTCTGCTGGGAATCTCACTGGTGGAGTTTCCGAACTTCTACATGATCGGTGGCCCTGGCAGCCCTTCAGTGCTGACCAACGTGGTGCGGACCAATGAATTCCAGGTCGACTGGATCGCGGACCTGTTGTGCGAGATGCGCAAGAGCGGGAACGCGACCGCACGAGTGAAGCCGCGGGCTCAACAGGCGTGGACCGAAAAGGTGGAAAAGGCGGCCACCTACGGCGTCTGGGGGAAGACCGACAGTTGGTATATCGGCGCAAACGTGCCCGGCAAGAAGCGACAGATCCTCGCGTTCACCGGAGGCATGCTCAATTACCGAAAGGCCTGCAACCAGGAGCGAGATTCCAGGTTTGACTCGTACGAGTTCTCGGCCGCGCCGTAGGGCGGCGCGGCCGCCATACCTCTTCAAGACATCCTGAAAGCCCGCGCCAACGCATCGCGGCGCAGGCGCAGGCTGGTCTGTACCAGAGGGACCGCACTTTCGATCGCGGCGAAGCCGTGGAATGCGCCGGGAATGACGTGAAGTTCCGTCGGAACGCCCGCACGAATCAGGCGCCGGGCGTATTCAAGGTCCTCCTCGAGGAACAGATCGAGTGCACCGACCATGATGAAGGTCGGCGGTAGACCTGCCAAGTCCGACGCCCGCGCCGGCACGGCCTGTGCCGGAACGTCCGGCGAACCTGGCTCTGTACCCAGCAGCGCGCGCCAACCGAAGCTGTTGCTCGATGATTTCCACACGAACTCGCCGCAATAGGGATGTGCGGCCGACGTGCTCCCGGTTCGATCATCGAGCATAGGTGCTTCGAGCAACTGCAGGCAGACCGAGACCTCGCCGCGTTGAAGGGCCAGGCGCGACAGGGCGGCTGCGTGACCTCCGCCTGCGCTTTCACCGTAGACCGCGATGCGGGCACGGTCCACGTCCAGGGCCTGTGCCTGCTCGTGCAGCCAGAGCAGGGCGGCGTAGCAGTCCTCGAGCGCGCCCGGAAAGCGGGTCTCCGGCGCCAGGCGGTAGGCCACCGACACGGCGACGCAGCCCAGGTCGGTGACCAGCGAGCGCATCAAGGGATCTCCAACCTCGGGCGCACCGAACACGAAGCCGCCTCCGTGAATGTGCAAGAGGGCAGGGCGTGGTCTGTCGGACTGCTCGGCTGGGGTATAGACCAATACACGTACCGCAGGCGCCCCTGCCGGCCCGGGCAGCATTCGCTCTTCGCAGTGCACCTTGGCCAGCGTGGGTGGTAGTGACGGGCGCTTGGCAACCGTTGCCGACAGGCCGGCCCGGACCGCCGGTAGCACGGTGTCGTTCAGATCGAAGCAGGGCAGAGCGTGGAGCGTAGGGATCAGTTCGCTGGCGATCAGATAGAAGGTTTTTGGTTTGATTGACGTCTGCATGGAAGTGGAACTTGAAAGGTCGGGAAGGCGGGTTGAGCCGGGTTCGCAAACGCTCAGGCAAGGCCGAGCCAGACGGTCTTGGTCTCCAGGTAGGCGTCCAGACCTTCGCGTCCCATTTCCCGGCCCAGGCCGGAGGCCTTGACGCCGCCGAAAGGCGCGGCTGGGTCGATCCAGCCCCATCCGTTGACAAAGACGAAGCCGGCGCGCAAGCCTTTGGCCATCCGGTGGGCAACGGCGACGTCCCGGGTCCACACGCCGGCGGCCAGTCCGTATTCGGAGTCGTTGGCTCGGCGAATCAATTCCTCAACGCTGTCGTAAGGGTGAGCCACGAGGACTGGACCGAAGATCTCCTCTCGGCTGATGCGCATGTCGTCTGAAGTGCAGGCGAACAGGGTGGGTTCGATGAACCAGCCATCGGGGCTCTTGACGCCACGGCCACCGCCGGTGACTAGCTCGGCACCCTCGGCCTTGCCCAGCTCAATGTAGCGCCGCACGCGATCGTACTGCTCGGCCGATACCACCGGCCCAAGTTGCGTCTTCGGGTCAAGGCCATGCCCGAGACGCTGAGTGCGCGCACGTTCGGCGATCCCGCTCACAACCTTGTCGAAATGGTCGCGGTGAACGTAGAGGCGGGAACCGGCGAAGCAGGCCTGGCCGGTATTCTGGTAGATCGCGTAGAACGATCCCAGCGTCGCCGCGTCCAGGTCTGCGTCCGGCATGATGATGTTGGCCGACTTGCCGCCCAGTTCCAGCGTCACGTGCTTGAGCGTCGCGCCGGCACTGGCGGCGATCTTGCGCCCCACTTCGGTGGACCCCGTGAACGCGATCTTGTCGATGCCCGGATGCTTCACGAGCGCTTCGCCAGTCGCTGCGCCACCGGTGACCACGTTCAGCACGCCGGCCGGAATGCCTGCTTCGAGCGCAAGCTCGGCAAGGCGCAGCGCGGTAAGCGACGTCTGCTCTGCCGGCTTGAGAACGACGGTGCAACCCGCCGCCAGGGCGGGGGCGACCTTCAGGCTGGCCATCAGCAGCGGGAAGTTCCAGGGCACGATCATGGCGCACACCCCGACCGGCTGCTTGAGCGTGTAGACGAACTGGTCAGGCGCGCTATGGGGCACCGTCTCGCCGCTGATCTTGGTCGGCCAGCCGGCGGCGTACTGGAATGCCTCGACACACAGGCGGATGTCGACCTTGCGTGCGATGCGTGCGGGCTTGCCGTTGTCCAGGGCTTCGAGTTCTGCCAACTCGTCCCCGTGTTGGTCGATAAGCGCGGCCAAGCGAGCAATGACCTGGCCGCGGTCAATGGGGGTCAGCCGGGACCAAGGGCCATCGAAGGCTGCCCGTGCGGCCCGTACTGCGCGATCGATGTCCTGAACCCCAGCTTCGGCGATCACCGCAATGGACTTGCCCGTGGCGGGGTCGGGCGTGGTGAAGTGGGCGCCTTCCACAGGATCAACCCATACGCCGTCGATAAGAAGCTTATGTGTGCGCGCCGCAAATTCGCGTACGGCAGGTGTGGCGGCGTCTGGAATCGTGAATGCGGTCATGAATGTCACTTAGGTAGTGAGTTCGTGGACATCGTATCTCATTACTGTCATACTGTCAGTATAGAAGAATCGTTCGCATTGGAAGCAAAGGAACAGACATGGCGAAGGTCAAGGCGGCGTTGCTGGAGAAGGTTGGGGCGCCGCTGGTGATCGATGAGGTGGAGCTGGACAGCCCTCGTGAAGGAGAAGTCCTCGTCCAGGTCCGCGCCAGCGGGCTTTGCCATTCGGACTTGAGCTACATCGACCATGACTACGGGTTTCGTCTGCCCATCGTGCTGGGCCATGAAGTTGCCGGTGTCGTGGCGGAGGTGGGGCCGGGCGTGCGAAGTCTGGCTCCTGGAGATCATGTCGTCACCTGCCTGTCCGGCCACTGCGGCCTGTGCACCATGTGCGTTCAGGGCAAGACCTGGCTATGTACGGAGCAGCACCGTGTGCTGGGACGCAACAAAGGAATGCCATCGCGAATCTCTCGTGGCGGCGCACGAGTGACTCAGTCCGCGCACATCGGCGGCCTGGCGGAGCGGGTGCTCGTCTCCGAACTGGCCACGGTACGGGTTCGCTCCGACTTGGCGCTCGACCGGGCGGCACTGCTGGGCTGCAGTGTGGTCACGGGCGTTGGCGCTGCAACAAAGGCGGCGTGCATCCACGCGGGCGACAAGGTGGTCGTCGTCGGGTGCGGTGCCGTCGGCCTGAACATCGTGCAGGGGGCGCGACTGGCCGGTGCAGGCTTCGTGGTCGCCGTCGACGTCGACGACGCTAAGCTTGGTCTGGCCGTGCAGTTCGGCGCTGATGCGGTGGTGGATGCTCAGGCGGGCGATGCCGTTGCGGCCGTGCGTGAGTTGACCGGCGGCGGCGCTGACCATGCGTTCGAGGTGGTGGGCGTCGCGAAGACCGCCGCACAGGTGACGAAGATGGCAGCAAAGGGGGGCTCGGTCTATCTCGTGGGTCAACCCACGCCGCAAGTGGAATACGCCTTCAACGCCTTTGACCTCGTCACTTCCGCCAAGTCGGTGCAGGGGGTTCTGATGGGGGCCACGCAGTTTCGACTCGACATTCCGCGCTACGCCGACCTGTACAGCCGTGGCCGCATCAAGCTGGACGAACTGGTTGGGCAGCACGTGCGCCTGGAGGACGTCAACAAAGCGTTTCAAGCGATGCGCGACCGGACTTCGGTGGGGCGCACAGTGGTCGTGTTCGACTGAACTCTTCTGCTCTTGCTGCCGCCGGTGCAGTCGGCGGCCGGAGGTGGGCGGCTGGCGACATGCCGTGTCGCGCCTAAGGCCCCGCGAATGCGCGGAGTCCTGTCCCCGCAGAGCCAACTTCGCCCTGTACGGGATTTTCCGAAGCTGAAGGTGCCGCAGTCCCCCGGGGTTGGCTGTGTCCTCACCATCAAGGTCCCCGATCTCGATGACCGTTGCGGGTTTCTCCTAGACCGGCGACTCTTCAATACTGTCACCATGACAGCTGTAGACATTAGTAGACATTAGAAGTCGCAGTTGATTCTGGGGAACCGATATGAAGGCAATGGCAGTCCCGGTCGGCACCACGGTGCCCATGTCGTTCCTCTTATCGGCGCTGCGGCATCTCCAGGCACCCGCTCACGAAGTCGAGGCGCTCCTGCTCCGAAAAGGCATCGACCCCGGGTCGCTGAAGAGCCGGACGGCGCGAATCCCGTTGACACGCTACGCTGATTTGCAACTGGCGGTGCGGCGCATGATGGACGACGAATCGCTCGGCTATGTCTCCGTGCCATCCAAGGTGGGCACCTGGCAGATGGCCTGCTTTTCTGCCGTGCACCCGGGTTCGATCGGCCACTCGCTGGGGAGGATGTGCAGGTTCTACCGCCTGCTTGAGCGAGGCTTGTCCCCACGACTGATTGTCGAAGGCGACGACGCGTTGATCGAGATGGTGGGGACCGAGTCGGATCCCCAACCGGATCTGTACATGTACGAAATGACTTACATGACCATGTGGCGTTTCGTGTCATGGTTGCTCAAGCGCCCGGTGTCGCTCTATTCGGTGACGCTGCCGCACGCAGCGCCCGAGCACGTGGACGAGTATGAATGGATGTTTCCGGGGGCGCAGGCCGTATTTGGACGGCCGCGCGCGGCTCTCCGCTTCGATCGGGCGGTACTCGATCTCCCGGTTCGGCGAGATGGGCGCGATCTTCAGGAACTGCTCCAGAACGACGTCCAGGAGATTACCTGCGGCGCGATCGATGATCGCATTTGGGCGGACCGGCTTCGCACGCTCCTCACGAAGAAGCTTCCCTGGCTGCCCGAGTTCGAAGAGGTCGCAGCACAGTTCTCGATCCATCCGCAGACTCTGAGGCGGCGTCTGGCGTGCGAAGGTTTCTCTTTCAGCGAGATCAGGGACCAGGTTCGTTGCGAAGCCGCCAAATACTACCTGAGCAAGCAGTTTCTGCCCGTCGAGGAAGTCGCGCAACGATCGGGATTCTCGGAGGCGAGCAGTCTCATTCGCGCCTTCAATCGCTGGACTGGTATGACGCCGTCCGCCTACGCGAAGCAACGGTCCCACCGTGGCTCGGATGCCCAACGTGCTGACGGCTCGCGGAAGGTGGGATCGGAGGCGCAAGGCGATTCCCCTCATCGTCAGAGCTTGAGCGGCGGCTAGCCGCGTCCTGGCGCAGCGAGTTGCGCCGGCCAAAAGGAGACAGGAATGAAAATGCGGTATGCAATGGCCGTGGTCGCTGCAGCGGGCGGCCTTTTCCTGACAGCAGGGCACGGTGCAGCGTCGCTGGCGGGCGGCAAAGTGCTGCCGGTGGATGACGGTGAAGGCGGGCAGCCGCTGGCCACTGCAGGCTTGGTCAACCATCCATATACCTATGGCGCACAGTGTGCGATCCATGGCTACCAGACGACGTGTGTTCCGTCCGGAGCTCTCAGCATCACCGCACTCTTTCAGCACAGCCCGTGACGACGCGCAGCGCCGGGGCGCCGCCGGGTTCCGTTCTACAGGGGCAGTGTCGCTCCCAGCAATTCCTCTGTGACACGCCACAACTCCTGTGCCAAGCCGGAGTCCCGTGCGTAGGGCATCACGCCGTGGAGGAAATTGGGCTGACAGATCGGCCGCGCTACGCTGCAGTCTTCAAGGTAGGCAGAACCTAGGTCGTGGAGCATGGCGGCGGTAGCGGCCCAAGCAGTCGTCGCGGCTCCGGCAGCGATTGTCTTCCAGCGCGATGTGGTGCCTGCTGATTCAATGCGCCTGTCGATCGCTGCCCTTTCAGCTGCGTTCAGATGGCGTGCAAGCTCCGTCTTGATCAGCCCGGGATGAACCGCAAAGCCTGTCACGCCGTCTTCGGCCATGCGCTGATGCACCTGGACGGCAAGCAGCGCGGCGGCGGTCTTGGACTGCCCATACGCAGCCCAGCGGTCGTAGGGGCGCCTCAGAAAGGATGGATCGTCCAGGTTCACCGACGCGAGGTGATGTGCGGATGAACTGAGCGACACAAACCTTGCGGATCGGGCGGACCTCAGCATGCGGCTTAGCCTGCTCGTCAGGAATGCATGGCCGACATAGTTGGTCATGAACTGCGCTTCCATCCCGGAATGGGTGCGTGTCAGGGGGCAGGCCATGACGCCGGAGTTGCAGATGAGGATGTCCACCGGCCGGCCAAGCGATTCCACGGCATTGGCGAAGGCGAGAATGCTGGATTCCAGCATGAGGTCGAGCCGATGGACACTGACCTCCGACCAAGGAGAACTCGCGGCGATGCGCTGCTTGGCGTTCATCAACGCCTGTTCATCGCGCGCACCCAGGAACACATGGGCGCCGGCCAGCGCAAGCGCACTCGCGGTTTCCAGGCCGATGCCCGTCGAGGCGCCGGTGATCACGGCCAGCTTGCCGTGGAGGCGGGCGCCCGCACAGACTTCGGCAGCGGTCAGCGCGGCTCCCCCCGGCAGGCCGATCGTTGAGTCCTTCATCAAAATATCCTCTGTGCTGATCTGGCTAGCGTGCCATCGGGCGCGCCACCTGCACTGTCTTCTCAGCACACGTGGATTGACGCTGAAGACGAATTCGAGGGCGATTGCGCGTGTCGATTGCGCCGCGGCGCGGGCAGCGCTGCGCTCCTGATGGACGGATGTCGCCCGGCGTCAATGTGCTTGTCCGGCATGGTCATTGGTGCTGTCGTGCGCGAGCCCTAGACTGCGCGGGACTCCAAATCGCCAGCATGAGCCAGTACCAAACCATCCTGTACGAAGTCACGAACCGCGTGGCGACCATCACACTGAACCGGCCGAAGGCGATGAATGCCTTCGACGCGGACATGCGCAGAGAACTGATGTCCGCGATATCGCAGGCTGCAGGCGACGACGGCGTGCGCGCGGTGATTCTCACCGGCGCGGGGCGCCACTTCTCGGCAGGGGCGGATCTCACCGAAAACGTGACTGCAGATGCCCTGCCGCAGTTTCAACTCGAGGATGAGTTCAAGCCGGGTCTCCTGGCCATCGCTCAGGCCCCCAAGCCATTCCTGGCGGCCGTCAACGGTGCCGCATCCGGCGTGGCGGGGGGCTACGTCATGGTCTGCGACATGGTCGTGATGGCGGAGAACGCCTTTCTCCACGCGGCCTTCGGCGCGGTCGGCCTGATTCCTGACGGAGGTGTTACTTGGCAGTTGCAGCACCACCTTGGCAGCAAGCGGGCGTACGAGATGATCGCGCTCGGGGAAAAACTGTCTGCGGCACGCTGTGTGCAACTGGGCATTGCGAATAGGGTCACCCCTGCAGAGTCGCTTCTGCAGGACACCCGCGCGCTGGCCGAACGGCTTGCGCAGCAGGCGCCGCTTGCGTTGCGCTATGCCAAGCAGGCCCTGCGCAAGGTCGCGGTCGGAATGGAGTTCGGTGATGCCGTCTCCTACGAAGCCGCGCTGCAGAATCGTCTTTCCAAAAGCGAGGATGTGCGCGAGGGTGTGCGCGCCTTTCTCGAGAAGCGCACGCCGGTCTTCAACGGACGCTGAAGCGAAACGGACTAAAAATGCAAAAGTATCGTGCGCCAATTCGGGACCAGCTGTTCTACCTGAACGAGTTGCCTGCAGTTTCTGCGGATGATCGGGCGCAGTCCACAGTTTCGGGCGATGGAACTGAATCCGCTGCGATGATCCTGGAGGCGATCGGCAAGTTCGCGGAGCGCGAGTTGTTGCCACTGAACAGCACCGGTGACCGCGAAGGCGCCCGTTGGGACAATGGCAGCGTGACGACACCGTCTGGATTCAAGCAGGCCTACGAGCGATTTGTGCAAGCGGGCTGGACGCGGCTGGGTCATCCGGAAGAGCACGGCGGCCAGCCCGTGCCTTATGCGCTCAAGCTCGCCGGCGACGAGATCCTGAACAGTGCCAACCAGGCTTGGTGCATCTACACACACCTCGGGGACGGCGCGCTCAAGACCCTGATTCGATTTGCGGAGCGCGACCAAGTAGAAGCCATCGTGCCCAAACTGGTCAGCGGCGAATGGACAGGCACCATGTGCCTGACGGAGCCGCAGTGCGGTTCCGACCTGAACCTGCTGCGCACGCGAGCCGAGCCGACCGAAAATGGACGCTATCGCATCCATGGCAGCAAGATGTTCATCTCGTCCGGCGAGCATGACTGGACAGACAACATCGTGCACCTGGTGCTGGCGCGCTTGCCGGACGCGCCGCCCGGAACGCGCGGCATCTCGCTGTTCGCCGTGCCCAAGCGGCTGCCTGGACCCGATGGCACGCTGGGCGCGATCAACAACGTGCACTGCGTCTCGATCGAAGACAAGATGGGCCTCAAAGCGTCTGCGACCTGTTCCATGGCTTTCGACGGCGCCGAGGGCTGGATGGTGGGGCCGCCCAACCGGGGTCTGAACTGCATGTTCCTCTTCGTGAACAAATCGCGTCTGGGAGTTGCAGTGCAGGGGGTGGCCCAGGCTGAAGCGGCCTACCAGGACAGCCTGGCCTACGCGCACGAGCGCCTTGCTGGGCGCGCGCCAGGCAGCGCGCGCGAACCCGCCGATGCGCTGGTGGCCCATGCGGACGTGCGCAGGATGCTGCTGACGCAACGGGCCGTCGCAGAGGGTGGGCGCGCACTGGCCTATCTTTGCGCGAAGTGGGTCGAGATCGCCGACGGCGAGGACGCTGCTGCACATGAGGAGGCGGAGCAGCGCCTCGCATTGCTCACGCCCATCGCAAAGGGCGTGTTGACCGAGTTGGCGGGCGAAGCCACGGATCTGGCCATCCAGATCCACGGCGGGCACGGCTACATCAAGGAGACGGGCGTGGAACAGCGTGCCCGCGACATCCGGATTGCCCGCATCTACGAGGGTACGACCGCGATCCAGGCCATGGACCTGCTCGGACGCAAGGTGCTGGGCCCGCAGCGCGCCGTGCTGGGCCGCTTCATCGACGAGATCCAGGTGCTGTGCGCCCGCGCTCCGGCCGCGGGAAATGAGCGCATGGTTCAACGCCTGCAGGCTGCGGCGGCCACTTGGCGAAAGGTGACCGACGACATCGCCGACAAGGCGCGATCCGATGCCCACCTTGTCGGTGCGATCGCCGTCGACTACCTGATGCTCTCGGGCTACGTGACGCTGGGATACCTGTGGGCTCAGGCCGCCGAAGTGTCTGCGCGTCGACTTGCAGACAGCGGGAGTGATGCAGCCTTCTATCGCGCCAAGCGGCAGACTGCCCAGTTCTACTTCGACAAGCTTCTTCCGCGAATGGCGGTGCATCAAGCGTGCATCGAAGCGGGTTCAGAGGCCATGCTGAACGTGGATGATGCCTTGCGTCTTGCGGAGGCCTGAGAGTTTGAAATTCTGTTCGCTCGCCGGCCGACGCCTTGGAGCGGGTTGACGAGAGAGGCTGCGTAAGCGTCCGGCCAAGTCATCTTGAAGCCGGTGATGCCGGTGTTCAGGACGCTGGCGCAGAGCGCGCTGGCGGCCTACCCATTCTGCGACCACGTCTTCGTCTTCTGCGGCCGGCGAGGCGGCATCCTGAAGGTGCTGTGACTGGCGTATGCCGGTGTTCAAGCAAGCGCCTCAGCTGGTGGCCTGACGGTGTCGACTCGCGGCCTTGCCCTGCAGGCTCGTGCGTAAGCGGCCAGCCGTCCCGTCTTGACGCGTCCCCGTGGATCAAGGCCCGTTGACTTCGTCGGTGATCTCGTCGTGTTCGAAGAAGCGCCCCACCGCACGGTCGAGGCGCTTGAGCAGCGCGTTCAACGACTCGCCATCGCGGCGCACGAGCATCGC
>NZ_BADL01000133.1 GCF_000333615.1 Ideonella sp. B508-1 | reverse complement strand
TGGTCGAGTGCGAGTGGCTTCACTTGGCCTGCATGCGGATACGNCCATCGATCCGGATGCATTCGCCGTTGATGTAGCCGTTCTCGACGATGCAGGTCGCCAAATGCGCGATCTCTTCCGGGCGGCCCAGGCGTCGGGGATTGAGCACCTGCGCCGACAACGCGTCGATGACCTGCTGCGACGCCGTATGGAACAAAGGTGTATGGATCAGGCCGGGAACGATGGTGTTGACTCGGATGCCGTACGAGGCCAGGTCGCGCGCGATCGGAAGGGTCATCCCCACGATGCCGCCTTTCGATGCCGAGTAGGCCGCCTGCCCCATCTGCCCTTCGTAGGCGGCCACCGATGCGGTGTTGATGATCACGCCGCATTCGCCGTCCGCTGGCGTGTTCTTCGCCATCTGTTCTGCGGCCAGACGCAGCACGTTGAAGGTTCCGACGAGGTTGACCTGCACAACCTTGTTGAATTCGGCCAGCGGGAAGGGGCCGTTCTTTCCGTAGGTCTTGATGGCGTTGCCGATCCCCGCGTAGTTGATGCAGATGTGCAGGGCACCGAAGCGCTCCATGGTCTTGGCGATGGCGGTTTGCACGGCCTCTTCATCGGCGACGTTGACCTTCACGAACAGCGAGCGTTCGCCCAGGGTCCGCTGCGCCGCCAGACCTGCGTCTTCGTTCATGTCGAAGATCGCCACGCTGCCGCCCTTGGACACGAAGGCGCTGGCCGTGGCCAGGCCCAACCCCGAAGCGCCGCCGGTGATGATGGATACGCTGTTGTTGATCTGCATGGCTGAAATACCCTTCCGAAGTCGATGTCACCCAGAGTGTGTCGCCTGCGCGCAGCGCTGACGATGATCGCAATCGACATCGGAATTGACCGGCGGCGTCGCAAGGGCGGCGGGATGTCACCCGCCGTCAATCGGAGGGAAAACGCCGGTCATTGGCGCAACTCCTCGCAAGGTCAATACTTTTTCTTGTTGAGCCCGCATCGTGATTCCTTCGGTGCGGCTGATGCCAAGCAAGGATGGTTCATGGTACAGACTGCATACATCTACGATGCGCTGCGCACGCCTCGCGGAAAGGGTAAGAAAGATGGTTCGCTCTACGAGGTCAAACCGGTGCACCTCGCGGCCGGCCTGCTGACCGAACTGCAGCGACGGCACGATCTCGACACCTCGCGCGTGGACGATGTGGTCCTCGGCTGCGTGATGCCGGTGGGCGAGCAAGGCGGCGACATCGCCAAGACCGTAGTCCAGTACGCCGGCTGGGATGAGAGTGTTCCAGGCGTTCAGCTCGATCGCTTCTGCGCCTCCGCACTTGAGGCCGTGAACCAGGCGGCCAGCCGCGTTGCCAGCGGGTGGGAAGACCTGATCGTTGCCGGCGGCGTGGAGTCGATGTCGCGCGTGCCCATGGGGACCAACGGTGCTGCTGCGATGCAGGACGCGGAGATCGCGACGCGTCTCCTGTCGGTGCCGCAGGGGGTGGGCGCCGACCTGATTGCCACGCTCGACGGATATACGCGCGAGGACGTTGATGCGTTCGCGCTGGAGTCTCAGCGCCGCGCGGCAAATGCCCGCGACAACGGCTGGTTCGACCGTTCGGTGGTGCCCGTGCGGGACCTCAACCAAGTGGTCATCCTGGAGAAGGACGAATTCATCAAGCCGGGAACGACGATGGACGGACTCGCGGCCCTCAAGCCGTCGTTCGAGGCCATGGGTCAACTCGGCTTCGACGACATGTGTCTGCGCAAGTACACCGCGGTGGACCGCATCCGCCACGTCCACACGCCAGGAAACTCCTCAGGGATCGTCGATGGGGCAAGCGCCGTCCTGATCGGCAGCGAGAAGGCGGGTCGTGATCTGGGCTTGAAGCCCCGCGGCCGTGTCGTGGCCGCGGCCGTGCTCGCCACGGATCCCATCATCATGCTCGCCGGCCCCGGGCCGGCGGCGAAGAAGTGTCTGGCCAAGGCGGGCCTGAAGGTCAAGGACATCGATCTCTTCGAGATCAACGAGGCCTTCGCGTCGGTGGCCATGCGCTTCATGAAGGATCTCGACATCCCTCACGAGATCACCAATGTGAACGGCGGTGCCATTGCGCTCGGCCACCCGCTGGGTGCCACCGGCGCCATGCTCGTGGGCACCATGCTGGACGAACTCGAACGCCGCAACCTGAAGCGCGCGCTGCTCGCGCTGTGCGTTGGCGGTGGCATGGGCATCGCCACCATCATCGAACGACTCTGAGGAACTCCATGTCTGCATTCAAGTACGAGAAGGATGCCGACGGCATCGTGACCCTGACGATGGACCAGAAGGGTCCGGTCAATGCGATGAACGCGGAGTACCGCGCCGCCATGGGCGAGGCGATCGAACGGCTGGCGGGTGAAACAGGGCTCAAGGGCGTGGTGATCACGTCGGCGAAGAAGACCTTCTTCGCGGGTGGTGACCTCAACGAACTGCTGGCCGTCGTGCCAGGCACGGAGGCAGCCTTCTTCACCGGGCTGCAGGGTACCAAGGCCCAGTTTCGGCGACTGGAAAAGCTGCAGGTGCCCGTGGTCGCCGCGATCAACGGCGCGGCGCTGGGCGGCGGTTTCGAACTGGCACTGGCCTGCAACCGGCGCATCATGCTGGACAAGCCCGGATCCGTGGTTGCGCTGCCGGAGGTCTCGCTCGGTCTGCTGCCCGGTGGCGGGGGCGTCGTGCGGCTGGTCCATCTGATCGGCTTGCAGAAGGCCTTGCCCTACCTGCTGGAAGGCACGCGCGTGAAGCCCCAGGCGGCGCTGAAGGCGGGCCTTGTCGACGAAGTCGTTTCGACGCTCGAAGAACTGGTTCCTGCGGCCAAGGCCTGGATCAACGCCCATCCCACGGCACACGAGCAGCCCTGGGATCGCAAGGGGCACCAGGTGCCGGGTGGATCGGCGCTGTCGCTGCAGCTGAGCGGGATCGTCACGGGTGCCATGGCCATGCTGGAAAAGAAGACCCGCGGTCTGCTGCCGGCGCCCGAACGGGTGCTGGCCGTGGCGCAGGAGGCCACCCTGCTCGACTTCGACGCCGCATTGCGGGTCGAGAGCCGCGCATTGACCTACCTGGTGACGACGCCGCAGGCCAAGAACATCATCAACACGATGTTCTTTCAGCTCAACGAGGTCAACGGGGGCGGCTCGCGACCGGTGGGCTTCGAGAAGACCCAGGTCCGCAAGGTCGGCATCGTCGGTGCCGGCATGATGGGGCAGGGCATCGCCTACGTTTCGGCGATGGCCGGCATTGAAGTCGTGCTGCGCGACGTGTCGATGGAGGCTGCACAGAAGGGCAAGGCCTACTCGGAGGGTCTGCTGGCCGCTGCGGTGGCCAAGGGGCGCATGGACGCGGCGAAGAAGGACGCCACGCTGGCGTTGATCAAGCCGACCGCCCAGGTGGAGGACCTGAAGGGCTGCGACCTGATCATCGAGGCCGTGTTCGAGAACGCCGATCTCAAGAACCAGGTGACGCGCGAGACCGAGCCGCTGCTGGCGCAGGATGGCGTCTTCGGCACGAATACCTCGACGCTGCCGATCTCATTGCTGGCGAAGGCCGCCCGACGGCCCGAGAACTTCATCGGCATCCACTTCTTCTCGCCGGTGGACAAGATGCCGCTGATCGAGATCATCTGCGGCGAGAAGACGAGCGACGCCACGCTGGCCAAGGCCTTCGACTACGCGCGCCAGATCGGCAAGACCGCGATCGTCGTCAACGACGTGCTGGGCTTCTTCACGTCGCGCACGTTCGGCTCCTATCTGGACGAAGGCGTTCGCCTGCTGCTCGATGGTGTCGATCCGGTCGTCATCGAGAACTCCGGACGGCACGTGGGCATGCCGGTCGGACCGCTGGCGATGCAGGACGAAGTGAGCCAGCAGCTGGCCTACAAGGTCAAGCAGACGCACGAGGCGTTGGGCGTGCTCTACAGCGTGGCCGACACGCGCGGCAGCTCGGAGTTGTGCGAGCGCATGGTGACCGAGTTCGGGCGCGGAGGGCGCCACCATGGCGGCGGATACTACGAGTATCAGGAAGACGGCAACAAGCGCATCTGGCCCAGGCTCTACGAGTTGTTCCATAAGCAGGATGTCGCCATGTCGGAGGCCGACATCAAGGACCGGCTGCTGTTCCGTCAGGTCATCGAAGCCATTCGATGTCTGCAGGAAGGGGTGCTGCGCTCCGTCGCGGATGGCAATGTCGGTTCCGTGCTCGGCATCGGCGCACCGGTGTGGACGGGCGGCTTCCTGCAATTCGTCAACACCTACGGCCTGGATCGTTTCGTGAAGCGTTCGCACGAGCTGTCTGGCCGCTACGGTGAGCGTTTCGCGCCGCCGGAGTTGCTGCTGCGCAAGGCGAAGGCTGGCGAGGCATTCTGACCATGGGGCCTTTGCACGGAACCCGCGTCATCGAGATGGCGGGCATCGGCCCCTGCCCGATGGCCGGCATGATGCTGGCGGACATGGGTGCGGAGGTGATTCGGGTCGAGCGCAGTACGCGCCTTTCGCCCGACCAGCTCACGGACGTGAGCTTTCGCGGCAAGAAGTCCATCGCGCTGGACCTCAAGAAGCCTGCCGGCGTCGATGCGCTGAAGCGTCTGGTGGAGAAGGCCGACGTCTTCCTCGAAGGCTACCGACCCGGGGTCGCGGAGCGGCTGGGCATCGGACCCGACCCATGCCTGGCGCGCAACCCCAAACTGGTCTACGGCCGCATGACCGGCTGGGGTCAGTCGGGGCCGCTGGCGCAAGCCGCCGGGCATGACATCAACTACATCGCTCTGGCAGGCGCACTGTACGCGGTGGGGCGTCGGGGCGAACGGCCCGTGCCGCCGCTCAATGTCGTGGGTGACATGGGCGGGGGCGGCATGCTGCTGATCGTGGGAGTGCTTGCCGCCTTGCTGGAGGCTCAGCGTTCAGGGCAGGGCCAGGTCGTGGATGCGGCGATGGTGGACGGCACTGCGCAGCTCATGTGGATGTTCCACGGTCTGCAGGCGGGTGGCTTCTGGGACGCCGGTCAGCGGGGAGTGAATGTCACCGACGGTGGGGCGCCCTTCTATGACGCCTACGAAACAGCCGACCAACAGTACGTTGCAGTGGGCGCCATCGAGCCGCACTTCTACGCCGAACTGGTCAAGCTCGCTGGCGCCGACCCTGAAAAGATGGCCGGGCAGGGCGACCCGCGCCGCTGGCCCGCGATGCGGGAGGAGCTTGCCCGGGTCTTCAAGACGCGCACTCGCGCTCAGTGGTGCGCGCTGATGGAAGGCAGCGATGCGTGCTTCGCCCCCGTCTTGAGCCTGCTCGAAGCGCCACAACATCCGCACAACCGCGAGCGCGGCACGTACATCGAGATCGACGGCCTGGTGCAACCTGCACCCGCTCCCCGCTTTTCGCGCACACCTTCGCAGGTCCGCCATGGCCGCCGGATCGCCGGTGCCGATGGCGAGGCTTTGCTGTCCGCCGCGGGTCTTGACTCTGCCGAGATCGAGATGCTGCGCCGCGATGGCGTTCTACTTTGTGCCCAAGTCGGCGAATAGATCCCATGCAGCGACAACACTTCAATGAGGAGCAGGCGTCGTTCCGCGACGCCTACCGGCAGTTCTTGCGCAGGGAGGTGACTCCGCACCGTGAGGCGTGGCGCGCGGCGGGCATGGTTCCGCGTGAGCTGTTCCGCAAGATGGGCGAGCTGGGATACCTTCTGATCTGGGCCGACGAGACCTATGGCGGCCTGGGCGTGGAGGACTTCCGCTTTCAGCAGGTCATGCTGGAGGAAGACGCGCTCTATGGCGAGGCCGGCTTCTACCACACCCTGCACAGCCGACTGGTGGCACCTTACATCAAGCACTTTGGCAATGCAGAGCAGCAGGCTCGCATCCTCCCCAAGTGCGTGTCCGGCGAGTGCATCCTGGCCATCGCGATGACCGAGCCGGATGCCGGCTCCGATCTGGCCGGCATGAAGACGCGTGCTGTCGACCAGGGAGACCACTGGCTGCTGAATGGTGCCAAGACCTACATCTCCAACGGGATCCTCAGCGACCTCGTGCTGGTCGCGGCCAAGACCAGTGCTGAGAATCCCCGGCAGATCGGCCTGTTCCTGGTCGAGCGCGGCATGGAGGGCTTCGAACGCGGGCGGACCCTGGCGAAGATGGGGCTGAAGGCGCAGGACACCGCCGAGCTGTTCTTCCGCGACGTGAGGGTGCCCAAGGCGAATGTACTGGGCGACCCCTCGAAGGGGTTTCACTACCTCATGCGAGGGCTGGCTGAGGAACGCCTGATCGGCGCTGTCGGCTACCTCGCCAACGCATGGGGCTCGTTCGAGGTGACCCGCGAGTTCGTCAAGCAGCGAAAGGTGTTCGGCAAGCCGCTCTCGGAGATGCAGAACACGCGATTCAAGCTTGCTTCAATGCTGACCGAGCTCGAGGTCGCCCAGGTCTACGTGGATCAGTGCGTGAACCGCCACAATGCGGGCGAGCTGACGGCGGAGGCTGCCGCCATGGCCAAGCTGTTCACCAGCGAGGTGGAGGGTCGGGTGGTCGACGAGTGCGTGCAGCTGCATGGCGGTGCCGGCTACATGGACGAGTACGAAGTGAGCTGGCGCTACACCAACGCACGCATTTCCCGGGTCTACGCCGGGAGTTCGGAAATCATGCGCGAGATCATTGCCCGCTCGATTCTTGGGCGTTGAGTCCCTTCGCACCCACTCGGAGACCCTACAACCATGACCACCGCTACCGGGTGTGCCAGTGCAGCGCCGTCGCCAGGCGCGATGTCCGCAATGGATCTGCTGCGACCATTGCCCGGCAAGGCGCAGGTACTGCAACGACCGGATGGAACCCGGCTGCACGTCGTCGTCGAAGGCCAGGGTCCGCGCAGCGTGCTGCTCGAGCATGGCTTCGCGATGTCGGCCGATGTTTGGTCGCTGGTTCGATCCCAACTGGATCGGCACGACCTGCGGGTCATCGCCTATGACAGGCGCGCACATGGAAGGTCTACCTGCGGCAGCGAAGGCCTGTCGTCGGCTGCCCTGCACGCCGATCTCCGTGCCGTAGCGGAACACTTCGCACTGCAGGACGCAGTCATTGCCTGCCATTCGATGGGCAATTTCCTCGCGCTGGGCGCGATGGCCGATGAACGGTTCATGAACCGGTTCCGTCTGGGCGTGCTGGTCAATCCGGTGACGGGCAACAGTGCAAAGGGCGCGCCGGCCGTCCGGATTCAGGCGCCGCTCATGCGCTGGGGCATCGCTCAGCGCATGGCGCGCATTCCTTCCCTCGGACGCAAGCTCGCCAGCCTCAACGTCGGGCGCTCCGCAAGCGGCGCGATCATCGAGGCGACCCGGCTGGCCATGATCGACATCTCCCGAGAGCTGTGGCCCCTGATCGCCGTGCAGCGTGACGAATCCGTGGAGCCCGTCCTCGGGCAGATCGGCATCCCGCTGCATGTGCTTACCGGCACCGATGACCGCACGACACCCCCATGGCACGCCGAATTGATCGTCGCCAAGGCCCCGAACGCCAAGATCGATTACGTCGCCGACGCCGGCCACATGCTGCCTTGGGAAGCCCCGGAACTGATCGTCCGCGCGATCCTGGATGCGTTCTGAAGTTGCAGGCAGCTGCACGGGCTGATCTGTCCTGAAACTTCGCGAGGGAAGTACCGATGTCGAGCATGGCCGCCCAGAACGTTCAACCGCAGCCGGCACCGCGTGGGCCTAGGCTCCTGATTCGCTCGTGGGCCATTCTCTTCAGCCTGATCGGCGCTGCCTTGCTGGTCGGGGGTATTCGCCTCGTCACCTTGGGTGGATCTGCGTACTACTTGCTTGCAGGCGTGTCGCTGCTGGCTTCTGCCGTGCTGCTGTGGCGACTGCGTCGGTCGGGAGCTCGTCTATACAGCTTGCTCGTGATGGCGACCCTGCTCTGGGCCGTCTGGGAAGGCGGCTTCTATGGTTGGGCATATGCGCCGCGCACGCTGTTCTATCTTGTACTTGGCCTGCCGCTGCTGATGCCTTCTGTTCGGCGGTCTCTGGGTCCGGGGCTGCCGCCGCCGCTGCGTCGCTCCCCGCTCGCCTGGAGCATGCTGGTGCTGCTCGGCGGCATCGGCATCGGCATTGCTCTGCACGCCCCCTACCCAGTGAAGCCATTCCCCGCCAGTGCGTCGCAAGGCGCCGATGGTGAGGGTGACTGGGTCCGCTATGGAAGAACCCAGGCCGGCACGCGCTATGCACCGTTCGTGCAGATCAATCGCTCGAATGTCGACCATCTGGGCGTGGCTTGGAGCTACTCCACCGGCGTCAAGGGAACGTCGCAGGCGACGCCGATTCAGGTAGGAAGCGTCCTTTACAGCTGTTCCGGCGCCGGCGTTGCGCACGCGCTCGATATAGACACTGGAAAGGAACTTTGGCAATACGCACCATCGTTCGATCCGAAGCGCATCGGGCGACTGGAGAACTGCAGAGGCGTCAGTTACTTCGATTCGCAGCGGGCCGGTGTGTGCGGGCAGCGCATCCTCTGGGCGACCAACGATGCCCATCTGTATGCGGTGGATGCGAAGACTGGAGCGCCTTGCGCGGACTTCGGAAATGGCGGCGGGATCGATCTTCACGAGGGCTTGGGACCGGTCGAGGACCAGGAGTACACGGAGCCATCACCACCGGTCATCATTCGTGGGCTGGCTGTTGTGGGTGGTGCCGTTCTGGATGGCGTTCGTGTGAATTGTCCGCCCGGTGTCATCCGGGCCTTCGACGCCGTGACAGGCGAACTGCGTTGGGCTTGGGACCCGGCCCGAGAGGACCCCATCACTGCGCGGGCCCCTGGGGAGGTCTTCACGCCCGGCACACCGAACTCCTGGAGCATCCTGAGCGCCGACGATCAAATGGGTTTGATCTATGTTCCCATGGGGGGAGCCTCACCCGATGCCGTGGGCGCAGCCCGATCGCCGTCAGCGGAAAAGTTCGGCAGCTCGGTCGTCGCGCTGGACGCAAATACCGGCCGTGTTCGCTGGTCCTATCAGACGACCCACCATGATCTGTGGGACTACGATGTGCCAGCCCAGCCGGTGCTCGTCGATTTGAAGTCGGACAGTGGTTCCACGGTGCCGGCGGTGATCATCCCCACCAAGCGCGGCGAAGTCTTTGTGCTCAATCGCCAGTCCGGCGTGCCCGTGACCCGAGTAGAGGAGTGGCCCGTCCCCGTGACCGACGTGCCCGGCGAGAAAACTGCGCCGACGCAGCCCTTCTCCACCGGGATGCCCGCGTTCGGCCGCGACGTTCTTCAAGAGTCACAGATGTGGGGCATTACCCCGATCGATCAAATGCTGTGCCGGATTGCCTTCCGCGAACTGCGGTATGAAGGCCATTTCACGCCCCCATCGCTGAAAGGCACGCTGGAGTACCCGGGATACGCTGGAGGAATGAACTGGGGAAGCGTCTCGGTCGACGAAGATAACCAAGTCATGATCGTCAATTTCATGAATCTTGCGAATATCGTCCGACTGATTCCGCAAGACAAGATGCCCGAAGGGGCCGGTTCCAGTCCTTTCCTGTTCCCTCAGCGGGGTACGCCCTACGGGGCGGCCTTGGTGCCGTTTCTCTCGGCTCTGTACACCCCGTGTCAGCAGCCGCCCTTCGGCGAAATCGCAGCGGTGGACCTGAGGAGTCGCGAAGTCCTCTGGCGTCGACCGCTTGGGTCCACCGAGGAACTCGGACCGCTGGGCCTGCGTTCCGGACTACCGTTCACCATGGGGGTCATCAACCGCGCCGGCACCCTCGTGACACGTGGAGGACTCGTCTTCATGGGCGGTACGATGGACCGGCGGTTGAGGGCATTCGACATTCGCACCGGCGACACGGTGTGGACGGCCATGCTTCCACGGGTAGGCCATGCCACGCCGATGAGCTACGTCTCGCCTCGCACAGGTCGGCAGTACGTCGTGATGACGGTGCCTGGCCACAATCCGCCTCCCACCGGTGGCCATGGCGAAATCGAACCGCTCACCGGCCTGGTGCCGAAAGACAGCTCGGAGTCGGGAGCGATCATCGCCTATGCCTTGCAGCCGGCCCACTGATCGCGCTCGACGTCCGAGCCGTCGCATGAGTTCGACGGTGGCTGGAGTGCCCGACGAGGCCCGTCCAGCTCCGACCGGGCGGCCAGGCTGCCTCGCATGGGCCCTGTAAGCTGGTGCCAAGCGAGGTGTTCTGCACGGCCATCCAAGCGCTGCTGGCCTGCCCCTAACATCCTCTGGGTGCGCCGCTGTTGAACAGTGCTAACAGCGCTAACGGGGCGCGTCGGCACCGGTCCGTACCATCCGGCTCTCATGGGCCGGGGTCGGTTGTCTACTCACTGAACACTTGACGGCATAGGAGACTCAAGCGATGAATCGATTGGAAGGGCGCGTTGCGATTATCACTGGCGCGGCGAGAGGCATGGGTGCGGCGCACGCGCGCGCGTTCGTCCGCGAGGGCGCGCGCGTTGTCCTGACGGATGTGCTGGAAGACGAAGGTCGGCGCGTGGCGGCGGAGATCGGCGATCGGGCGAGATTCGTGACCCATGACGTATCCCGTGCCGAGGACTGGGACCGCGTGGTGGCGGCTGCGGAGCAGGCCTTCGGTGATGTCGGAATTCTGGTCAACAACGCCGGTATGGGGTTTGCGTCGCCGCTGGAAGCCACTACCGAAGCTCAGTTCAGGCGAGTCGTGGAAGTCAACCAGGTCAGTGTCTTCCTGGGCATGAAAGCGGTCCTCGCGTCGATGACGCGCGCCGGCGGGGGCTCCATCGTCAACGTGTCCTCGGTCGCTGGTCTTGCAGGCAGCGTTGGTGCAACGGCCTACGCTGCATCGAAGTTTGCCGTCACCGGCATGACCAAGGTCGCCGCCAAGGAGCTGGCGTCGCGAGGCATTCGCGTCAATTCAGTGCATCCCGGACTGATCGATACGCCGATGATTCAGCTCCCAGAGTCGTTGGAAATCGTCCGCGCCGCGGCCGCCGCGACGCCCTTGGGACGAGTAGCGCAGCCCGAGGAAGTGAGCAACCTTGTCGTGTTTCTGGCCTCGGGCGAATCGTCCTTCATCACCGGTGCGGCCCACGTGGTCGACGGTGGCTTCCTGCCTTGACGACTGCGGGAGCAGGTCCCGGCCGAGGCTTGCGTGAGCCGGACGGCCAGGTCGTCGAGACGGTCTGGTTCCGGCCCTGACCGGGATTCAGTATTCGTCACGCTATACTGACCCGGATTCAGGAAACAAGGAATCCGGACATGACTGGGCATGCGCCACGTCCCCGCGTGAGGATGAATGCGGCCGCTCGTCGTCAGCTGATCATTGAGGTCGCACAGCGGCTGTTCGCACAGCGGCCGTATTCGGAAGTCTCCATGGCGGATGTCGCCGAGGCTTCGGGGACGGGCCGGGCGAATCTCAACTGGCATTTCGGCACCAAGCGTGAGCTCTATGTTGAAGTCATCAAGAACTTCGCGAAGCTGCCTCCGCTGCCTCCGCCGCAGCGCAAGCGTCGTCCACTCAGGGAAGAAGTCGACCACATCATCAGGAATTGGCTTGAGGTCGTCTGGGTGGAGCGCGGGAATTTCCTGACGCTGCGGGAAACGGGCGCCATCAGCAACGATCGCGAGATCGAGGCCATTCTGGAAGAGAACCGCGAGGCGAGGGCGGTGAGGCTGGCCGAATTGCTTGAGCTTCCCGGTGGAGCAACCCGCCCTGCCCGCGGTCTGCTTCACGCTTTCGGGGCCACATGCGAAGTGGCTGTTGACGAGTGGCTGCGCCGGGAACGTCTCTCGAGAGAAGACGTCCATGTCCTGCTCGTCGAAACCTTGATCGCCATCGCGAGCAACGTCGTCCCCAGCGTGCTGACACCCGCGGCAGCGCGAGCGGCCACCATCGATTGAGCCGAGTCGAGACGCTTGGCTCCCCTGTCTCCTGTCTCTCGCAAGGCCCGACAAGTGACCTACTTCAGCAGGCCACCATCGACGACGATCGAAGCGCCGTTGATGTAGGACGATTCGTCCGACGCCAGGAACAGCACCACAGAGCTGACTTCTTCGCTTGTCCCCAGGCGACGCAGCGGGGTGGATTGAAGAAGCAATTCTCGGAAGTCCTCGAAGCCCGGCGTCATCTCTTCCAGCAGCGGCGTCGCGATAACGCCCGGGTGGATGGAGTTGACCCGGATGTTCCGCGGCCCGAGTTCCTTCGCCACGACTTTCGTCAGTCCGGTCATGGCGAACTTCGTCGCCGTGTAGGCCGCCGTCTGTGCTTCGCCCACCAACCCCGCGACCGAAGAAATGTTGATGATCGAACCGCCTCCTGCTTTCGCCATGGAAGGAAGCACCGCCTGGATACCCAGGAAGGGGCCGATCTGGTTGACTTCGATGACTCGGCGGTATTCGGACTCGCGCAGGTTCTCAATGGGTGTGGCCCGCAGCGCGATGCCAGCGTTGTTCACCAGAATGCTGATATTGCCGAACTCCCGTTCTGCAAATTCGACAGCGTGCTGCCAGTCGCCTGGTTTGGTCACATCGTGATGGAGATAGCGCGCAAAGTCGCCGAGTTCTTCGGCGACCTTGCGTCCTTCGTCGTCGAGCACGTCCGTCAGCAGCACCCGTGCGCCCTCGCGCACCAGCACCCTGGCGTCCGCCGCCCCCATTCCACGCGCCGCACCGGTCACGATGGCAACGCGGTCTTGGACTCGTCCTTGTCTCATGGGGCGTACATCTCATCAATCAGGGGCTGGTATTTGCTCGCGATGGCCTTGCGCTTGAGTTTCATCGTGGGCGTCAATTCATCACCACCGGGCAGCCAGTCTCCCGACACGATGCGGAACCGCTTGATCTGCTCCACCCGCGACAGGTGCTGGTTCGCCTTCTGCAAGGCAGAGTCGATGGCGCGCGAGACCTCGGCGTTGGTGCTGAGCTCTTCCAGGCTTGCGGCTTCGATGCCGCTGCGCTTGGCCCACTGCGGCGCGTAATCGGCGTCAAGAACGATCAACGCGGTGTTGTAGGGTTTCGCCTCGCCGATACAGATGGCTTGCCCGATGAGCAGGCTCGAGCTCTTGATGGCGGCCTCGATGTTCGCCGGTGACATGTTCTTGCCGGCGGCATTGATGATGATCTCCTTCTTGCGGTCGATGATCTTCAAGAAACCGTCAGCGTCAAGCACCCCGACATCCCCGGTGTGGAACCAACCGTCCGCATCGATCACTTCGGCGGTCTTCTCGGGGGCATTGCGATAGCCGCGCATCACGTAGTCACCGCGCAGAAGGACTTCTCCGTCGTGCGCCAGCTTTAATTCCATTCCGGGGTGGGGCGTGCCCACTGTGCCCAGCCTGGTCTTGCCCGTCCGGTTGACCGTGCCAGCGCCGCAGGTCTCTGACAGCCCCCATGTGTCAGCCAACTCGAGGCCCAGCGCATGGAAGAACTCGAGCACGTCCATGGGAGTGGGTGCGGAGCCGACGCTGACCAACTCCGTTTGGTCGAGGCCCAGCATGGCTCGTATCGGCGCAAACACCGCCTTGTCCGCTTGCGCCACCTGCTCTTCCAGCGCGGCCGACACGGCCTCGCCGCGTTGCCGCATGCGCACACACTGAATGGCCGCCTCAATCTGCTGGCGTGGGCCATCGGGCCCGGCCGCCAGTTTCGCTTCAAGGCCGGCCTTGAGCTTCTCCCAGACCCTCGGGACGGCGAAGAACCATGTCGGCCGCACTTGCGGAAGGACGCTGAGCACCTCGCGCGGATTGGGACAGCAGGTCACGGTGCCGGCGAAGACCATCGGCAGGTAGTGGGCGGCCATGCGTTCGGCGACGTGGGCGGCTGGAAGCCAAGAAACCATGCGAAATCCCGGACGGAAGCGGATGATCTGTTCCAGCCCGTTCGCAGCACACAGGATGTTGCGATGCGTCAACTGCACACCCTTGGGAGAGCCTGTCGTGCCCGATGTGTAGATGAGTGTCGCGATGTCTTCGGCGCCGATGCCGCGCGCAGCCACGGCAAGGTCTAAGTCCGGTGCAGAGCGCTCGAGTTCGTCCAGCGTGACTGCTCCGTCAATGGCCGCGCCGCCCACGACCACGATGCGCATGGAGCCGGGCAGGTCCTTGCTCGCCTCGAGCATCACGGGCAAAGACGCCTGCTCGACGAAGGCCACCCGCGGTGCAGCATCGGCCAGCAGCCAGCGAACCTGTTCGGCTGGAGAAGTGAGGTACACCGAAAAGGGGGTCGCGCCCAACGTGACGGCGGCCAGATCGGCGATGTGGAATTCAGGGCGGTTGCCCATCATGATCGCCACCGTCTCTCCACGACCGACGCCCAGTCTCGCCAGCCCGCGGGCGGCTGCCTCCACTCGCCGCAGCAAAGCAGACCACGTCAGTGATACGCGGTCGTCGAGCGTGCGCACGGCAATGATGTCGGGATGCGCGCGCGCGGTTCGCCGCAGCGCCTCGTCCAGGGTGGGGGCGTCTACGGCGCGCTTGGACTGAGGATCTGCCATCGTTGTCTCCGGTTCACTCTGTTGCCGTGGCGGCGATATTACTGACATTTTGACAGTAGCGATGCTACCATCACAGGAATGCCTGCACCAGGGTGAGCGGCCACAGGACGCATCGGTCGTGCGGGAAAGTTCAGCGAGTTTGCAAGACCACGGAAAAGTAGACCTCCGATGACAGAGATCGATGTTGGCGCGCTGGCGCGATGGATGGATGCAGTGGGATTGCCGGCGGGGCCCATTGAGGATTTGCAACCCATAGGCGGTGGAACGCAGAACATCATGCTGCGATATCGGAAGGGCGGCAGCGGCTACGTGCTGAGACGCGGCCCTCGGCATCTCCGGCCTCACAGCAACGATGCGCTGCGCCGGGAAATCCGCGTGCTCCAGGCCTTGTCCAACACGTCGGTGCCGTGTCCGCGGATGATTGCCGCCTGCCAGGATGAACAGGTTCTCGACGGCGCCGTTTTTTATCTCATGATGCCCGTCGACGGCTTCAACGCCACGGTCACCCTGCCGGCCTTGCACGCGTCCGATGCTGCCATCCGCCGCGAGATGGGCTACTCGGCGGTCGATGCGCTGGCAGACTTGCATGCCGTCGATCATGTTCGAGTCGGACTCGCTGACCTGGGTCGTCCGGACGGCTTCCTGACGCGGCAAGTAGCCCGCTGGCTGGGTGAACTGGCGTCGTACGAGCGCCACGTCGGCTACCGAGGCGGCGAGCTTCCCGCGGTCAACGAGATCGCCGCTTGGCTTGAGCAGCGGGTTCCGCAGTCCTGGACACCCGGAATCGTGCACGGTGACTTCCACCTTGCGAACCTGATGTTTGCGCCGGATTCACACCGCGTGGCTGCCATCGTCGATTGGGAGATGTGCACCATCGGCGATCCTCTGCTGGATCTCGGATGGCTGCTGGTGACGTGGCCCGACCCCGAACATCCCTCGCCCGCTGCCGCGCACGCACTCGGGGCGGCAGGGGGGCTGCCGCAGCCCGGCGAACTGCTTGAACGCTACGCCAAGCGTTCGTCGAGAGACCTGGCTCAGATGGGCTGGTACATGGTGCTGGCGTGCTTCAAGCTCGGTATCGTTCTGGAGGGCACGTACGCACGCGCCTGCGCCGGCAAGGCCGACAAAGCCACCGGCGACTTCTTGCATCGCGCTGCGGTCAGCCTGCTGCGGCGGGCGGAAACGATGATCTGAACTCAGGCGGCCTGCGTCCGAAATGTGGCCAGCGGAGGGCGCCTCGGCCCCCCTCCACGTGCAAATGGGATGACGCGTGTCAGTTCAGCCCGTAGCGCATCAAGCTTGGGCTGCGACGCGAATCATCCGCTTGCCGAGGTTGGCTCCGTTCAGCAGGCCGACCAGGGCCTCGGGTGCCTCCTCCAGACCTTCGAGCACTTCTTCCATCGGCCTCAGCGACCCGTCGGCAAGCCAGCGCTCCAGCACCTTGAGCCCCGCACCATAGCGCGGCAAGTAGTCGGATAGCAGGAACCCTCGCATCGTCAGGCTGCGCAGTATCAGGTACCCCGGAACACCCCGCACTCCGACCATGGGCGCGTTCGTGTCGTACTGCGAGACTGCTCCACAGCAGACGATGCGTCCACCGTGTCCCATCGCGCCCATCATCACTTCCAGGGTACGGCCGCCGACGTTGTCGAAATAGACGTCCGCGCCCGAGGGGCAGGCGCTGCGCAGCGCTTCGCGCAGCGTCGGGTCGCGGTGGTTCACAACCGCATCGAAACCCAGCGTCTCGGTCAGGAAGCGCTGCTTTTCCGGGCTGCCGCAGATGCCCACCACACGGCAGCCTGCCAGCCTGGCGATCTGGCCCACGATGCTGCCCGTGGCGCCGGCGGCAGCGGAGACCACCACGGTTTCCCCGGGTCTGGCGCCACCCGCTTCCAGCAGTCCGAAAAAGGCCGTGAGCCCCGTCACGCCCAGGACGCTGAGGTAATTGGGCAGCGGCCGAGACGGCTGAATCCGATCCAGCTTCGTCCCGTCAGCGACCGCGTACTCTTGCCAGCCCAGGTCGCCGGAGACGATGTCTCCGGGCGAAAGGCCATCGCATCGGCTCGCTACGACCTGTCCGATCGCGAAACCGGGCATGACATCGCCGGGGCGCAAGGCGCGGCGGTAGGTGTCGGCCTGAAACCAGGCGCGCCCGGCGGCGTCGATGGAGATCAGGAGCACGCGACACAGCACCTGTCCTGGAGCTGGCTCCGGCCGATCTGCGGTTTCCAGGGTGAAGTTCGACGCGCTCAAGCGGTCGTTCGGAACGGTGGCCACCCGCCACTGGCGATTCTGCTGGGTCATGCGTTGGATGCTGGTAAAGGTCATGGCTTCAAATGGCGGCGCCGAGCGACGCCGCGCCCTCAGTGCTCATCATACTGGCAGTACGACAGTTTTGGCTGGATATTGCAGCAGGATGGACAGGCGCCGCCGAACAGCTGCTTGTTCCCATGCGTCAGCTTGCGTCGGCATCCGCTCGGTGTCGGCAGGTCTTGAGGGTTTGCCCGATGCATTACTACTGTCGTTGTGACAGTAAAATTTGACGCTCCCGCATCCAACAAAGAGATGGAGACCGTGCTTATGGGTAGCCGTGCGAGCATCGACAGCCAGATTTTCAATCCAGGTCCTGACCTCGGCTCCGAGGCGGTGGAGGCGCTCGTCATTGGCGGCGGCATCTCGGGAGTCCGCTTGACGATCGAGCTCAAGCGCTGCGGGTTGCGCTCCATTGCGCTGCTGGAAAAGTCCGATCAACTCGGCGGGGTGTGGCATCACAATCGGTATCCGGGCGTGGCATGCGACATCCCGTCGTCGGTCTACTGCTA
>NZ_BADL01000134.1 GCF_000333615.1 Ideonella sp. B508-1 | reverse complement strand
TAGTAGCGCTTGACGGAACGGGCATAGCGGCCATCCGGGTAGCCATTGAAAGTGGAGTACGGCAGGCCGGTCACCGGTTCCACCCCGGGATTGTTTTCCGGAACTTTCCCTTCATAGGCCTGGTCGTACCAAGCAGCACCCGACAGGTGCAAACCGAAGTCCTTTTTGTAGGCAAGGTCCAGTTGCGTCAGAAGATCCAGGCGATTCGTGACGATGTCGCCGCGACCGAATGCATAGTCAGATGACTGACTGCCGGTCGAATTCGAGATCGCTGCATTGCGGCCCTGCGCTCGCACGCCGATGTTGTAGCGAACATCAGTGTCCAGTCGAAGGCTCAGATCAGGATTTCCTGTGTCGAGCTCCATGGCGTGGACATGCCCAACCGTGGCGAGCCCGACCGCCGCCGCAGCAGCAAGCTTCCACGAGCGACGACTGGAGGGAGCATGCTCGGCGTGTCCGCCATCTTCGGTGGTGGGAGCAGACAAGGCGCTGGTAATCATGAGGCAGATCCTCTTTGTTGGATGAACTACACGTGGAACAGGCTCGACTGACTTGTCTGCTGCCATGAGGCGGCGACTTGCTTGATAGGCGGAAAGTCTCTTCCTCACGTCTGCCCGTCACAATGGCGACGCGGCACCGCTGGGTTGACTGTGGCGAACAAAGTTCGCCGGGTGCATGGCCCGCCTCCTGGAGCCCGCCCTGATCCTCTGGACGGGCGACGAGGATCGGGCCTCGCCTCGGCGAAGAACGCGGCAAGACAGGCCCTCCGCGTGTAGCGGATCAACTGCGATTGCCGCAGTATTCCGAGATCTTCAGCTTGCCGAGCTGTGCCAGGTGAACCTCGTCAGGGCCGTCGGCGATGCGCAGGTAGCGGTTGGTCGTGAACATGTGGGCGATCGGCGTGTCGTCGCTCACGCCCATGCCGCCGTGAACCTGCAGCGCGCGATCCGTCACGGTCTGCGCCATCTGCGGCGCGACGATCTTGATGGCGGCGATCAGGTCCCTTGCTCCCTTGTTGCCGTAGCGGTCCATGTGATCCGCCGCCTTCAGAGTCAGCAGGCGAGCCTGCTCGATCTCGCAGTAGGACCGCGCGATGTCCTGGTGGATGCTGCCCTGGTCGGACAGCTTCCTTCGAAACGCCACGCGCGAATCCGCGCGGCGAACCATGAGCTCGAGCGCACGCTGAGCCTGGCCGATGGAGCGCATGCAGTGGTGGATGCGGCCCGGCCCGAGGCGGCCTTGTGCAATCTCGAAGCCGCGGCCCTCGCCCAGGATGAGATTCTCACGCGGCACGCGGACGTTCTCGAACTTGAGTTCGCATTCGCCAAAGGGCGAGTGCTTCGATCCAAACACCGTGGTATCTCGCACGATGGTGATGCCCGGTGTGTCGGGCTCGACGAGAATGATCGAGTGCTGCTGGTGCTGAGGGTTGTCGAGGAGCGTCTTTCCCATCACCAGATAGATCCTGCACTGCGGATGCCTGGCGCCTGAGATCCACCACTTTCGCCCGTTGATGACGTAGTCGCTGCCGTCCCGCAGAATCGTCAGCTCAAGATTGGTCGCATCGGAGGATGCGACCTGCGGCTCGGTCATCACATAGCTGGAGCGGATCTCGCCGGCCAGCAGCGGCCTGAGCCAGCGTTCCTGTTGCTCGGGGCTGCCGTACTTGGCCAGCACTTCCATGTTGCCGGTATCCGGCGCTGCGCAGTTGAAGACCTGCGAGGCGAAGGGCACGCGTCCCATGATTTCCGCCAGCGGCGCGTACTCGAGGTTGTGCAGGCCGGGACTGAACCGGCCGTACTCGTGGGGCAGGAACAGGTTCCACAGGCCTGCATTTCGAGCGGCTTCCTTGAGCGATTCCATCTTCGGCCATTCCTGCCACAGATGGACCGGGTCGTGCACGAACTCGTTGTAGTCCTGCTCATTGGGGTAGATGTACGCATCCATGAACGCCTCCAGGCGTGCGATGAGTGCGCGGACCTTTTCGGAATGCTGGAAATCCATCTCTAGTGCCTTGCAGGTTCAGAGGCTCGCTCCACCGTCCACCACGAGCGTATGGCCGACGACGTAGGAAGCGAGGGGCGATGCGAGGAAGAGGGCGGCGCCCGCCATGTCCTGGGGCAGCCCGAGGCGGCCGGCCGGAATCGTGGCGATGACAGCCTCGCGTCGCTTCGGGTGTTCCGTCATCACCTTCGTGAGCTTGGTGTCGACCAGCCCGGGCGCCAGACCGTTGACCCGGATGCCTTCTCCGGACCACGCCTGCGCCAGCGACTTCGTGAGGCTGATGGCGCCGGCCTTGGAGGCGCCGTAGGCCGGGTTGCCGACGCTGCCCCTCAGGCCGGATACCGAACTGACGATGGTCAGCGTGCCGGATCGCAGCTTCAGCGCTGATTTGAAGTGGCGCGCGCAGTGCATCAGGCTGTCCAGGTTGACGCGCACGACCCGTTCCCAGCCCTCGCGCTCGAACTCGCTCCGGTTGTAGGCGACGATCCCCTGGCACAGCACCAGCGCGTCGATGCCCTCGAAGGGCGAACGCGCCGCTGCGATGGCCTCGGGAACCCCGACATCCACCTGGCTGTATCCAAGACCTGAGAGGTCCGATCTTTCACATCGAGATAGTCCTGCACGGTCGCGCGCGGTCCCCAAACATGGACGCGCGCGCCGCGCGCGCGAAAGGGCTG
>NZ_BADL01000135.1 GCF_000333615.1 Ideonella sp. B508-1 | reverse complement strand
AGCTTGCTGCGCGGGACGCCTTGTTTGTCGGCCACCGCCAGGTACATCGCGTAGATGATGGCCGCCGTGCCGTTGATCGTGAAGGACGTGGAAATCTTCGAGAGATCCAGGTCCTTGAACAGGATTTCGGCTTCGCTCAGGTTCGACAGCGACACGCCCACCTTGCCGATCTCGGGCCGCGCCATCGAATGGGTGGGGTCGTAGCCGCACTGGGTGGGCAGGTCCAGCGCGACCGACAGGCCGGTCTGCCCCTGTTCAAGCAGGAATTTGTAGCGCTCGTTCGATTCCTCGGCCGTGCCGAAACCCGAGTACTGGCGGATGGTCCACAGGCGCCCTTGGTACCCATCGGGGAAGATGCCGCGTGTGAACGGGTACTCGCCGGGCTGGCCGATGTTGTCGGCGCGCACGGCACCGGCGTCCACGCGCGTGGGGACGGGGATGCCCGTGCGGCTGAGCGGGCCCAGGACCGGCTCGCTCAGCGGCGTATCGAAGGTGGAGACTCTGCTGTTCATCGGGAGGCCTTGCTGAGAAGCTTGTCGGCTGCCGTCCAGTGGTCGTCGTGCAGCCAGGTGCGGATGAGGTGCTCGCGCTCCACGCGGCGGTGTGCGGCCCAGTCGGCGCCGTGGCGCGCCGCGATGGCCTGTGCCTTGATGCCGCGCAGCACCTGGGCCGGAAATGCCTGCATGGGTGCAAGGAAGTTGTCCAGGTCGGCACCTTCCGGGCCATCGGAGACGACGGCGTCCGCCAGACCCCATGCCAGGGCCTGCCGGGCGTCCACGAGTTCGGCGTGCGCCATCATGCTCATGGCGCGCGACGTCCCTATCAGGCGGAAGAGGTCGGGGCCCCCGCCCCAGGCCGACGTGATGGCCAGCCGCGCCTGGATGAAGCCTATGCGCGCGTGCGACGCCAGCACGCGCATGTCGCAGGCCAGTGCCAGTTCGGCGCCACCGCCGATGGCGTCGCCGTTGAGGTAGGCGATCACCGGCACCGGGCAGAGGCGGATCGCGTCGAGTGCACCGCCAGCCTCGTCCATCATCGCCGCCGTCGCTGCTTCGTCGCGCACGCTTGCCAGATCCTTGAGATCGCCCCCGGCGGCGAAGTAGCGGTCGCCGGCGCCGGACAGCACGATGAGACGCAGGTCCTGCTGGCCAGCCAGTTGCTCGATGCACTGCGCGAGCTCAGCGAGTACGGGTCTCGCCAGCGCGTTGTGCTTGGCCGCCCGATCGATCGTCACCCAGGCTCGGCCGGCGACGTCGAGATTGACTTGCACCGAGCCCGTGTTGGAGCTTGTTCGTGTTGCGGTTTTCGAATCCATGTGTCGATGCTAGATTCGGGACTCGTTATATGAAAGAACAGGTGTTCGATATGCTGAACAATCAGCCGGAAGAGAGGGCTCTCAAGACAAATTCGGATCCCGCTGTTCAGAATGTCGAACAAGAGCGCGCGACCGCCACTCAGGCCACTGCACTTGTGACAGCCGTGGATCGCTTGCTGGTCATCCTGGAAACCTTTCATCGCGTTCAGAAGCCGCTGTCGCTGACCGACCTAGCGGAACTGGCGGGTATCCCCAAGAGCAGCTGCCACGCCATTGTCGGCACGCTGACGGCGCGTGGTTACCTGTATTCGCTGACCCGGCCCAGGGCGCTTTACCCCACGCGGCGCCTTTATGACATCGCGCAAGGCATCCAGGAAAACGATCCGTTCGTCGAACGCGCGATGCCGCTGCTGGAGCGCTTGCGCGACTCCTCGCGGGAAACGGTCATTCTGGGCAAGCGCCAGGGCGATGCCGTGATCTATCTGCAGGTGGTGGAAAGCACGAACGCGATCCGCTACTCGGCCAAGTCCGGCGAATTCAAGCCGCTGCATTCCAGTTCCATCGGCAAGGCGCTGCTGGGAAGCCTGAAGGAGGCCGAAATGCGTGCCCAGATCGGCCGTCTTGCGACGCCGGCCATCACCGACCACACCCTGACGGCGCCTGAACATCTGGAGCAGGACATCCTGGAGGGGCGGCGGCGCGGCTACTACGTGACGCGTGGAGAGAACGTCGCGGACGTGTGGGCGGTCGCAGCCTCCTTCACGTTCAATTCCGAGACGCTGGCGATCGCCATTGCGGGCCCGCGTCACCGCATGGAGAGCAGCGTCGGTGAGTACGCTCAGCTGCTGTCAGCCGCCTGCAGCGTCATCTCCCGTCAATGGGCATGGAGTTGATCCGCTCGCGCGTTTCAACAGGAACCGCAGACCGGTGCACGCCTGTGCGGACTGCGAAAGCGCGCGACCTGGTATCAGAACGACGTCTTGTAGGTCAGCGACACCCAGCCCCGATCGCCGAGAGTGGATCGGTTCAACCTGCCGTCGGTGATCTTGGAGGTGTACCCGTTGTAGAACAACGAAACCGTATGCTTGAAGTTGATGTCCGCCGTGACACCTGCGCTCCAGGCACCCGTTCCCTCAGCTGGCTGCCCGCCTGATGCGGCCGGGTTTCCCTTCAGCCCTCGAATGAAGGTGATCGGCACCGTCAGATCGACGCCTGCAAATACCGCATCCCATTTGGGCACAAGCGAGATGCCGAAGGCGGTCCAGCTCCGTGTCGCGCAGCCCGTTGCCGCGCTGTTGCCAGGAGTGCCACCCGATACACAGGCGGCGGTCCCGGCTTCCGAGAAGGCATCCGCATTGCTGACCACCTTGTTGAGCCGTCCATGGGCAATCTCTGCAGAGATGACCATGCTGTCGAATACCTCAGTCTTTCCGAGGTAGGAAATGGCGTTCAGCAATGCATAAGTCACATCACCGCGCGGGCCATCCGCCGGACCCGCCGTGTAGGTTGAGGACTCCGCGTACAGCCCGGTGTTCTGTCGGCGCGCGACTTCCGCTGCAACGCTGACGCCCTCCACGGTCCCAGATGCGCTCAGCCCATAGAGCTTGGTTCCTTTGGGATAGGCCAGTCGGTACTGGGCATCCGCCAGATTCAGTTGCAACCAGGGATCCACTTCATCGAANCGGCGGTAGTACGCTCCAAGCGTCCCTCCCTTCGCCCATTCGGGCGACCATCTCATCTTGACGCCAAAAGCGTCCCGGGTCTTGGCTTGCACGTCCTCGCTGCGCGTCAG
>NZ_BADL01000136.1 GCF_000333615.1 Ideonella sp. B508-1 | reverse complement strand
CCACTTACGTGTGCAACCCGTTGGAGGTTCCGAACTACCTGGCCGAAGCGGACGTGAGGCGCCTGGCGCAGCGCTTCGAGCTGGACGCCGACGAGCTGCTTGAAGCTGGCTCGACCGAGGGCCTGGGCACCGTGCTGTGGCGACTTGACCCTGATGAGCAGTGGTTTCACCGCGAGCTGGCCATCTTCGCCCGAGACGAACTGCTGCGCCCGAAGCTGGAGCGCGTTCTGCGAGGCCCGATCCGCGCGTGGGAGGTGGCCCGAGTCGCAGGCATGGCCGATGAAGAGCTGGGCGAGGTGGTTGAATGACGAAGCCCCGGGCGCCCAAGGTCTACGCGACCTTGAAGGGCAACTTCACCACGAGCGCGCTGCGAGCGCTCCGGTTCGTGCCTGACGGTAGCCGCATGGTCAAGCGAGGTGCCTTCAGGCGCGTGGTGGCAGAGGCCACCAGCCTGGACGGCGAAATGTGGCGGGTTCGCCCGCTGGAAAGAGGATGGAGACGCCTATGAGCAGGCCGAACAAGGTCTACCTGCTGATGCACGCCAGCGGTCAGTCTTTCAAGATCGGCATCGCGGTGCAAACCCACCGTCGCGCCTCAGCATTGCCTGACGACATCGACATGGCGAAGAGCCTGGAGGCGGTGGTGACGACAGGCCGGGCCGAGTCGGTGGAGAAGATCCTTCACTACCTGTGCCGCGACCTGAGCACGAAGGCCGAGCGGATCGAGCGGGGCGAAGTTGGTGACGGGTACACCGAGTGGTTCGCCGCCGAGGCCTTCGACCAGGCGCGAGCGTTCATCGACGGCCATGCCGCGATGCTCGGAGTAAGTCCGTTGCGCCCGGTGCAAGTGCCCGAGAAGGACGAGCAGCCGGCAGCGTGCAAGCGGGTTGGTCCTGCCAAGCCCAGCAAAGCCGAGAAGGCCGAGGCGGCCCGGAAGCGCCTGGCCGAGTACACAGAGGCAGCGGAACGGCAGAACTTGCGCGTCCTTTCGGCGTTGAGCGCCCTGCTGACAGAACTGAAGAGCGGCGGTGTGCTGATGGGGCTCCATGTCGAAGGTCAATCGACGCGCCTCCCGAGCGTTGACCTGTACCTTCGCGGACCGACCGCAAAGAAGATCGGCGAGCGGCTGACCTGGCCGAGCGAGGATCTGACGATGGTTCGGGTCGGCGGCGGTGGAATGCGGTTGTTCAGCGGCATGCACGCGAGCGGCAAGCTGGACTTCGTGCGTGTAGGCATTCCTTCGGTCTTCGTTCTAAACGAGTCGGAGAGCAGCCGCGCGCCTATGCCGTTCATCGGCGAAGCGCGGCAGTTGCTGCGAAGCCTGATACCAGCGCCCGGTGGCGAAAGCGAAGCAGCCCTGCGCGCGGCGCACAGCGCGATGCACGAAGCATGGGAGCAATTCCAGCAAGACATTCAAGACCACACGAACTGAGGGAAGAGACGATGACAGGCAATGACCCACGGTGGAGCCAAGACCAATCCATCGCATTCGAGGCCGCAGCCGACTGCCTGGCGCACGCCCGAGCGGTCTGGACCGAGAAGCTGGAAGGTGCGGGCACGGCGCACGAGCGCGCCGAGCTGGAGGCCGATCTGGCATTGATCGCCACGACACGGCGCCACCTGACGGTCCACGACGAACAAGCGGTGGCTGCCGTGCGGGCGTCTTACGGTCCCAAGGTGAGACGCTACGTGGAGGCCTCGCAGGCAAGGCGCGCTGGCCAACAGCGCGCCTGGATGCGACTGCCCTCGGGCGCTCACCTGGACCTCATCAACCCCGACCCGCAGGCCTGGTCGGATTCGGACTTGGCGGTGCGGCTGTCGCGCACGTACCGGTGGGGCGGCGAGTCGGCTTGGCCGATCCCTCTGTCGGTGGCTCAACACTCGCTGCTGGTACTGGAGCTTCGGCGCCAGGCCGCGCCGGCGGCACTGACACCGATGGACGAGCTGATGGAGCTTCTGCACGACGCGGAAGAAGGCTTCCTGGGGTTTGACTGCATCGCGCCGCTGAAGGCCGTGCTCGGCGAGGCGTTTAAGGGCGTGGCGGACAACCTGATGGCAGCCATTGCGAAGCGGTACGGCCTTGAGCCCTGGCGGGCTGACGCCTACGCGCTTCACAAGCGCGCAGACATCGCGGCCGCCGCAAGTGAAGCGATCCATTGCATCGGGTGGAGTCGCGGCGAAGTGCGCGAAGTGCTGGGCATCGACGCGCCTTTCATCGAAGCCGATCCGTTGACGGCGCGGTATGGCGGCACCGCATGGGAGCCGTGGGATGGCAACGTAGCTGCCTCTCGCTTCCTGGCAGAGCTGGGGAGGTTGTCCGCGTTCACAGGCCTGCCTCGCAAGTGATGCCATCCTGAGCAGAGCAGTGTGATCGAAAGAAACGCGACGAATGGACTAACTGAGGGTTTCGCGCGCGAAACCCTAGAAGACGACGGGGCGGTGATGCCCTTGACGCTGCAACACGTTTGCAACACACTGAGGGCATGAAAACCGCAATCCTCCCGCAAGTGCGCGTCGAGCCCCAACTTCGAGCTGACCTCGAAGCTGTGTTGCGCGATGGCGAAACACTGTCCGACTTCTTGGAGGCGACGGTTCGCCAGGCGGTGGACCATCGGCGCATGCAAGCCGAGTTTGACGCGCGAGCCGACGCGGCCTGGTCGCGGTTTCAACAGACAGGTTCAGGTGTGCCGGCTGAAGAGGTTGTGGCCGAAATGCGGGCGCGGCTGGAAAGCCGGCGTCGTGAACTACAGGGCAGGTCTAGGCCGTCCAAAGCATGACCTACACGGTCATCGTTGATCCCGAGGCCAGGACCGACCTACTGAGGTTGTACGACTACTTGGTCCAGCGGGCGGAGTACGTCGAGGATCTGGAAGTGGCTGGCCGTGCCATTGAGGCTATCGAGGTGGCGATGACTTCGCTGGCGAGGGTGCCTTTCTTGTTCCGAAAGGCTGATGGGTCGCGGAGTTCACTTCGCCGAGAGCTTGTTGTTCCGTTCGGCGCTTCAGGGTACGTCTTGAAGTACGAAATCGCTTCACCCCAGCTCGTGGTGGTGCTGGCAGTGCGCCACCAGCACGAGGCGGACTACCAATAGCCTCGC
>NZ_BADL01000137.1 GCF_000333615.1 Ideonella sp. B508-1 | reverse complement strand
CGAGAGCCCGAGACGCTGCGCCCATCGAACGAATGAACTCGGTCCTTTGGCGTGGGGCTGGCCGGAGGTGAGCGTGTGCCGGACCGTTCCGCAGGAGGGCACGGGGTATGTGGATCTGTACGGGAACTGCCTGAAGAACGAGACGCTTCCATCGCTGGCCTTCGGGATGAAATCCTGTAGCTTGAAGTGGAAGACCGGGCCTCAAGACCAGTACCTGAAGGGGGCGACGCGAGGGCCGAACAAGTGCGAGCCGCATCCCGTCTGGACGAAAGCGCAGGCCATGGGAACGCGGATCGTGAAGCTGATCGGATACGACTGCGGCAAGGCCGACACGCGGCGCTCGAAAGGCCTGGCTTCGTCCGATGCTGACTTCGACTATCTCTACCCCTTGCAACTGATCGGCTGGACGCGCAGGGAATGCGTGAGCGCCATCGCTGCGGTGCTGGGCGCTGACATGGTGCCGATCAAGAGCGCGTGCTTCTTCTGCCCGGCCAGCAAAGCCTGGGAGCTGTGGTGGTTGGCGGCTGAACACCCCGAACTGCTGGAAAACGCACTGGTTCTGGAGCGCAAAGCGCTCACGGGCAAGCACAGCCGATTCAGCGCGGTGGAGTTCGGGGCGAGCTGGGAAGACATGGTGCGCAACGCGGACAGCTTCCCGAGCAGCAACACCACGGTGGGCCTGGGCCGGTCCTTCGCCTGGAACCAATGGGCACGGGTCAATGAAGTGGTGGATCACGAGTTCCGAGTACGCCGCGACAAGCGCGCGGCATTCCTGGCCATGGCCGAGGCGATGTGCGGTCCAGATAACGCGCTCGACGCGCGGCGCGGGAATGAGGGCACCAGCCGGGAGGCCGCCACTTTCGCGCGCGAAAGCTCGCCAGCTATTGACGGTCAATAGGTCGGCGGGTAGAATTGCAGGCTAGAAGGGGTCGCAGCCGTGAACGATGTTCTTGAAATCCTGAACGTGATTGATGAGGCAGAGAAGGCTTTGCCCTCGCTGCGCTTCCCCTGGTACGAACCGGAGCGCCGCCCCCAGGCCGAGGCTTCGGCACAGGCGTCGCTGTTCGGGGCTGGCCGTCGCGCGGTGGATCGCTTCCACAGCGGCAGTTCGGCCTATTGGGACTGCCGGGGGTTCATCCTCGCCGGCGTGCCGGTGGGCATCACGGCCACGGCCCTTCCCAAGCAAGACGGGGGGAAGCTGCTGGATCTGGTTGCGGCCTACACCGGCCGTGGCGGCCTGGTGTTCGTGGACTCCGGCGCCTTCGGTGCATTCGTGGCGGGCGAGGGGCTGGACTTCGAGCGCGACGTGTTCCCGGCCTACGACGAGCTGGTGAGGCGCTGCGCCCGACCTGGCCAGCTTCGCCTGGTAATGCCCGATGTCGTGGGCAACCCCGTGGCCTCGATGGAGCTTCAGCAGCGGCACGCAGGGCGCATCCGCGGCTGGATCGCGTCCGGCGCCCACTGCATCTTCCCGCTGCACTCGCCAAGCGACAGCGCCTTTCTGGAGGCCATAGAGGCTGTGACGGCAGGAATGCCCTACACCGTGGGCGTGCCCCTCAAATCTGGAGCCTGGTCGTTCGCGGAGCTGCAACGGTTCTGCCGCGCACACAAGCCGGCGCGCATTTACATGCTGGGGCTTGGGGCAACGAAGAAGGTGGAGGCGGTGGCCCAAGGCGTCCCCCAAGGTAATTC
>NZ_BADL01000138.1 GCF_000333615.1 Ideonella sp. B508-1 | reverse complement strand
GTGGCCGCGCAGCCGGTTAACGCCACCTTGGCCATGCTCCTGCTGCTGTCCCTCGGCATGCCGCCTTCCCGGCCGTACCCGTTCACCATGTTCACCCCGCCCGGGGGCAACACATCCGCCAGCAACTCAGCCTATACCAGGATACTGACTCGGGCTGGATCTCGGCACGGCTTAATCACCACTGCACTTGCCGGTGCCCAGAGCGGACGCCAACTTCCTGGCCGCCATCCTCAACCGGATGTTCCACGAGATGATCTGTGCGACCACGCCCACGGGACTCCTGCAACTGAGTACGCGATCGTGTTTTCCTCAATACTCCTCACCGAGCCTTCCTGGCTACAGCCGCGGCCCACCAAGTAGGCCACGTGGTCGGACGACACCAGTATGTCCACGTTCAACATTTCCCCCTTCGTCTTGCCGATGTCCACCAACTCGGCGTACGCCAACTTCTCCAGGTTCTGGTCCATGCCGTAGGCGATCTTCAGTGGGATGTTGGCACGCTCGGCCTGCGGCCTGTCAACCCAATTGGCGGCAGCATCA
>NZ_BADL01000139.1 GCF_000333615.1 Ideonella sp. B508-1 | reverse complement strand
ACCGTTTTGTGCCTGCCCAAGCCCCTGCGGGTCTGGGCGACGCCATGCGCTATGCGGTGCTGGGCGGCGGCAAGCGCCTGCGCCCGGTGCTGGTGCTGGCGGCCTGCGAGGCGGTGCAGGGGCATCGCGAGGCCGCCCTGCGTGCGGCGGTCGCGGCTGAGCTGATCCATGCCTATTCGCTGGTGCACGACGACATGCCCTGCATGGACAACGACATGCTCCGGCGCGGCAAGCCCACGGTGCATGTGCAGTTCGGCGAAGCCCAGGCCATGCTGGCCGGCGATGCCATGCAGGCCCTGGCCTTCGAGGTGCTGACGCCGGAGACCGGCGTGCCCCCCGAGCTGCAGGCCCGGCTGGTGCGTCTGCTGGCCCGTGCGGCCGGACAGGAAGGCATGGCCGGCGGCCAGGCCATCGACCTGGCCAGCGTGGGCAAGCCGCTGACCGAGGCCGCGCTGCGTGACATGCACCGCCGCAAGACCGGCGCGCTGTTGCAATGCAGTGTGCTGATGGGGGCGGCCTGTGGTCAGCCCGGCGACACCGGCTGGCAGGCCCTGAGCGACTACGGCGCCGCCATCGGCCTGGCCTTCCAGGTGGTGGACGACATCCTGGACTGCACCCAGGAGTCCGCCGTGCTGGGCAAGACCGCGGGCAAGGACGAGGACGCGAACAAGCCGACCTACGTTTCGGTCCTGGGTCTGGAAGCCGCCAACCAGTACGCCCAGCGCCTCTACACCGAAGCCATGCAGGCCCTGGACCGCTCCGGCCTGTCCGTGGGCTGTCTGACCTGGCTGGCCGGGCGTGTGGTGGACCGACAATACTGAACCCGGCACCATGGAAGCCCCTTCTCTTGTGCCGGTTGCGGAGCAATTTCCGATGAGCAAGCCCTCCTTGCTGGAGAACATCCACGGCCCGGAAGATCTGCGCAAGCTCTCCCGGCCCCAGCTCAAGCAGCTGGCCGATGAGCTGCGTCAGTTCCTCCTGCAGACGGTCAGCCGCACCGGGGGGCACCTGTCGTCCAACCTGGGCACGGTGGAACTGACCATCGCCCTGCACGCGGTCTACAACACGCCGCAGGACCGCCTGGTCTGGGACGTGGGCCACCAGTCCTACCCGCACAAGATCCTCACCGGCCGGCGCGAGGCCATGTCCACCCTCAAGCAGCTGGGCGGCATCAGCGGCTTTCCGCGGCGGGCCGAGAGCGAATACGACACCTTCGGCACCGGGCACTCGTCCACCTCCATCTCGGCGGCGCTGGGCATGGCGCATGCCGCCCGCCTCAAGGGCGAGAGCCGCAAGGCCGTGGCCATCATCGGCGACGGTGCGCTGACCGGCGGCATGGCCTTCGAGGCCCTGAACCACGGTGGCTTCCAGAGCGCGGCGGGCCTGCCCGACATGCTGGTCATCCTCAACGACAACGACATGTCGATCTCCCCGCCGGTGGGGGCGCTCAACCGCTACCTGGCCCGGCTGATGAGCGGTCGCTTCTACTCGGCCGCCCGCGAGGGCGCCAAATCGGTGCTCAAGAACACGCCGCTGTACGGCCTGGCCAAGCGCTTCGAGGAGCACACCAAGGGCATGGTGGTGCCCGATGCCACGATCTTCGAGGAGTTCGGCTTCAACTACGTCGGGCCGATCGACGGCCACGACCTGGACGCCCTGATTCCCACACTGGAGAACCTGCGCCAGGCCAAGGGCCCGCAGTTCCTGCATGTGATCACCCGCAAGGGCTGTGGCTACAGCCCGGCCGAGGAAGACCCGATCAAGTACCACGGCCCGGGCAAGTTCGACCCGTCCATCGGCCTGGTCAAGTCCGCCGCCCCGGCAGCCCAGACCTTCACCCAGGTCTTCGGCCAGTGGCTGTGCGACATGGCTGCGGCCGACGAGCGCCTGGTGGGCATCACGCCGGCCATGCGCGAGGGCTCGGGCATGGTCGAGTTCGAGCGGCGCTTCCCCACCCGTTACCACGACGTGGGCATCGCCGAGCAGCACGCCGTCACCTTCGCGGGGGGGCTGGCCTGCGAGGGGCTCAAGCCCGTCGTGGCCATCTACAGCACCTTCCTGCAGCGCGCCTACGATCAGCTGATCCACGACGTGGCGCTGCAGAACCTGCCGGTGGTCTTCGCGCTGGACCGGGCGGGTCTGGTCGGTGCCGACGGCGCTACCCACGCCGGGGCCTACGACATCGCCTTCCTGCGCTGCATCCCGAACATGAGCGTGCTGACGCCGGCCGACGAGGCCGAGTGCCGCCGCGCGCTGACCACGGCCTACCGCCAGAACCACCCGGTGGCTGTGCGCTACCCGCGTGGCGCCGGGGCGGGCACCGTGCCGGCGGCCGAGCTGGACGAACTGCCCTGGGGCCAGGGCGAGGTCCGCCGCGAAGGCCGGGGCGTGGCCATCCTGGCCTTCGGCACGCTGCTGTACCCGGCCTTGCAGGCCGGCGAGAAGCTGGATGCCACGGTGGCCAACATGCGTTTTGCCAAGCCGCTGGACAAGACCCTGGTGCTGGACCTGGCCCGCCGCCACGAAGGCCTGGTCACGATCGAGGAAGGCTGCATCGCCGGCGGTGCCGGCAGCGCGGTGATGGAGGCCCTGGCCGAAGCCGGTGTCACCGTGCCGGTGCTGCAGCTGGGCCTGCCCGATGAGTTCATCGAGCATGGTGACCACGGCAAGCTGCTGGCGCTGTGCGGGCTGGACGCCGCCGGCATCGAGGCCGCGGTGCGCCGCCGTTTCGGGGCCCCGCTGGCCCTGGTGAAGCCGGCCGCGGCCTGAGCCCGGCCACCGATGGACTTTTCGCACTCATAGCACAATCGGGGGTGGCCGGCATCAACCCTGCGCCAGCGGGGTTGCCGGTTCGCTGTCACATTGACAGCCTGCATCCTCTGCCGTTCCCATGAATACCCTGACCGACGCCCTGCACATCCCCGACACCCAGAGCGAGCGCGACGAGCGCCACCTCGCGATCCAGCGCGTGGGCGTCAAGGACGTGCGTTATCCGCTGAACCTGCGGGTGGCCGGTGCGGTGCAGTCCACCGCGGCGCTGTGGAACCTGGACGTGGCCCTGCCGGCCGACAAGAAGGGCACCCACATGTCCCGCTTCGTCGCCTGGCTGGACGCCCAGAGCGAGCCGCTGGACGCAGCCGGCCTGGCCCGTCAGCTGGACGTGATGCTGGACAAGCTGGGTGCCAGCGATGGCCGCATCGAGGCCCGCTTCTCCTTCTTCATCCGCAAGAAGGCGCCGGTCTCGGGCCTGCAAAGCCTGCTGGACTACGCCGGGGCCTTCATCGCCGAACGCAAGGACGGCCGCACGGCCATCTGGGCCGAGGTGGGCGTGCCGGTCAAGAGCCTGTGCCCCTGCTCCAAGGAAATCTCCGACTACGGCGCGCACAACCAGCGCTCGCTGGTGACCATCCGCGTCGAGCTGAAGGACCCGGTGGCCGGTGCCATCGAATGGCAGGAACTGGTGCGCTTTGCCGAGGAATCGGCCTCCAGCGAGATCTGGCCCATGCTCAAGCGGGCCGACGAGAAGTGGGTGACCGAGCGCGCCTACGAGAACCCCAAGTTCGTCGAGGACCTGGTGCGCGATGTGGCCCTGCGCCTGAACGCCGATGCCCGCATCGGCCACTACCGGGTGGATGTCGAGAACTTCGAGTCCATCCACAACCACTCGGCCTGGGCGCGCATCGAGCGCTGAACCCGCCTGGCCCCCCGGGTCAGAACAGCGACTGCCCGGTCAGGGTGGTGAAGCGCTCCAGCGCGTAGCTGCCGGCCAGGGAGTTGCCCGAGGGCTCCAGCTCGGGCGACCAGACGCACACCCCCAGCTGGCCCGGGATGTGGCCGACGATGCCGCCGCCCACGCCGCTCTTGGCCGGAATGCCCACGCGGAAGGCGAAGTCCCCCGCCGCGTCGTAGGTGCCGCAGGTCAGCATCAGGGCCGAGAGCCGCTTGGCGGTGCTGGCGCTGACCACCCGCTCACCGTTCCAGGGGTTCACCCCGCCGTGGGCCAGGAAGGCCACCGCCCGCGCCAGGTCCACCGCATCCATGCGGATGGCGCAGTGCCGGCAGTAGGCCGCGATCACCTCGTCCACCGGGTTGTGCAGGTTGCCGAAGCTGCGCATGAAGTGGCCCATGGCGCGGTTGCGCTCGGCCGTGGCCATCTCGCTGCGGGCCACACGGTCGTCGTACTGCAGCGTGGCGTTGCCCGACAGGCGCCGCACGAACTCCACCAGCGCCGTCTCCGGGTTGACGAAGCGGGTGCACAGCACATCGGTCACCACCAGGGCGCCGGCGTTGATGAAGGGGTTGCGCGGCTTGCCTTGTTCGGATTCCAGCTGCACCAGCGAGTTGAAGGGGTTGCCCGAAGGCTCGCGGCCCACCCGCTGCCACAGCGCGTCGCCCACGCACTGGTAGGCCAGGGTCAGCGCGAACAGCTTGGAGACCGACTGGATCGAGAAGGCCACCCGGGCGTCGCCGCAGGTGCTGACCTCGCCGTCCAGCGTGACCACGGCCATGCCGAACTGGTCGCCCCGCACCTTGGCCAGCTCCGGGATGTAGCTGGCCACGTGGCCCTGGCCCAGCAGGGGCTGGATCTCGGTGCGGATCTGGTCGAGGACGGTCGGGTAGTCGTGGTCGGGGATGCTCTGGCTCATGGTGAGACCCAGTCTAGCGCCGCACCTTACCGGCCGCGCCCAGGCTGCGGCGCAGGAATTGCCCGGCCACGAAGATGTCCTTCTCCACCGCGCGCCGCGCCCCGGCGCTGTCGCCACGCGCCAGGGCCTTCACCAGGTCCTCATGCGCGTCGTTGAGCACGGCACCGGCCTCGGGCGTGTCGAACAGCCGGTTGGAGATGGGGCCGGCCTTGAGCCACAGCGTGTCGATCAGGCCGAACAGTGTGGGTGAGCCGGCGGCCTTGTACAGCAGCACATGGAAGTCCTCGTTGGCGGCCAGGTAGTCGTTGCCGTCACCGCGGGCCAGGGCCTGGGCCATGCGCTGGCTCAGGGCCTGCAGCCGGGCCTGTCCCTCGGCGTCCAGCCGCAGCGCGCCGCGCTCGGCGGCCTCGCCTTCCAGCAGCATGCGCATCTGCAGCAGGTCGTCGAACTCGGGCACCGACAGCCGGGGCACCGCCACCCCGGCATTGGGCACGTTGACCACCGCGCCCTCGGCGGCCAGGCGCTGCAGGGCGGCGCGCACCGGCATCTGGCCCACGCCCAGTTGGGCCGCCACGGTGCGGATCTTCAGCCGCTCGCCGGGCAGGAAGCGGCCCACGGTGACCCACTGTCGCAGCGTGGCGTAGATCGCGTCCTGGTGGGTGGCGGCCGCCGGCGGGGCGGGGGTGTCGTTGTCGGCGGGCATGTCAGCGGGGCAGGGCGGGGACGCGCAGTGTAGGCCTCAGCCCGGCCGGGTCTCGCCGACGAAGGCGTCGAAGCTGGCCACCAGGCGGTCCACATCGGCCGCCGTGGTGTCGGGGCAGACCAGCATCATGTTGTGGAAGGGCGTGATCAGCAGGCCGCGGTTGAGCAGGTACAGGTGGACGATCTGCTCCAGGGCCGGGTCGAGGATGGCATCGGCCTGGCTGCCGTTGCGCGGCGGCGTGGGCGTGAACTGGAACTCGGTGCGGGCGCCGACCTGGGTCACGCACCAGGGCAGGCCATGGCGGGCGATGACGTCGCGCAGGCCATCGGCCAGGCGCTCGGCCAGGGCAAACATCCGCGTGTAGGCGGCCTCGGTCATCACCTCGGCCAGGTTGGCGCGCATCGCGGCCAGGGCCAGCAGATTGGCCGTCAGCGTGGTGCCAATGCCGCTGTGGCCCGGCGGGGCGTCGCGCTTGGCTTGTTCGGCGCGGCGGGCCGCCTCGGCCGAGAAGCCGTAGACCGCGCAGGGCACGCCGCCGGCCACCGGCTTGCCCAGCACCAGCAGGTCCGGCTGCAGGCCGTGGGCCCGGGTGTAGCCACCAGGGCCGGTGCTGATGGTGTGGGTCTCGTCGATCAGCAGCAGCGTGCCGTGGCGCCGGCACAGGGCCTGGGCCGCTTTCCAGAAGCCGGGCTCGGGCAACACCATGCCGATGTTGGTCATGGCCGGCTCGGCCAGCAGGCAGGCCACCTGGCCGTCGGCCAGTGCGGCTTCCAGCGCGGCCAGGTCGTTGAACTCGACGCTGCGGGTGCTGCGGGTGATGTCCACCACCTGGCCCAGCAGGCTGTCGCGGGTGCGGGGCTGGCCGTCCACCAGGTCCACGAACACGTCATCCACCGTACCGTGGTAGCAGCCGTTGAAGATCAGCACCTGGTCGCGGCCGGTCAGCGCCCGGGCCCAGCGGATGGCGAAGCGGTTGGCGTCCGAGGCGCTGAGCGCGAACTGCCAGATGGGCAGGCCGAAGCGCCGGGCCAGTTCCTCGCCCACCCACACCGCGTCCTCGCCGGGCAGCATGGCGGTGATGCCCTGGGCCGCCTGGTGCGCCAGGGCGGCGGCCACCGGCGCCGGGCTGTGGCCGAACATGGCGCCGGTGTCGCCCAGGCAGAAGTCGGTGTAGGCGTGGCCGTCCACGTCCTGCAGCCGCGCGCCCCGGGCGCTGGCCACATGCAGGGGGAAGGGGGTGGACCAGTCGTTCATCCAGTGCAGCGGCACGCCGAACATCAGGTGCTGGGCGGCGCGCTGGGCCAGGGCCTGGCTGCGCGGGCGGGCGGCGGCATAGGCGGCGCTCTCGCGCTGCTGCAGGGCGGACAGGCGGGCCGGGTCCAGGCCGGCGCGCAGGGTCGGGGCAGTGTTCATGTCGGTGGGCATCAAGGGGTCTCCGGCCTTCAGACCAGCAGCAGCAGGTGCTCGCGCTCCCAGGAGCTGATCACCCGGTTGTAGGTGGCGTACTCCAGCTCCTTCACGGCGCAGAAGGCGTCGACGAAGCTGTCGCCCAGCACTTCGCGCATGGGGGTGCAGGCGCGCATGCGCTCGATCGCATCCTCCAGATGGCGGGGCAGTTCGTGGGCCACGTTCCAGGCGCTGTCGCTGGTGGGCTCCGAGGGGGTGAGCTGCTCGACCATGCCCAGGTAGCCGCAGGCCAGGGTGGCGGCCATGGCCAGGTAGGGGTTCACGTCCACGCCGGGCACGCGGTTCTCCACCCGGCGCGCGGCCGGGCCGGACTTGGGCACCCGGATGCCGCAGGTGCGGTTGTCGTAGCCCCAGCGCACGTTGATGGGCGCCGACATGAAGGGCGCCAGCCGCCGGTACGAGTTCACATAGGGCGCGAACATGGGCATCAGCTGCGGGATGTAGGTCTGCAGCCCGGCGATGTAGTGGGCGAACAGCGGGCTGGCGCTGCCGTCGGGCTGGCTGAAGATGTTGCGTTCCTGCTCGTCGTGGATGCTCTGGTGGATGTGCATCGCGCTGCCGGGCTCGGCCTCCATCGGCTTGGCCATGAAGGTGGCGAAGATGTTGTGGCGCAGCGCCGTCTCGCGCACGGTGCGCTTGAACAGGAAGACCCGGTCGGCCAGCTCCAGCGGTTCGCCGTGGCTGAAGTTGATCTCCATCTGGCCCGGGCCGGCCTCGTGGATCAGGGTCTCGACGCCCAGCTGGTGCAGCTCGCAGAAGTTGGAGAGCTCCATGAAGAAAGGGTCGAAGTCGTTGACCGCGTCGATCGAGTAACTCTGCCGCCCGGCCTCGGGCTTGCCGGTGCGACCCAGCGGCGGCTGCAGCGGCTCGTGCGGGTTCTGCTGGCGGGCCACCAGGTAGAACTCCATCTCCGGCGCGACGATGGGCTTCCAGCCGCGGTCGGCGTACAGCTTGAGCACCCGGCGCAGCACGCCGCGCGGCGACAGCGCCACCGGCGAGCCGTCCCATTCCTGGCAGTCGTGGATGACCACCGCCACCGGCTCCGCCGCCCAGGGCACCAGGCGCACGGTGGCGGCGTCGGGCACGCAGACCATGTCCGGGTCGGTGTCGCCGACGAAAGGGCCGTTGTCCGGCTGCTGGCCGTTGACCGTGTTGAGCAGCACGCTCTTGGGCAGGCGCATCTCGCCGGCGGCCTGGAACAGGTCGCGCGGCAGGATCTTGCCGCGGGCGATGCCGGTCATGTCGGGGATCACGCACTCCACCTCGTGGATGCGGTGCTGGGCAAGGAAGCTGTCGAGCAGGGAGGCCATGGGCGGGGTGGGAGTCGCGATGGATGGATGCTAGCAGGAATTGCTTTTGTGATCACAAATTGATTCTCGGATGAATTTTGAGCTAATTGAATTCATATATGTGATCTGAAATTGCTGAGCCTCGCCCCGCTCTCCCGCCCCCCGGCAGGCAGGCGACAATCGCCGCCTTGCCTGTCAACACGTCTTGCTGCCATGTCCATCCTTGTTCTCAACGGCCCCAACCTGAACCTGCTCGGCACCCGGGAACCCCAGATCTACGGGGCCGAAACCCTGGCCGACGTGGAGTCCCGGCTGGCGCAGGAGGCGCAGGCCCTGGGGCTGCCGCTGCAGTGCTTCCAGAGCAACCACGAGGGCGCGCTGATCGACCGCATCCACGCCGCCCGGCTGGATGGCACGCGGGCCTTCATCGTCAACCCCGGGGGCTTGACCCACACCAGCGTGGCCCTGCGCGACGCCTTTGCCGGCGTGGCCTTGCCGGTGGTGGAGGTGCACATCAGCAACGTGCACCGGCGTGAGGAATTCCGCCACCACTCCTTCATCTCCGGCATTGCCGAGGCGGTGATCGCCGGCCTGGGCACTGAGGGCTACAGCGCCGCCCTGCGCTTTCTGGCCCGGCGCCTGGCCGCGGCGCCTGCAGCGTCACACTGAAAGGGGTTTACCCCGATTCATTCGGGGAAGCCTGGGACGAAGTGTCAGGAAAGGATGACGTTTGTGCGTCATGCCCGACCCGAGCTTCGACAGGCTTCCCGAGATGACGAGCGACCCGACCGCCCCCGCCCTGGTGTCCCGTGCCCCCTTCGAGGGGGCGACCCTGCTCTTGGTGGACGACGAATCGGGCGTGCTCAACGCCCTGCGCCGGCTGTTCCGCGGGCAGGGCTACACGGTGCTGCTGGCGTCCAGCGGTGCCGAGGGGCTGCAGATCCTGGCCCAGCAGCCGGTCGATCTGGTGCTGTCGGACATGCGCATGCC
>NZ_BADL01000140.1 GCF_000333615.1 Ideonella sp. B508-1 | reverse complement strand
GGCCGGTGCTATTCCGTTGTGCGCAGCATCACCCGGCGCCTTGAGCGTCTCAAGCATGGGGTGGAGGCTTTCGGGGCTGGCGCACTGGCGCAGCGTGTCCAGGAAGAGGGCAAGGACGAGGTGGCGGCCCTGGCGGCCAGTTTCAACCGCGCCGCGCAGCAGATCCAGTCCCTGGTGCAGTCCAACCAGAGCCTGCTGGCCAATGCCAGCCACGAGCTGCGTTCGCCCCTGGCCCGACTGAAGATGGCCCTGTCGATGATCGACGATGCCGGGCCTGCGCATCGGGCCGCGCTGCGCAAGGAGATCGAGGTCAACATCCGTGAACTCGATGCCCTGGTGGAAGAGGTGCTGCTGTCCAGCCGTCTGGAAGCCGGTGTGGCCGTGAATCTGGACGATCCGGTGGACGCCCTGGCCGTGATGGCCGAGGAGGCCAGCCGGGTGGGCGGGCAGGTCGAGGGGCCGGCGCTGATACTGCGGGGCAGCGAGCGCCTGCTGCGCCGTGCTGTGCGCAATCTGCTGGAGAACGCCCAGCGCTACGGCGGGCAGGACGTGCTGGCCGAACTGGCCTTGCTGCCTTCTGGCGATGTCCAGCTCCGGGTGTGCGACCGGGGGCCGGGCGTGCCGGAATCCGAGCGCGAGCGCATCTTCGAGCCCTTCTACCGCATGGCCGGCCATGCCGAGCGCGAAGGCGGCGTGGGTCTGGGGCTGGCGCTGGTCCGTCAGATCGTCCGGCGCCATGACGGCCGGGTGCACTGCGAACCCCGGGAAGGGGGCGGCAGCTGCTTTGTGCTCACCCTGCCGGGAAGGCGTCTGCTTCAGCCCGCCGGCGCCTGAGCACGGCGCCGCAGCACCCAGCCCTGCAGGGCCGTGAGCCCCGTGCCGGCCGCGAGCAGACCGAGCGTGGCGGCGGTCCAGAAGCCAGGGGCGCCTTGCAATGAAGGGGGAATGGTTCCGGGCACGTTGAAGGCCAGCAGGTAGCCGCCGCCCAGGCCCACGCCCCACAACGAGAAGGCATACACCACCATCGGGGCCGTGGCGATGCGCCAGGCCCGCAGCGTGAAGGCCACCACCGTCTGGACCGCATCGGCCACATGGAAGACGGCGAGCCAGGCCAGCAAGGGCAGGGTGGCCGCCACCACGGCGCGGTCGTGGGTGTAGAGCTCCAGCACCGGGGTCCGGGCCAGGTAGACGCTGCAGCCGACCAGGGCGGCCAGTCCGGCGCCCAGACCCAGCCCGTGCCAGCCCAGGCGGCGGGCATCGCCCAGGGCCTGCGCACCGATGCGCTGGGCCACCAGCGTGCTGGTGGCATTGCCCACGGACATGGGCAGCATGAACATCAGCGAGATCAGGTTCATCGCGATCTGGTGCCCGGCCACCGGCGTGGTGCCCAGACGGGCGATGAACAGGGCCATGAAGCTGAAGCCCGTCACCTCGATCAGAAAGCCCGCGCCCATGGGCACGCCCAGGCGCAGCAGCCCCCACAGGGCAGGCGCATGCGGGCGGCGCAGGCCCTGTTCGAAGAGCAGGAAGCGGGCATAGAAGGCATCCCGGCGCAGCCAGGCCCAGGCCCCGGCCGTCTGGGCCCACAGCACGACGACCGTGGCCCAGGCGCAGCCGGCCACCCCCAGCGAGGGCAGGCCGATGGCCGGCCAGCCGCTCACCAAGGCGATGGTCAGGGGGATCTTCAGCGACAGTCCGCCCAGCTGCAGCAACATGACCGGCTTGGGACGCGACACGGCGGTGGTGAAGGACCGGAACACCGTGAACAGCAGGGCCGCCGGCAGGGCCAGGGTCAGGGCCTGCAGATAGCCTCGCGTGCGTTCGGCCACCTCGGGGCTGGCCCGGGCCATCCGCAGAAAGGGCTCTGGCCACCACAGGAGCAGTGCGCCGAACGTGGACAGGCCCAGGGCCAGCCACAGCCCCTGGTGGAACTGGTCGCCGGCCGCCTCGTGGCGTCCCGCACCATGCAGTTGCCCCACCACCGGGGAGAGCGCCAGCACCACCCCCATGAAGCCGATGATGATGGTGATGTAGGCCGCCGCGCCCACTGCGAAGGCCGCCAGATCCAGCTGCGAATGGCGGGCCACCACCACCGTGTCCACGGTGTTGAAGGCCAGCACCGCCAGCTGGCCGATGTAGACGGGCCAGGCCAGGGGAAGAATGCGGCGCACGCTGGCCAGCCAGCTGCGCTCGTTCATCGGGCCGTTCCCCGGCCCGAGGCGCTGGCCCGCTCGGCATAGCGGTTGAAGCGCCAGGCCGTGCCTTCGAGCGTGATGCGGTGCCAGACCTGGCGCTTCTCGGTCGGGCTCAGCACGGGCCAGTTCTGCACCTCGTCCTCGGTGCGGCCGCAGCCCTTGCAGACGGCATCGCCCTGGGCGGTGGAGCAGATGGCGATGCAGGGGGCGTCGGGCGTGCTGTCGTACCAGGCCAGCCAGGCCGCCCGCGCGACCGGGCTGAGCGCGGCCTCGTCCACCTCACGGCGCTGCTGGTACACCAGCAACGCATAGGGCTCGCCCAGGGCCAGCACCTCGGGGCAGGCGGTCACGCCATCGGCCGAGGGCGAACGCTCGCGCCACCAGTTGATGGCGGATTCAAGGTCGGAAATGTGGATGCCAGCCATGGCCTCGTCATGCATGCAGAAAAGCCACCGTCCAGGTGGCGTCCGATGCAGACGCGCCGGCTGGCGGGACTCAGGGGGTGTTCGGTGCGCGGGCCGTCGTCCAGCTGGGGCTGGGCGGCGGTGCGGAACTGGCCGCGCGTGCCGCATGTTCCGCCCGCCACTGGCGCACCCACAGGCCGCCCGCGACACCCGCCAACACCAGCATCAGGACGATGCAAGCCGCCCAGATCCCCATTCTTGAGCCTATTTCCAGGTCTTCGAGCATGGTGACCTCCGCAGTCGTGGCGGGTGAGCGGCCATTGTAGGAGACCGGCGGCCGCAACCGGTCAGAAGCTCGACCTTACAGGAGGTAGGTGCACAGCCGGAAGTCGGGGTCTTCCGGATAGGGTTTGACCTCGAAGTGCAGGCTGCGCATCAGCCGAAGCATGCTGTCGTTGTGGGTCAGCACCAGGCCCTGGATCTCGCTCAGGCCCTTGGCACGGGCGATATCGATGATGGACAACATCAGGCGCGAGCCCAGCCCCTGGCCGGATACGCTGTCGGCCACCACCAGCGAGAACTCGCAGGTGGTCTGGTCCGGGTTGGTGATGTAGCGCGAGACGCCGATGATCTCCTCGCGGTCGCTGAAGCTGCCGTCCTCGTGCGCCTGGCGGTGGTGGCGCACGGCCACCAGGGCCATCTCGCGGTCGTAGTCGATCAGGGTGTAGCGGGCCAGCATGCGCGCGGGCATCTCCTGCATCGCGCTGACGAAGCGGAAGTAGCGGCTTTCCGGCGACAGGCCGCGCACCAGGGCCTGCAGCATGTCGGCGTCGTCGGGCTGGATGGGGCGGATGGTGCACAGGCCGCCGCCCTTGAGCGGCCACTCCCGCGCCAGGCCGGCCGGGTAGGGCAGGATGGCCAGGTGCTGGTAGGGCAGGCTCGACGAGGGGGCCGACGGCTCCACCACGATGCGGGCGTCCACGGGCACCGCGCCGGTCTCGTCCAGGATGATGGGGTTGATGTCCATCTCGCGCAGCTGGGGCAGCGCACAGACCATTTTGGACACCCGCAGCAGCACCTGCTCCAGCGCGTCCACATCCACCGGTGGCGCACCGCGCCAGTTGCCCAGGGTCTCGGCCACGCGGGCCCGCTCGATCAGGCGGTGGGCCAGGAATTGGTTGAGCGGCGGCAGCTCCATGGCCCGGTCGGCGATCAGCTCGATCATCGTGCCGCCGGCACCGAAGGTGATCACCGGGCCAAAGGGGTCGTCGGTGGTCATGCCGATGTAGAGCTCCCGCCCGCGCGGCTTGCCGCTCATGGGCTGGATGGTCACCCCATTGATGCGGGCCTGGGGCTGCACCTTGGTCACCGTGGCCAGCATGTCGTTGTAGGTGTCGCGCACCTGGGTGGCGGTCATCACATTGAGCGCCACGCCGCGCACATCGCTCTTGTGGCTGATGTCGGGCGAGTCGATCTTCAGCGCCACCGGGTAGCCCAGCTGGCTGGCGATGAGCATGGCCTCGCTGGCGCTGCGGGCCAGCATGGTGCGCGTGACCGGAATGTGGAAGGCCGCCAGCAGGGCCTTGGATTCCATCTCGGTCAGCACCTGGCGCCGCTCGGCCAGCACGCTCTCGATCAGCAGGCGCGCGCCCTCGGCGTCCGGGCTGTCCAGCGCGCTCATCGGCGGCGGGGTTTGCTGCAGCAACTGCTGGTTCTGGTAGAAGCTGGCCAGGTTGCCGAAGGCCTCCACGGCGGCTTCCGGTGTGCGGAAGTTGGCCACCGCATGCTGGGCCAGCAGGCTGCGTGCGCCACGCACCGTCTCGTCGCCCATCCAGCAGGCCACCACCGGTTTGCCCTGCAGGTGGGCCACCTCGGTCACGGCGGTGGCCACGGTGTCGGGCTCGGTGCCCGGCAGGCCGCCCGGCTTGGGCGAGTAGATCACCAGGGCGCCGTCCACCGATGTGTCGGCGCTGGCCGCCTTCAGGGCGGCGGCGTACTGCACGCCGGTGGCTTCCTCGCCCAGATCGATCACCTGGCCCAGTGACGCCTGATTGCCCACCAGGGGGGCCAGGCCAAGGCGACTGGCGTCGCCCAGCCGGGCCACCTCCAGGCCCAGGTCATTGGCCCAGTCGGCGGCGAGCACGGCCGGCCCGCCGCCGTTGGTGATGATGGCCAGGCGGTTGCCCACCGGTCGATAGCGCGAGGCCAGGCACTTGGCCGCGGAGAACAGCTGGGTGAAGGCGCGCACCCGCACCACACCGGCGCGGCGCAGCGCGGCCTCGAACACATCGTCCGAGCCGACGATGGCGGCCGAGTGGGTCAGCGCGGCATGGGAGCCGGCCGGTTTGCGCCCGGCCTTCATCACCACCACGGGCTTGATCGAGGCGGCCGCCCGCAGCGCGCTCATGAAGCGCCGCGCGTTGCGGATGCCTTCCATGTAGATCAGGATGCTGTGGGTGGCGCTGTCGTTGGCCAGATAGTCCAGCACCTCGGCCAGGCCCAGCGAGCTGTTGGCGCCCAGCGAGACCACGGTGGAGAAGCCCACGCCGTTGTGGCGCGCCCAGTCGAGGATGGAGGTGGTCAGCGCGCCGGACTGCGACACCAGGGCCAGCGGGCCCTGCTGGGCCAGCGGGCCGGTGGCGCCCGCGTTCAGGTGGGCCGAGGGGCGCTGGAAGCCCAGGCTGTTGGGCCCCAGCAGCGGCATGTGGTGGCGCCGGGCCACGGCATGTAGCGTCGCGCAGGTGCTTTGCGGCAGACCGGAGGACAGCACCATGGCCGCGCGGCAGCGGATGCGCCCGGCGATCTCCAGGGCGGCTTCGATCTGTCCGTCCGGCAGGGCGATGATGGCCAGATCGGCCCGGGTCTGGGCCAGCTCGGACAACTTGGCAGTGATCTCGCCCTCGATGTCCAGCCGGGTGACCGGGCCGGAGAAGCCGCCTTCCTCCAGCGATTGCAGCAGCACCCGAGCCAGGGGCGTGGCGGATTCCGGTTGGGCCGGGTTGCCCGCAAAGACCACCAGGGAGCGCGGGGTGAACAGGGAGGTCAGAAAGTGCTTGTCCACGGGCAAGGGGTCCGCGTGCGCGGCAGGTTCTGGGATGGGCGCAGCATACGATGCCCCATCCGCTTGAGGACGGAGAAAGAAGGGCAGGATTGCCCTTGATCAAGTGGGTGGGCAGGGCTCCCCCCAAACGCAACGGGCGACCCGGAGGTCGCCCGTTGCGGGGGGCCGGCGGGGCGGCCAGCCCCGGGCCTACCAGGAGGCGCGGCCCATGCCCATGACGCGGCGGTACCACTCGTGGAAGTGCTGCATGCCGTCCTCCATGGGGCTCTGGTAGGGGCCGACCTCGTCGTCGCCGCGCTCGAACAGGGCCTTGCGGCCCAGGTCCATGCGCTCGCCGATCTCGTCGTCCTCGATGCAGGTCTCCATGTAGGCGGCCCGCTGGGCCTGGCAGAACTCCGGCTCGAAGGCGGCGATCTCCTCGGGGTAGTAGAACTCCACCACGTTGAGCGTCTTCTGCGTGCTGACCGGGTACAGCGTGGAGACGGTCAGGACCTTCGGGTACCACTCGATCATGATGTTCGGGTAGTAGGTCAGCCAGATGGCGCCCTGCTTGGGCGGCTGGCCGTCGTGGGCCTTGAGCACCTGATCGCGCCAGTCCTTGTAGACGGGCGAGCCGACCTTGCGCAGGCCGTCGAACACACCCACCGTCTGCACCGAGTGGTGCTTGCCGAACTCCCAGCGCAGGTCGTCGCAGGTGACGAAGTGGCCCAGGCCGGGGTGGAAGGGACCGACGTGGTAGTCCTCCAGGTAGACCTCGATGAAGGTCTTCCAGTTGTAGTGGCACTCGTGCATCTCGACGTGGTCGAGCACGTAGCCGGAGAAGTCCAGGTCGGCGCGCGGGCCCAGGCCCGCCAGATCGGCCGCGATGTCCCGGCCGTTGTCCTCGAACACCATGCCGTTCCAGGTCCGCACCTTGTAGTTGTTCAGGTGCAGGCAGGGGTCGTGGTCGAAGTGGGGGGCGCCCACCAATTGGCCGCCCAGATCGTAGGTCCAGCGGTGCAGCGGACAGACGATGTTGGACTTCGTGTTGCCACGGCCACGCAGCATGATGGCCTGACGGTGGCGGCAGACGTTGGAGACGAGCTCGACACCCTTGTTGGTGCGGATCAGCGCGCGACCTTCGCCTTCCTGCGGGAGGGCGTAATAGTCGCCCACCTGCGGGACGGACAGCTCATGCGCCAGGTAGCGCGGTCCGTGTTGAAAGATGAGTTCCTGCTCGCGGCGGAACAGGTCCTCGTCGAAATAGGTGCTGACAGAGAGTTGAGAGCGCGCGCGCTCCAGAGCTTCCAGCGTGATGCTCAGGTTCGACATGATCCCCAGGATCTCCAAAAAACATGTCTTGAAACCCCCCACCCGGTGGCCCCGCGGGTGGGAATGAAAAAACCCCCACCGGCAGGGTGAGGGCGAACGACATTCTAACCAATTCAAACTGCAAGGACTTGAAATAGAGTTTGACGGGTGTCAAGGTGACGCAATCGCGTAGAACGTGTCTTTTTTGCAGCGGGGTCTCTCCGCATCCGGGCTTGCACGGGGGGATGGGGGCAGGCTGACTACAATTGGGCCATATCAACACGTCACCGCAATGCCACGTTCCGCCCCTGCCAAGCCTGCCAGCGAACCCGCCAGTTACGAGGAGGCCCTCGCCGAGCTGGACCAGTTGCTGCAGGCCATGGAGGCCGGGCAACTGCCACTGGATCGGCTCCTGGAGAGCTACCAGCGCGGCAGCCAGTTGCTGACGTTTTGCCGTGGGCGCCTGAAGGCTGTGGAGGACCAGATCCAGGTCCTCGAAGAAGGGCAGCTCAAGCCCTGGACAA